>NZ_FOLE01000004.1 GCF_900112255.1 Flexibacter flexilis DSM 6793
AAAAGGCGAAACGCGCACCGCCAAAGTAATGGTGAAGTAGTAATCTATATTTTATCTTTTAAATACATAAATAAAGCCCATACAGCAAATTGTATGGGCTTTATTTATTGGGCAAATAATTTTTTATTTAATCGAAATAATTAAAATCTCGGACACGGAATCACGTGGTAGCGGCGCGAACCTTTACGTTTGCGATTGCTCGACGGAATTTCAAAACTTACCGAAAGTTCGTGCGAACCCGCCGTTTTGAATCCCAATTGCGAAAGCGTAACATCGTAACTGTAACCCGCCGTAAAATTATCTTGCTGAAAACCAATTAGTAAAGCCACTGCATCTTGGTTATTAGACTTTGCCCCTTCTTTTTTCAAACCTGTTACGCCCCTGTACCACACACCCAAAATCATAGGATTGTAATGCACATACGCCCCCAAATCCAACTGGTCGTATTTGCCTTGCGAACGATACATAAAAGCTGGCGTAATAGTTTTGGAGTCTTCGAGTTGTCGGCTACGCGTGCGACCTCTGCGGCGGCGTGCGCCACCATCGCCCAACGGCAATTTTGCACCACCATGCACCACATATTTGATAGGCAAAGGCGCAGTTCCGTCCACCATCGACTGATTGGGTTGGTTTAGGTGCTTGCCTGCCACACCCAAAAACAATTTACGCGAATACAACATAAAACCCGTGCCAACGTCCATGTAACTCACGCGCCCTGCCGCGCCGCCAAACTGTTCTTGCGTTTGGTCAATGCCGCCGCTAATGTTGCCTTGTCCGTCCAATAATTGGTCGCCAAAAACAAACTGATTGTAGTCCAAAGTGCGTTGCACAAAACCAAATTCTAAGCCCGAACGCAGTTTTACATTGTCCGAAATTTTTAGTTCATACGCATAAATAGCCGTTGCGGACGTGGATTGCAAACGCGTAGAACCCGCCCTATCGTGCAGGAGCAAAAGCCCCACACCGCTATTATAGCTTTTAAACCAATGGTCATAACCCGCCGCAAACGTACTAAACGAAGCAGGCAAACCCGACCATTGATTCCTATAACTGGCCGAAACGCGCGGCAAATGGCTGCTGCCCGCAAACGCAGGATTCAGGTACAACGGCGCGGCGTAAAACTGTGTAAATTGTGGGTCTTGCGCCCAAGCCTCAAGCCCTAAACCCATTAATATTCCGAGTATGAATAATATCTTTTTCATGGTGTTTTTAAATTTTTCTTTTGGGGAAATGAACACAAAATCAAGGCTTTAGCGCAACAGCGTTACATCACCGACTTTGGTTTTCTTGGTTCCGTCCGCGAACGTTACTTCTACCTTATACGCGTACACGTCTTGCGTGCAAAGTTGGCCTCTGTGGTAGCCGTCCCAGCCTTTGGCGGGGTCGTCGCTCTCAAACAGCATTTCTCCCCAACGACTAAAAATTTTCAAGCTATACTTTACTGCTCCGTCCGTGAGTGGCAAAAACACATCATTCAGATTGTCGGGGCTTGGCAAATTGCCGCCACGAGGCGTAAAGGCATTTGGCACCACCAACACGCCGCCAGTCGTAGCCGTTACGGCACTGTCAATGACGGTCGTGTCCGTACAGCCATGTTGCGAAACCATTACCATTCGGATTGTATAAACGCCTTCTTTGGTATAAAGATGACTTGGTTCAAAACCTTCTACGGTGGCCGTACTGTCCCCAAACTCCCAGAAATAGCGTGCTTTAACCGTATCGCCGCGCGAAATATTCAGGGTTTTGAGTAATTTATTTGGCAAAATCACGGTTTTGGGATTCACCCTGAAAGCCGCAATCGGTCGGTCATATACCGTTACGATTTGGCTACGAATCAGCGTATCCACACCCGACGGATTGACAGCCACCAACCGAACCGTATATTTTCCAGCATCGTAATACGTGATTGGCGGCGGATTTTTTAGCTCATAGCGCACGCCGTTGCCAAAATCCCAAAAATAATTTTGTCCAAAACGGCTGGTATTTTGTACCTGAAACACGAACGGCGCACAGCCTGCCGAGTCCCCTATTACCTCAAAATTAGCTTGTGGCGGCACAGGCAACACCGTTACCGAATGGCTTACACTGGTGCTACAACCTTTGTCCGAAACGGCGATAAGCGTAACCGTATAAGTACCGAGCGAGTCGTAACTGTGCGTTTGGTCGGCGGTAGTCGTTACCGTATCGCTTGGCGTGTTGTCGCCATAATTCCAAATGTACGACCAACTACCTGTCGGTGTGGTGGTATTTTGGAACGTAAACGTCGCGTTGCTTTGTAGCAAAGTATCGTTTGGCGCAATCGTAAAGCCTGCTTTCGGCGTTGGATAAACCGTAATTTGCTTACTAACAGAATCTTTACAACCAAAAGCTGTGGTAGCGATAAGTTTCACGGTATAAATTTTGGGTAATGCCGTCGTGTTAGTGTAGGTTTGGGCTGGCACGCCAAAAAATCCGTTAAAAGTATTTCCGTTTCCAAAATCCCATTTCAAGAAACCTTGCGCGATGGTCGGGTATGGCGAAGTATTCGTAAAGTTTACGGTCAAATCGCTGCAACCTGCCGTGTCGGTCATGCTAAAATCTGGCGAGGCTTTCGGGAACACGTTAATTTGTTTGTAAAGCGTATCCGTACAACCCACTGAGTTGTAAGCAATAAGCCTTACGTTAAACACGCCGCTTGTTGTGTATGTGTAACTTACGTTTGTACCCACCAACGCCGAACCCGACACACCAAAATCCCACAAATACTGTACGGCATTGGTCGAAAGGTTTTGGAACGTAACCGTAGTGCCTTCGCACACAGCGTTTACGGTAGCAAAATTCGCCGTAGGCAATGGCCTTACTTTGATGGTTTTTTGTACAAAAGTCGTACAGCTTGGCACGCCTGCCGAAGCAAACGACACTACGCGCATCGTAATGGTGTAAATGCCTGCCGTCGTGTACATTTTGACTGGTGGCGCGTTGAGGTCGGAAGTAGTGGCATCACCAAAATCCCAGAAAAATTGAAAGTTGCCCTGATTGAGTGTATTGTTGGTAATGTGCAACGTATCACCCAAACAAATTGAGTCTTGCGACACGGCAAACGCCGCCTGCGGTTTTGGCGTGATTTTGATAGCAACTTTTGCGGTAGAGTCTGTATTACAGCTACCTATCACTTTCATATACGCGAAATAAGTGCCTGCCGTATTATAAACAAACGTTACGGGCGAAGTCGTGGCTATATTGCCGTTTCCTCCAAAAATTACAAAATTCGGGTTGTTGCCACTCGTTTGGTTGGTAAACGTAACGGGTAGCCCTTCGCAACCTCGCGCCGTGTCTATGCCCAACTTCGCTTTTACGATGCTGTCCGCCCCAATCACAATGTTTTGAGTTGCTATTTTTTCACAAGCCACCGTACCCGCGCCTACATTTTCGGTTACGGTCAGCGAAATAGTGTAGTTGCCCGAATTGGTGTAAACTTTGGGCGGCGGCGGATTTTGGGTGCTGGTCGTACCGTCGCCATAATCCCACAAATACTTGATAGGCAAGCCGCTCGGCGAACTTGAATTGTTAGTAATATAAATCGTGTCGCCTTTGCAAGTGTTGGTTTTATTCACTGCGAAAGCCGCAATTGGTTTGGGTTTTACGTGAATATTTCGGGTAATGGTGTCCTGATTACAGCCATTAACTACCGCCAAACGAACTTTGTAAGTTCCTGCCGCCGTGAAAGTGTGCGCTTGCTGAAAACCACCTGCCGTAGAGGTATTATCACCCCAAAACCACGTCAGGGCGTTGCTCGTACCTTGCGGCTGATTGCTGGTGAGTGTAATCGTGTAAGGCGCACAACCGACACTATCATTTCCCAAAGCAAAAAACGCTTTTACCTCGTTGGCTTTTACTTTAATGGAATCTATGAGCGTATCAGAGCCGCACTCGTTGAGGGCAATGAGTTTAACCACATACGTCGTGTCGTCTTTGCCGCTATACTGAAAGGCGTGTATCACGGTATTTTGTTGCGGCGGATTCACGGGGAAAGTCGTAACCACAGTGCTTGGCGCATCGCCAAACGTCCATTTATACTGCTTCGCTTTGCCGTAAGACGTGTTATAAATGGTTAGCGGAAATCCTGCACAAATTATTTTATCATACGAAAAACCAGCCGTAGGCACAGGGTGCACCGTGATAGAATCGCGTTTTATGGGCGTTCCGCAACTGTTTGGGGTGGTGAGGGTAATGTAATAAGTCGTGTCGCGGTATTTGCTCGGCAAATAAGTAACAGGCGGCGGCACGGCCAACGTAGAAGTAACGCCATTCCCAAAATTCCATTGATACGACGGCTCAAAACCTGTAGTTTGGTTAGTGAATATTACGACTTTAGGCGCACACGAATCACTGGCCGAAACGGGTTTGTTAAATGTAAAATTCGGTACGGCAGGTTCTACGACACGTATCGGCAACGTGAGCGTATCCCAACAGGTTTTTTGCGATTTGGCATAAAGCGTTATGTTTTTAAAACCTGTGCTGGTAAATGTAAATTGGCCGTTGCCGTTGGGCAGACTTGGGCGCAATACACCATCTCCAAAATCCCAGAGATACGTCATGCTGCTGCTACCCGCAGGCACAATGCTTGTGTTCGGGAACGTATAGGCAACGCCTTTGCAATAAATGGCGCGTGGCGTAAGCGTATCGAATCGCGCCACAGGCATCGGATTTACTACGATAGTTTTGGTATGCGTGCTGTCGCAACTGTTGGCCGCACGAAAATTATAACTAATCGTAAATGTTTGGGGCGTAGTGGGTGGCGTTGCACCTACGGCAGTTTTTGGGTCAAAAATACCTGTGCTATTATTGGTAATGCCTGTACCTGACCACGTTCCGCCGCTTGTTGGCGTTACGCCTGCTAAAGTCGAAAGTTGCAGCGGCGCATCAAAATAACAAATTGTATCTTGGTTCGCGCCTGCGTTTACGCTTGGCAAAGGCTTCACGCGCACCGTGATAGAATCTTTCCGCAAACAAAGTCCAGCACCCACGCTATACACGAGTTTGTAAGTTGTGCCGTTCGGGTTACTGGGCGAAGGATTGGCATTGCGTGGCGTAAACACACCTGCAAGGCTTACCGCCGTTCCTGACCACGTGCCACCCGCAGGCGAGAAACTCGGCAATATGAAATTGGCCGCCGCCGTATCCACGCACATTACTAAGTTGTTGCCTGCTTCTACTGTTACGGGTTCTGTAATGTTTACGCTAATGTCTTTGAAACTTTGGCAAGCCGTCGTCCCGTCAGTGAACGTGTAACGGAATGTAAAATTACCCAAAGCATTTGGCACAAAACTACCGTTGGCATTTAGCGTAATGTTAGGCACTGGCGCAGGTGTTGTGATATTTGTCCAAACACCCGTACCGCCAACGGTCGGACTAAAGTTGGCCAATTGCACCGACGTAGCCGTAAGGCTTCGGCAAAACGTAGTATCACGCGCCAACACCACTGGCAACGGGTTGATTTTGATGGTTTTGGTGTGCGTATTGCTACACTGTGGCGCAATGCTATTTTCTGTGTAAGTAAATGTAAGCGTGTAAGTTGTACCTGCAATGCCTTTGCTTGGGTCAAATTCATAAACATTTTGCAGGGCATCAAACGTAAGCAAACCCACAGGCAAACCCACACCCGACCAACTCACTGTTCCGTTAGCTCGTTTATAATCTGATAGCACATATTTTGCTTTATCAATACAAACTTCCGAAGGCGTGCGAGCCGCCAATACGGTATCAGTTATCACGGGCAAAGGTTTTACCCTAATGGTTTTGGTGTCGTGCCTTTCGCAAAGTGGGTCGCTGGGGTTGGTGGTGTATTTTAGTGTAAACACACCCACTCCTGCAACGGCAGGGTCAAAAGTTCCGTTAATATTGGTAATGCCTGTACCTGTCCACTGGCCACCCGCAGGGCTAAAACCTGTGAGGTTAAAAGCCGCATCGCTTACACAAACCGTGTCATTTACACCTGCTTCTACGGTGGTCGGTTCGCTAATGACGACGGTCGCATCTTTGAAACTCACGCAACCATTGTTGTCCGTAAAAGTATAGCGAAGCGTAAAAGTTCCTGTTTCGTTCGGTACAAAAGTGCCGTTCGCGTTTACCGTAATGTTGGGCGTTGGGGTTGGGCTGGTTACGTTTGTCCAAATGCCTGTTCCCCCTGTCGTTGGGCTAAAACTTGGCATCGTAACGGGCGAAGTATTTTTACAAAAATTCGCATTTTGTACTGTTACCACTGGCAACACATTGATAGTAAGCTGCTTGGTTTTGGTCTGAACGCAAAGCGGCGCACTGCCCGTTTCCGTGTAAGTAAACGTAAGCGTGTAAGTTGTGCCTGCAACGCCTTTGCTTGGGTCTATTTCGTACAAATGAGATGTGTTATCAAACGTAAGCAAACCCACAGGCAAGCCAGTTCCCGACCAACTCACTGTTCCGTTTATCTGTTTATAATCGGTAAGCAAATAAGGGGATTTGTCTATACAAACAGCCGTCGGCGTGGCGATGCTGTCGGCGATAGTTGGCAATGGTTTTACAAAAACGCGCATCGTGTCAGAGGCCGAACAACTGCCGCCGCCAATCGTGTAAGTAAGCAAATAACCAGTGCTTGTATTGGCTGGCACGGACGAAGGCGTAAAAATTCCGTTGGAAGCCACGCCGCTACCCGACCAAATGCCGCCCGTTGGCGTGCCCGTAATCGTGAAAGGAGCAGCATCAGCACAAACCGTTTTGTTTGCTCCCGCTTCCGCCGAAGGCGAGCCGATAATTCGCACAATGGTATCTTTTACGGTAATACAATTCGGCGAAGCCGCCGCCGTAAACGTATAACGAATCACGACGTTTTGGGGAGGAATAGCCGCACCCAACGCCACCGACGGATTGATTAAATATTGCCCGCCAGAAAACGTAATGGCCGCAGGGACTGACGGACACGACCAAACGCCCGTACCCACCGCGTTGGCCGTAGGTGTTGGTAAAGGTTCGGTGTTCGGGGTGTTACAAAACGTAAAATTATTTCCTGCAAAACTAATCACAGGCGGAGCAACTACCGTAATGTTGGCCGTGAGTGTATCCGTACAGCCATTGGCATCGGTTACGCCATAACGCACTGCATACGAACCAATTGTATTTGGGGTAAATGAACCTGCTGCCGAAATGCCGCCTTGTCCTTTCCAGCCGCCGCCGTTGGGCGTGGCTTTCATACCAAACGGAACAGTGGACAAACAAACAGTTGTATCGGCAAGTGCATCGCCGCCGATTTTGATAACAGGACGCGGATTTACCAACACTTGTACCGTGTCTTTGCTCACGCAATTAGACAGTTGGTCGGTAGCCGTCAGGACGTACAAATACGTGCCTACCGTGCTGTTGGTGGTTGTGGTTGTCAGGCTGTTAGGACTGGTTACGCCTGCGCCGCCGCCTGTTACTGCCCACGAATACGTTACGTTAGTGGCTGGCGTACCTACCCCCAAATTCACGGTAGTGGCGGGGCAAATTTTTACTTGTTTGGGTTGGCCTGCGGCTGGTCTTGGCGCGGTGCTGGCTTGCGCCACTGGCGGATTAGTAACGATAAAAGGCACGGTAGCGGGTTGCGCCGCCGCTCCGCAACTGTTGGACGGCGTAAGATTCAGGTTATACTGACCCACAGGCAACGTAAAGTTTGGAGTAGTGCCTGTACCCGTGTTGCCTGTCGGGTTGGGCGTGCCATTTGTCCCAATCACAGACCAAGCGTAGGTTTCGCCAGTTTTGGGCGTAGTGGTCGGAGCAATAGCCGTCGCGCCGCAACTGGCGTAATAGCCATTCGGAAACTGTGCGTTAGCGGGTTGCGCAAACGCCGAAAGTCCACCAATGTCGGCGGGTGTTGGGGTTGGTTTGCCTTTGATGGTGATGGTGGCGCAACTTGATGTAGGTGAACCGCAACTATTTGAGGACGTAAGTGTAACGGTATAAGTGCCTGCTTTGGTGAAATTTAAGGTATCTACCGCGCTGCTGCTGTTGGTGCTGTTAAAAGTGAAGCCCGTGCCACCCGAAACCGTCCAAGTAAGATTGCCGCCACCCGTCGAAGTGCTATTGAGTGGCAAAGAAACAGGCAAACAAACGCCTGCGGCTGGGGTCAGGTCGATGGGTGTGCCTGAGCAACTGGTTACGGCGGTCGTGCCGCTCATTCCCGACAAAAAAGATGCTTGCGTCTGAGTGCCGACTGTTACTTGAATAATCGTATCTTTTGCCCCACAACTATTTGTAGCCGTGAGCTTTACGTTATAAACGCCTGCGGCGGTGTAAGTATGGCTTACGGGGTCGGACACCGAAAAAGTTTGTAGCGTGTTGCTTGCGCCAGAGGCTGGGTCGCCAAAGTCCCAATCATACTGGGCGATGGGGTCTAAGTACGTGGTTTGGGCATCGCTGGGGCAAGACGTATTCGTAAAGTTCACGGTACGCGAACCGCCCGACAAACACAAGTTGGCAGGAACAGTAAAGTTTGGTTTTGCTTTAATTTTGGTTCTAAATTCGGACGTGGCCGTTTGGGTGTTACAATTATTTTTAGAAACCAATTTCATAAAGCGGCTAAAACCCGTCGTAACATTGGGCGGCAAGTTGCAGGCCTGCGAAGAGTTAAACTTATAAACGTGTTTGTGAGGCCCTGTGCTGGTGGTTTCCAGTGAGTCGCCATCTGCCCAATACAACGTATAAGAAGTGGCATTTTGGGTGCTGAATGTTACGCGCATCGTATCGCCTTCGCAAAGTGTTACGAGATTGGCGGGAATGATAATCGCGCCCGAAGGGTCTTTTTCGTACACCAATTGTTTGGTAAAAGTGGACGTACAGCCCGACACATTGTCTTTGGCCGTGAGCACGAAGGTATAAACCCCGATGTTGTAGGTATGGAAAATATTGGGCGTGAGGCTGGTCGTTATTTCGTTGGGAGAACCGTCGCCCCAGTTCCAAGTGTAAGTTGTGTTGGGGTCGGCGTTGGAAGTATTTCGGAACTGAAAGTTAAATACGGTTTCCGCATCACTGGCGGCCAAACATCGTCTAAAGTTAGAGGCATTGATACCCTGCGTATTAATATTGATAAGCGGTGTAGCTTTTACGGGAACGCTCACGGGTGCGGCGGTGGTGCTACAACCGTTTTTGGTGGCCGTAACCGTTACGTTATAATTGCCGCTTGTCGCGCCTGTGGGCGTGAAAGCATGGCTTACATTTGTGCCTGTGGCCGTGTTGCTGCTACCCGACGAAGCATCGCCGAAGTTCCAAGTATAAACTGTGGCCGCATCGGGGGCTGTGATGGCAAATGTCGTATTGGCTTGACCGCAAGGGTTGGCAGGATTGAAAGTGAAAACAGGCGCAAGCGGCAAATCATTAACCACAAACGTTTTTTTGATAGAATCTTCGCAAGGTGATGGACTCGTATAGCGGCGCACCAAAACCACCGTTTTCGAGCCTGCCGAAGCGAAGGTGTGTGTAGTGTTACCTACCGCTTCAAACGGACTACCATCGCCCCAACGCCATTCGTAGGTAGGCGAATCGGTGGCAGCAGAGGTAATCGTAAAGGAAATGGCTTGGCCTTTACAAAGTGGCGTTCCCACCGAAAAATCAACTTTGTTACTTGTACCTTTACACGCGCCTTGCGCATATAAACGATTGGTAGCAAAAGAGATAAATAAGATAATTAGCCAGTAAGTTCTTTTCATGTTCTTTAGAAAATTAAAATTTAAGCTGATTGAACAAAATAATCAGTCCAAAAAAATATTCTATTAATTTAATTTTCCGAAAATTACACAGATAATACAGCCCTGACAATCGTACAATTGGCGTATTTCCAAACACTACTTATATTGTATCAAATACATTTAACAACAGCTTTTATACATTGATATTCACGTCATCAAAAAACGCAATATGCTTACAAACATCTGTCCCAAATTGCCGATGCGAAATTTGGATATTACTCAAGATTTTTATGTCAATAAACTGGGATTTGAGAATATTGGCGCGGCTGATTACGAAGGTTATTTAATTCTAAAAAAAGACGATATAGAGATTCATCTTTTTGAATTTCAGGAACTTGACCCAAAAAATAATTACGGACAAGTTTACATTCGCACCACTGACATTGAGACATTGTATCAGTGGTTGGTAGAAAAGCAGATAGCCATTCACCCAAACGGGCGTTTGGCGGCCAAGCCATGGGGGCAAAAAGAGTTTTCGTTGCTCGACCCAGACCATAACCTACTAACCTTTGGGCAGCAGATTTAAGGAATGTTTTTCATAAATATTCAAAACAATTCTTACATACAAAGATTTATATTTTCATAAATCTTTTCTTTCACAATACTAATACGGCCACTTTTCCAAACAGCACTAAGCGTGGAGACGAGCAACCACGACAAAAACAGGGCGAAATCGAAAAGCCATACGAGTAGAACAAAATTAATTTCAATCAGCATGAACGTATTTTTCAGAGCCATAGCATTATTTTTATGCTCCAGCCTCCTTTTCTCTATGTCATCGTGTTTGGTTTCTTCGACTCATACGACAGTTGTCAAAAAGGATTCGGGCAAGCATAAAGGTTGGTACAAAAACAGTAACAATCCGCACCACCCCCACTCTACCAACCCTGGGCATGGAAACAAAAAAGTAAAAGTCAAAATGAAATAACATAATTGATCTTTTTGCATTCTTTATTGTAAAAAAAACAGCTTATTTAAAGCCGACAACATCTATTTTGTCGGCTTTTTTTTATAGTTTTAGGGGAAAAATATTATTGTGCCATGAAAATATTAACCGAAACGACACGCCTTTATTTGCGAGAAATAAACAACACGGATACCGCCGATTTGTTTGAGATGGATTCCGACCCAGCGGTACATTTATATATTGAAAATCAGCCGCTTATTTCTATAGAAGAAATAGAACCCGTGATACGTTCGCTCCAAAAACAATACCAAGACAACGGAATCGCTCGCTGGGCGGTGGTTGAGAAAGCAACCAACGAATGTGTGGGTTGGGCGGGTCTCAAACTTTTTCGGGAGCAAATGAATAACCGCCAAAATTTCTACGAATTGGGCTACCGATTCAAGCAAAAACATTGGGGAAAAGGCTTTGCGACGGAATCTTCCAAAGCGATTTTGGACTACGGATTTGAGCATTTGCCTACCGAAACCATATTTGCCATTACGCATCCGCACAATGCCAATTCTCAAAAAGTGTTGGGCAAATTGGGATTTGCGTATCAAGAAACCTTTGAGTATGAAGGCGAACCGACGTTTTGGTTTGAGCTTACCAAATCACATTGGAAAGAACACAGAAACAATTTATCTTATTGAAAATCAAATGAATATACCAGAAACTATCGAAACTTTTTTGTCGCGATACGATGCGCAAGTCTCCAGTAATGCGCACTTGCTACGTGAGCTGGTTTTGCAAAATTTGCCGCAGGTACAAGAGCAATTAGATGTTTCGGCCAAGATGATTGGGTATTGTTACGGGCAAAAATATTCGGAACTAATTTGTATGCTTATTCCGTCCCAAAAGGGGCTAAAGCTTGGTTTTTATAAGGGCGTAGATTTGCCAGACCCACATCATTTGCTGAAAGGCAACGGCAAAATTTCGCGTTATGTAGAAATAAAAACAGTTGAAGACATTGAAAAAGCGGCACTCCAAACCATGCTCGCCGAAGCCTTAAAAACGTATCACAATCGTAATATTCAATCATAATGCCATGTCAGTACTCAAAAAATTACAATACAAGCAGCAAAAAGAAATAGTAGTACTGAATGCCCCACCAGAATTTAACGCAGTTTTAGAAACGGTCGGCAGCGAGACAGCTATTCATACAGCATTAGAACAATGTCAGCAGCCCGAATTGGCCTTAGTGTTCGTCAAGACGAAAGAGGAAATAAATAACATTGCACCTGCATTGTGTGCCAAACTACAAGACGACCAACTTTTGTGGTTTGCGTACCCAAAAAAATCGTCCCGAAAATACAAATCTACTATCAACCGCGACAAAGGTTGGAGTGTGTTTGGTCAAGCGGGTTTTGAGCCTGTCATGCAAGTAGCTATCGACGCAGATTGGAGTGCTTTGCGTTTCCGAAAAGTCGCTTTTATCAAAACCATGACCCGAAATGCCGACTTTGCCATGAGCGAAGAAGGCAAAGCCAAAACCAAGCCGAAAGATTTGAAATAATCAGTTTTTCTAATCAAATAAAATCTAACAAAATATACTTCTATTATTCTAAAAAAATGGCAACAACTACAATTCAAAGCATCTTAGACATTTTTGAAGGTGCAGACGAGAGAAATTGGCAAAAAGCCAGTAACGCAATGGCTAACAAAGTTTTACTGGACTATACGTCCATGACAGGCGGCGAACCTGCATTGCTCACACCACAAGAAATAACGGCAGCTTGGGCCAATTTTTTACCTGGGTTTGACAAAACACATCATCAGTTAAGCAATTTTCAGCAACAGGCAAACACTGTTACTTTTGATGGAAAAGCCGACCATTATATCAATGATTCGGTTTGGACGGTCATCGGGAACTATTACGCAGAAACCGAAGCAGATGGCAAAGTGAGTTTATTGCGATTTAATTTTAAAACGCAAAGCGGAAATACTGAACTACCCGCCATTGCCACCGCAAACATTCAAAAATCTAAAGTAAATTAATCTCATAAAAAAGTCCGCGAGCGAGAAATTATTCCTGTTCATGGACTTTTTTATTATTATCTTAATTTTTCAAATAACATCATACTATATTTTACAAATAGAAATCTATTTCTCTATTTCTACGACAACCATTCAAATGAAAAAAATAATTAACTACCAATATTTTTTATATTTAAGTCTTTCGTTCGTTTTATTTACAGTAATCGGAACGCTTAGCCATGAGTTTGGGCATATTTTGGTAGCAAAATCACTCGGTTATGAAACTACTTTGCATTACGGAAGTATGAATTATCACGGCAGTGAATTAACGAATAAACTAAACGATATTCATAATAGAAATCTACAATCAATCACCGAAAAGCATCACTTTATAGAGCAAGAATTATATACGAATTTACTTAGAAAATCTCTATATAATTCATTGCTCATCGCTATCGGAGGACCTTTGCAAACAATACTTACAGGTACGATTGGGCTAATTTTGTTATTGTACCAAAATGCCAAAATTCAAGCACACGGAATGAAAATATTCGACTGGTTTTCAGTACTTTTATCTTTATTTTGGTTGAGAGAAATATTCAATCTTTTGGCATCTGTAAGCGCGGGAATCCTTTCGGGGAGTGGCAATTATTTTAGTGGAGATGAATTGCATATTGCTTGGTATTTGCAGGTATGGGAAGGCACTTTTGCTATAGTTTTAGGAATAATGGGTTTGCTCATTTCTTTATTTGTTATTTTTAAAATAATACCCAAACAATGGCAAATAACATTTATTGTAAGTGGATTAGTGGGTGGATCATTGGGGTTTGTTTTATGGATGAAAATCGTAGGACCCATTTTATTGCCTTAATTTGCTTTCTAAAATGTCTTCATACTATATTTCACAAATAAAAATCTATTTTTTCCATATACCATTTTATTCATACATCAAATATATTTTTACTATCCATCTGAAAATCAAAAAAAATGAAACTTTATACAACAGACATATCACATAAAAAACACATAATATTAAAATATACAAATACAATACACACAATTAAAAACAATAGCAATACATTTATTTTTTTAGTATTTTGCCTACATGAAATCTACAGCATCTCTCCTCTATGTTTTTTAGAAAATATAAGCTAGACAATATCAAGTATGAATACGTACAATAATTAGACAATGATTCTTCTCATTTTATTGATTCATATAAGATGAAATATTGTACACAAAGAGGGATTGAGGATATCAATTGGATTATCAATAACCCGTGGATTATTGAAGGAGCAGATGCCGACTTTAATAGTAATCGCTATTATTTTTCTTCCCTTGACAAGTGTTTTTTTATCAAATAATAAAGTTTTATGACTCGAAAAATAATATCATAGGAGTTATGATGATTTGCATTAGAGGAAATAACTTAACAGTTCCGTATGTTTTTTTTGAAGGAAATAATCTACAAATATCTTGCAAATTTTTGATCAATAAAATGATGGATTTAAAATTAAATATGGCAACTATTTTTAATAAAGAATTAGTTTCTATATTTAACCAAATGAAAACATTATTTTTGTTTCATAAAGAAATAAAAAAGCATTATCTTATCTCAAAAAAATTTAATTCAATCAATGATTTATATTTTCAGGATGGAGATTGCGCTTTTTATTAAAATTATTTACAGCAATTAAATCCAATAATATGTAGAAAAAACGAGAAGTAGATAACAAAGCATTCTTCTAATATATCATTATTCATAAAAATTCAAACGCATATTATATTCTTATACCTCATGGAAAACACTATCAATATTCTTATTTACATTCATGCCTTTACAGGTGGATTAGGTCTCATTACGGGGCTTATCAGTATTTTTGTGCAGAAAGGAAGCACTAATCACAAAAAAGCAGGGAAAATTTTCTCTTACGCCATGCTTATTAGTGCGCTTATTTCGCTGGTAGTTGCCCGAATGCCAAACCACGAAAATCTGTTCTTATTCCTTATCGGTGTGTTTACGATTTACATGATATTGGCAGGCAACAGGGCTTTGACGCTAAAAAACAAAACCCAAGCCGACCTCACAGACAAATTGGTTTCTGGAAGTATGCTCATAACCTCAATTGGAATGCTGGCCATTGGTATTTTTGGTATGATACAAAAAATTGATAACAGCATTTTGTACGTCTTTTTTGGAGGATTTGGGGCTTTTATGAGCTTAAAAGATTTTCAGACGTTCCGCACTTTTACGACCCAGAAAAACGCATGGCTTATCAGTCATTTGGGGCGCATGATTGGCGCACTAATTGCTTCTGTTACAGCATTTTTAGTCGCGGGACTCAATATCGGAAGTATATTAGTTTGGATATTGCCAACCATTATCGGGACAGCTTATATTATTTATTGGAGCAGACGATACGCACCAAAGAAAGCCGTTTAGTGTTTGCCTAAAATCATAACACAATTCATTTTCTTCAAAATTTTTATTCCAACATGAAAGCAAATTTTCTACGATTTTCGTTTTTGCTGCTGCTACTTGGCGCATTTGATAGCATGGCGCAAGAAGCCGTAACAGCCGCTCCAAACCCTGAAGCGTTATTTACCA
This sequence comes from Flexibacter flexilis DSM 6793, assembly GCF_900112255.1. Taxonomy (NCBI): domain Bacteria; kingdom Pseudomonadati; phylum Bacteroidota; class Cytophagia; order Cytophagales; family Flexibacteraceae; genus Flexibacter; species Flexibacter flexilis. The sequence continues at coordinate 15,263 of NZ_FOLE01000004.1, forward strand.
GTCCCGACAAAACACTGCACACCAACAAGCAAGCCGCTTACCACATCATGAAAGATTTGTTGGAGGCCAATCATTGGGAACTGGCCGACCGATACATCGACGAAACCTACATTCAGCACAACCCCAACGCTGCCAATGGCCGCAAAGCTGTAGTCGATTTTTTTACAAATGTGCTAAAAGTACAGCCCTCCCCCATTCCCGACAAGATGAAAACCAAAATTGTGTCGGTGATGGCCGAAGGCGATTTGGTTTCGGTGGCAACCGTCAGAGTAGAAAAAGACGCAAAAGACCCTTCCAAAACTTACACGACTACGTGGTTTGACCAATGGCGATTCAGAAACGGAAAAGCCGTCGAGCATTGGGACTGCGCCCTCAAAATGAATTAGATGTTCCTTTTGCAACAACAAAAAAAACCGCCTTGTAAGGGCGGTTTTTTTTGTTGGGTTACAGCTTATACGCTGCCAGCAAAATGGCCATTTATTAAAATTAGGTATTTTCAACCGTTATTTTAATGACAGCCTGATCGCCGCTATTGTTGACATAAACATCAACTACATCTTCGTTCGTGTTTTTATAACCCCAATCATTTCCAGTATCGGTAAAATCTACCTGACCAATGATGACGTTATTGGTTGCATCTTCGATTTTTATGGAAAATGCTGAATTGGAAAAAAAACAACTACCGCTACCTTTCGCTTCAATATATTGCCCGTTGCCGCTGCTGGGTAGTGATGTAGCAGTTTTAATTTCAACATCATTGAATAATGAAAGATTAGACCCATCTTCTCCTTGATCATACATGCAATTGACATCGATGACGTAGGTTTTTATTGGATTAGCTTGGTCGTTTTGAATACTCATGTAAGCACCGTATCCCATCGTTTTTAGCTTTTAGGTTCTATGACAATCAAGTTTCCAAAGAAGTATTGCCCTTCTGTTTTTCCACTTAATTTATTAATTGAGATGGAAACTTTATAGTTATCAACTTCGGCACTCCACTGCATTTGTCCCCAGTTAGCTGGTTGTGGATCCTCTGGGTTACCCCAGCTATAAGTATTATAAATTGCCTCTGCGCTATCAGTAGATTCTCCAGCCCAAATAGCATTATCTCCACTCCAAGGGATTGAAACTACCGCTTTGATAGGAGTCCCGCCTGCTGGTGTAAAACTAAGAACGTATCCTATAGAGCCATAATCATTTGAATTAATAAACTGAAAATCAGCAGAGTATGCTACTTTTACAGTAGTTTTGTCACCCCATTGATCTACATTATAATTCATTTTTGGAATAGTATTTGTTCCAGAGGCATCAGGTTTTGGCGCAACAGAGCTTTTCCCTGATATTTGAGCATCAATGCTCCAAGTTATATCAACAGGTGTTAGGTTATGAACCTCTACAGTATTTACCATTTTGTGGCCAAGTAGCTCGGCAATCATTGGTATTACAGCAACAGCCCCCAAGCCAGCCGCTTCTGAGACAGCCGAACCCCAGTCAATAGCAAGATATTCTGCGCCTTGATCTGCCAAATCTCCCTCGATTACCTCTGTGTCAGTAGAAGCATCGGACAATGGCTCTTCAGACTCTTCTTCTGGATCTATAGCTGGATCTTCCACACTACTTGCACTTTTCATTTGAGCCGACATTTTAGTAACAAAAGTCCTCATGTTACTATAAACAGGCTTGATTAAATCTGCAAATAATGCTTTGGTCAGCACAATCCCCGCAGGTATGCCAGTCAGGCCAAGCCCAAAAGAGATGTTTCTTGAGACCAAAGAAGTGGTATTTCCAGTTTGAATGGTGGCAATACCAAAAATTGGCGGCGTGTCGCTATCAGCCGTAAAACCATCTCCAGTAGCAGAGGCTCTAAAGAAAGTCCCCATACGCATCGCTACATTGCCATTGGAAGCCATTACAATCGGATTTCCATCAGGGTCTGTGCCATCGGCAAACGGATTGTTGTCTGGAGAAGTGTGATCGCCCACCCAATTCCAAAAATCAGACGTTTTATTCTGATTATCAAAATAGTCTTGGGTCGATTGTCCCCCCTGTTTGGCCTGATTAAGTGAATTGGTGTAGTTGCCTGCATCATCCATAATATTAGGATAGCCAGCTACTAACGGTTGCAAACTAACAGTAACCGCTTTTGGGTCAATAGCATCTGTCGCTATTGGTGATAAAGTTTTCTTAGATTCCATGGTTATTTAAAAGTTAAAATAATGAATATATTAATTGATTTTATTGAAAATCAATGTTTTGGTTCTAAAATTGCCGTTGAGCAATAGAAGTAATTATTGTCAATTGTTTTACCAGAAATGGCATTAAGCGACAGCGTCAGTTGGTAATCATAGACATCCACCACAAAAGATAATGTCTGTGGAGAAGTAGCGTATTTATTAAAAACAGTTTGGCTATTGTCGTTCGTAACCCCAGCCCAAATAATATTGCTACCTTGCCATGGGATGTAAATGAGTATTTTTACGGGAACGTCCTGACTTGGCAATTTGAGCGACATGACATAAGCCAGTGAATCATAATCATTTGAATTAATGAATTGGAAATTGGCTTGATAAGAAAGAACTGTGCTGTCTTGAACGTCGGGGATAGCACTGGTAGTTATCTGAGCGGGGATGGTCGTGTTTGCTTCGCCAGGGAATAAAGAAACCTTTCCCGTGATAATATCATAAGACCATGTAATGTCTTCACTTGTTAGATTTTGAATATACAGTGAATGGTACATTTGGTGTCCTAAAGAAGTCAAAGCCATAGAGAGTGCCATCAGAGAACCTACTCCCGCTGCTTCAAGCATGATATCAGACCAATTGAGTTTAATATATTCCAAGGCTTCATTCTCCACTATTTCTTCTACTGAATTTTGTTCTGCCACCACTTCTTCGGTAGTAGCAGCCGCATCCACAACATTGCCCACAGAAGTAGATTCTGATAAACTCGAAGACATCTTTTGCAAAAATGTCTTTAAGTTGCTGTAAACTGGCTTGACAAAATCAGCTAACAAGCTTTTGGTCAGCGGAATATAGACGGGCAATGATGCCACACGAACAGTAAACGCCATAATCATTGAGGCTGAAGTAGTGGTATTTCCTGTCTGAACTGTAGCAACCCCAATAACAGGGTTATCGTCATCTGTATTTTCGGGAACGGAAAATAAACCTACGATTCGTAGTGCGATATTCCCATCAGAAGCCATGATAATAGGGTTTCCATTCTTATCAACCCCATCGGCAAAATCAATGGAATTATTGGCAACCTTTCCCCAAAAATCGCTTGTTTGGGCTATGCCATAAAAAAATTGCCAAGTATCATCTCCTCCATTTTTACTTTTGTTGAGCGTTTGGACAAAAGCATCATCAACAATGGCAGGTGTACCAAACGTTTTGTTCTCAAGGCTCAACTGGCCGACTGATTGTATTAATTCTTGCGACATAAAATTGTAGTTTTAATTGAATGATAATATTTAGAGTTTTTGTATTCTGAGTGAAACATGGTATTCATCGCCTTGCCCATCAAGCGCATCAATGGCTATTTCGGTTGCAAATCTTTGATTTTCAAATCGTTTTATCTGATTATTGTCAGCAAAACTATTCTGGTTATAAACATCCTCCCATCCATCGAAATCGTCGGGGTTGCATAAGGCTATACTATTATTGCTTATCCAAGGGATCGATATTACGGCGGCAAAATCTTGATTTTCAAATTCATCTTGAGAGAAACCGATTACAAAACCAATTCCAGAAAATCCACTTTTGTTCATGGCGATATAGTCGGCTTGAAACATCACTGGGGTATTGGTTTCGTCGCCCCAAATGTCTTTTACTTTGGACATTTTGGGAATAACACTGTCTTGGGGTGCAGTAGCCATTCCGCCTTCATTCATATATGGAATAGACCAATTCAAATCAATATCCGTTTCATTGGTCACTTCTATATGAAGAATGAATTTCTTTTCTAATAGCTTCACAATAATAGGTACTGCGACTAAAATGGCTAATGCTCCAAAACTAACGGCAGCCATCGACAAATCAACCGCTAATTCGGCTACAACTTCCTCTTCTACCACTATATCTGCGGTTTCTTCTGACACTGTGCTGGCCGTATCTTCGGTGATTGCACTCAGCGTATCGCCTAAGCCCTCAATATCATCTCCTACTTCTGTTTCAAGCCAATTTTCGATAGAACCCTGGACAAACTTTGTTAATCTACTTAATAGTGGTTTGAATAATGCTTGCCAAAGCTGTTGTGTTACGACAATGGTAGGCGGAAGCTCTAACACGGAAATCCCGAAATTGACAATTTTATTAATATTCTCAGGATCTGGTAAGGACAATTGTACTGTCGCTATTCCCTGCACAGGCGTTCCATCATACGCTTGGGTTACTTCTAAATTTTCATTCAAGGTAACATTGATACAAAGCGAAGAAATCCCGTCTGTTGCTGTTGCCTGTAAAGAATTATTGAGGCCTGCATCAATTGTGTAGGCATCTAATCCTTTGTCATTTAGGTATTGCGCCAAATCTGAAAACTTTAACATTGTTTTCAAATAATAAGCAGTTCCGTTTCCCCCAGAGCTGGCATTATCCAAAAGCATCTCAAATGCTTCATTATCCTGAACAGGAAACCCATTAGAGGTTAAATTGCTCAAACTAAATTTAAGCGTGTCATCCGAGCCTATATACTTATTAGGCTTGTTTTTTGTATTTGTATTCATGGCTTTATTTAGAGTTTTAATCTTAGATTATATAGTTATAACTTACTAATAACCAAAACATTACACCTGATTTAGAATATTCAAATGTAATGATAGGAGCTATTCTAACCAAATTTTTTTGAATTATTTTTATTTTTTATTTAAATGTTATATGTCCTATTTTTTAATATTCCACTAATAATATTAAAAAAATAAGTGCGTATGTAATGTTAAAATACAATGAATACTTTTAAAGAAATGTGTTTTATATAAAAGTGAACATTGTTTTGGTGTATGATATTTTTATAAAGCCAAATTTCTATTCAAACGCAATATCTGCAAGCTCAAAATTAATCTTGCCTGATAAGGCACTACGCGTACATTATAATAATTTCATTAGCGAGTTCGGTCTATGCTACATTTTAAAGCACGACGATATAACAATTCCTACAACCACCTTTTTAGCACATAAATACTTCGTTTATTTATTGTTATCTCCAATCATTATTTTTACTATATTTGAAATAGTGATTGTATAGATATGCACAACAAGTACCCAACAGCCAATTTTAACCAATCCAAAACAAGCACACCCACATGAAACAACTGCCTTCCTTGTTCACTGCACTGCTCTTATGCCTAAGTACAACACTAGGCTTTGCACGAGACATAGACGCGGACAAACTCAGGCGTGCCTACGAACAAGAAAGCAATCCCAGAAAAAAGATTTTACTTTTAGATACACTAACCGAACATTTAGAAATGTTTGGTTTTACGGATAGCAGTAGTTTGCAATCCTACCAAGTACTTATCAGACTGGGCAGGCAAGTGGGAGATTCTGTATTGGTGGCGAAAGGTTGGTTTCGGGTGGCATCGCATCATAGCCTTAACAAACAAATTATTTTGTCTAATCAGGCCTGCTACAAAGCACTTAACGCCATGCTCGCGGCCAAAGAGCATCAAGAATATGCCTTAATTTCAGACATTTACACCGTATTGGGCTTTAATTATACGGTGCTAAAAAACGAGAAAAAAGCCTTACAGTTCCATCATTTAGCCCTCGATTTCATTAATAAAACACAAGATTTCCGAAGAAAAGCCGACATCCTGACCAATATCCGTGTATTTTATCGAGAGCAACACAAAGAGGATTCCTTAAAATATTATGCTCGCTTGTCCCTTGACGCTTACAGAAATTCAGCACGCCAAAGCATTGACACCATGTACGAAGTGGGCGGCATCGCATGGGCTTTATTGGATTTGGACAGCACGCAACAGGCTATCCAGTATTTTGAATTGGGTTTGCAGCAAGCCAAGAAACGAGGTGAGCAGCATTCTATCAAAACTTTTTATAAATATTTGGGAAATGCCTACTACAAAATAAACCACTACGCCAAAGCCAAAGATTATTATTTACGCTCCGAGCAAATAAACGATTTGACCAAAAGTGTGATGGTAAACAATAACTTAAGCAAGATTTTTTGGAAAGAAGGCGATTATAAAAACGCGTTCAAACACTACCAACAAGCCAAAGAGATAGAAGAAAAATCCTTTAGTTTGCAGGTAGCACAACAGATTTTTGATGCGGAGTTGCACTACCAAGAGGCATTACAAAAACAAGAACTGCTACAATCCCAAAACGAAACATTGCAGGCACGGCAATTTCTTTTTTTTATGCTTGGATTACTGATTATGAGCCTCATTACAATTGGCCTTTTCTGGCGATTATATTCTCAGAAAAGAGAAAGTGAAATAAAATTAGCAGAGCTAAACAAAGAAATTACGGCACAAAATGAAGAAATCTTGACACAAACCGAGCAACTCAGCGAAACCAACGAGGCACTCACTTCCATCAACGAAAATTTAGACCAACTCGTCAGGGACAGAACCGCCGTCGTAGAGTCTCAAAAAGACCAAATAGAACAGTTTGCCTTTATGAATGCGCACCAAATACGCGGCCCTGTGGCCACCATGCTCGGACTCATTAATATGATAGAAAGCGAAAATATGTTGGCGCAACACAAAGATATTGAGGGCTATCTAAAAACGACGGCCAACAAAATGGACATGATGATACACCAAGTACAAGACCGACTCGACCACAAGGAATGGGAAAAAACCGTTCCGTCCGAACAAATCCTTAAAACGTAAAAAATTGACTGACAAAAATTTCTGGGTTATTATTTGTTTTATTGTTGTCGCATATACTATATTTGCGACAACAAAATAAAGTTACACAAAATGAAACAGTTAACATTTGCGTCGCTACAAGTGATAGACCTTGAAGTTTCCAAAAACTTCTATACCCAACAATTAGGATTTGAAATTGATAACGCTAATCCGCAAGCCTGCGTGTTTAAATACAACCAAGGACAAGCCAGTTTTGCGATACGCACACCACTCGAACCGCTCGAAGGCAAAGAATTGGGCGTGGGCGTAGCTTTGTGGTTTGCTATTGAGGAAAAGGTAGAGGCTTTGAAAGAAAAATACCTTGCTGGCGGTATTACGACGGCGGGGCCGATTATCGAAACGCCTTTTGGTCGTGCGTTTCACGTCAAAGACCCTGATGGTTACAAACTTACGTTTTTGGAAGCCAAATAAACGCTTGCGTCAGCGAATCTGACCCGTACAGATTTTCAGAACCTATACGGACTGGATTTGAAATTTTAGTTTAAATTTCCCGCCTAAATTTTTTGAAAAATACGATGCCTCAAGAAATAGAATTTCATTTTAAAAGCCCCCAAGACAGTCCAGGGTACTTGCTCGGACAGCTCACCATGCTTTGGCAGCGCAAACAAAAGAAAGTGTTAGATCCTCTGGACTTGACGCAAACGCAATTTGTGTTGCTGGCGGCGGTGGCGTGGCTTTCCAAAAAAAGTAATGCCGTAACGCAAATTGACATTGCCAACCAAAGCAACGCCGACCGAATGATGGTGTCCAAAGTGCTGCGCACGTTGGAGGAAAAAGGATTTGTAACGCGCCACGAACACGAGACCGACACCAGAGCCAAATGTATTCGGCTGACACCCGACGGAGAAATCGTTTTACAAAAAGCCCTCATAGAGATAGAAAATGCGGATTTGGCTTTTTTTGCGGCACTCAACGACAAACTTTCTGGGTTTAATCAAAATATGGTGCAACTAATTGACGAAAATAAAGCATAAATACGCTTGCACAAACCATATTTTTCAACTAAAATACAATTGCGCATTTTACCCAAAAGTCGCCCGAAAAGGTGACTTTTTTATTATTCAAACCAATATGGTTTAAAAACAAATCCTTACTTTTGGCATTTGAATATCACCTAACAAAAACAGTTAAATGACAAAAATATACGCTCTTATTGCTTCTTTTTTTACTACTATTTTTTTGGTTGGCTGCGGTAGTCTGTATGTAAGTAACAATCCTGACGCAATTATTAGTACGCATTCGAGCAGGCCTTTCAAATATGGCTTTGCGTATTCTCGCGAAGAATGTGAACAATACAGAGGAACTTTGACGCTTTATAACATCAAAAAAGGCGATGTAGTGGCAGAAGTGGGGGCAGCAAGCGGCTGGCTGGAAGGTGTATATTCTGTTATGACGGCTAGTGTTACGTATTACGTACAAGACATAGATACGAGCATTTTAAACCAAGACCAGCTCAGCAAAATGGTCAAACATTATTCGTCTGTACGCCAAACACCGCAAACCAATACTTTCAAGATGGTGATTGGAACTAAAACGGGTACTAATTTACCTGACGGTGCATTTGATAAAATAATTATCAGTAATTCTTACCATGAATTTAAAGATCCAGCCTCTATGGTCAAGGACTTAGCAAAAAAAATAAAACCCAATGGGACTATTATTATTTTTGATGATTTTTCAAATAACTATATAAAGCATAAGCATTTAGGTTGTAGAATAACGAGCCCTAAACCATCTATGGTTATCAAAGAATTTGAAAAACAAGGTCTTTATTTGACGAATATATCTGCTCCTATCAATTCATTAGAAAATAATTTATTTTTTGAGTTTAGTAAGCAAAAAAGTGACGATTTTAAATTAAAAACAAGTAGCGTTGAAAAATATATTAAAATACTGGATCAATTAAATATAGAGGAAACGTATTCTAACGCTAATCTCTGTTTGGAAATAGTAGAAAACTTAAAACCATATATTGCAACAATAGAACGTATTTATCCAAGATTTAATACTTATTTTAGTTCTTTAGGTGATGCTTTATATTGGGAAGAAATGGATCTTAAAAAATCAATTAACGTATTTCATGCAGGTCTTGTATTATATCCAAAATCAGCAGAAATTTATAAAGGATTAGGGACGTCATATTGCAGTGATAATAATTATGTTTTATCGGTAGAAAATTACAAAATATCATTAGAGTTAGATCCATATAACCAGCCTATTAAAGAAAAAATAAATGAACTTAATAATATTATAGCCAAGAAAAAAAGCAAAAAAAGCAAACACATTATTAAATGAATCTAAAAACTATAATATCGCTTTTACACAAGAAAAATGTAATTATTTAAAACGTTTATTTCGTAATCATAATATCCAAACAAATGATATTGTGGCGGAAATTAATGCAAGTAATAGAACAACAATAAGCACTTGTTTTCGAGTGAAAGATAGTACAGTATTCTATTTTCAAAGTGCAGACAGTGTGTTAGTTAATCAAAATCAATTAAATAAAGCCATCCGATACGACACATTGCATTTTGGTGCTGTAAATAAAATAATTGGAACAGAAAAAGAAACGTCCTTGCCCAATAATTTCTTTGATAAAATCATTCTTCATTATTCTTTTTATAGCTTTTTTGATGAAATTGCTGCGATAGAAAACCTCAAAACTAAACTAAAACCAAATGGTATCATTATTATTTCGGATGATTTTTCTAGTGATTATAGAAGAATAAAGAACAATATTCGTCCTTCTTTTAAAAGCTACCTCGCATCAGAAATGATTAATGGCTTGGGGAATCGTGATCTTTACCTAACGACTATGTCTGCTCCCGAAAATTCATTTCAGAATAATTTGTGTTTTGGGTTAAATAAAGAAGCATTCTACAAGTTGAAAATTAAAAGAGATAGTGTAGCAAAATACATCAAGATATTAGACCAATATAATTTGAGTGGTATCAATAGTGATGCAGAGGCTTGTGCCACTATTGCCACTAAATTAAAGCCGCACATTAAAGAGATTCTGAAAGTATATCCATCTACAGAAATGTATTTTAATGCTTTGGGTTATCGGATACTCCAAATAGATAAAAAGCCGAAAGTTGCCATTAATATATTTAAGGCAAATGTTACGCTTTTTCCTGAATCTTGGAATGTTTATGACAGCCTTGGCGAAGCCTATTTCAAAGCAAAAAATATGATTTGGCTCTTGAAAATTATCAAAAAGCATTACAACTTAATCCGACAAATAATAATATACAAACTCAAATTGAATTGATTCAAAAAGCGATGGCCAAATCATAGTTTACCATATATTTCCCCAATCACTATCAACCAAATTAACATGAAAAAAATTGCTTTAATTATTGTCGTTTTTGGGCTATTCCTATGTAGCAATCAAGGTTTTGCACAAGTAAAAAAAGATACACTTCGTGTTCTGTTTGTAGGCAACAGCTACACATATTATCAAAATCTCGCGCAAGTCGTTTCTATTATTTCCGACAGCACCAAAACCAAACTCATTACAAAAAAAAGTACCATTGGCGGCGCGTATCTCAGCGAACATTGGCACGGCAAAAGAGGTCTCAAAACGAAAGATATTATTAAAAATGGCAGATTTGATATAGTGGTACTGCAAGAATTTAGTATGGGAGCCATCGAAAACCCAGATAGTGCGTACAAATACATGAAACTGTTCTGCCAATTCGTTAAAGAAAACGGCGCAAAACCGTATTTGTATCAAACGTGGGCAAGAGAGAAAGTACCTCATTATCAGGAGCAAATCAATAAACTGTATGCCAAAGCTGCCGCCGACAACAAAGCCGAATTAGTGCCCGTTGGGAATGCGTGGGCTTTGGCCAAACAATTGCGCCCCAATTTCGTATTGTATCACAACGACGGCAGCCACCCTTCCGATTTAGGCACGTTTCTAACGGCTTGCGTTTTTGTTAAAACAATTACGCACGAGCTACCCGCCAATTTGCCCAATGTTTACAGCACTTTAGACATCAACAAAGAATCGCTTATTCTCCTAAATCTTGACCAGTTGGACGTAGTTTTTTGTAAAAAAGTAGCCCAATCTTTCTAAGTATTTGTATTTCTTTAATTAAATAAAAAGTCCGTGAACCAGACACAACGTCTATTCACGGACTTTTTTTATTACCTGAAAATCTATTTTTTAGAATGCCAACAGCACTTTTTCGATAATGTCGCAACACTCATGCAACTGCTCTTCGGTAATGACCAACGGCGGCGCAAAACGAATAATATCGCCGTGTGTTGGCTTGGCCAACAGGCCGTTATCTTTGAGCGAAATGCACACGTCCCAAGCCGTACGACCATCGGCACTTGGCGCAATCACCACAGCATTTAGCAAGCCTTTGCCACGCACTGCCGTTACCACGTTCGGCACTTTTTGCTGTACCATTTCCATGCGGCTACGGAAAATCGCGCCCAAACGTTCGGCATTTTCCGAGAGTTTTTCGTTATGAACCACTTCCAGCGCAGCAATAGCCACAGCACAAGCAAGCGGATTGCCGCCAAACGTCGAGCCATGTTGCCCAGCTTTGATGGTGAGCATAATATCATCGTTGGCCAGCACTGCCGAAACAGGCAACACACCACCCGACAAGGCTTTTCCCAGAATCAAAACGTGTGGCGTTACGCCTTCGTGTTGGCAGGCCGTGAGTTTGCCCGTACGCGCGATGCCCGTTTGCACTTCGTCGGCCATCATTAGCACATTGTATTTGCTGCAAAGCTCATAAACCTTGCGGAGATAGCCCTCTTGCGGCACAAGCACGCCAGCTTCGCCTTGTATGGGTTCAAACCAAAACGCACAAACATTCGGATTTTGTAAGGCCGCTTCTAAGGCTTGCAAATCGTCGTAAGGGATAATTTGATAGCCATCAATAAAAGGCCCAAAATCTTGGCGGGCATTCTCATCCGTAGAAGCCGAAATCATTCCCAGCGTACGACCATGAAAATTGCTGTTTACGGCCACAATAACAGCCTGATTTTCGGGAATACCTTTGACCGTATAACCCCATTTACGCGCCAATTTAAGAGCCGTTTCGTTGGCTTCTGCTCCAGAGTTCATCATCAAAACTTTATCGTATCCGAAAGTTTCGCAAATGAATTTTTCGGCCTCGCCCAAACGATTGTTGTAGAAAGCTCTTGAAGTAAGTGTCAGATTTTGCGCCTGTGCCACCAACGCACCGATAATATGTGGATGACAATGGCCTTGATTCACAGCACTATAAGCCGACAAGAAATCATAATAATGTTTTCCTTCGGGGTCGTAAAGATGTACGCCTTCGCCTTTGGAGAGCACAACGGGCAGCGGGTGATAATTGTGTGCGCCGTAACGGTCTTCTAATTCAATGGCTTGGGCAGATGAAAGTGTCGTTGGTTGGTGTAACATATAAACTTAATAGGAGTTAGTAAATGGGAAATTTTCCCGACATTTTTAATTAAAAATACGAAATTTGGTGCGAGCGGCAAGTTACACAAATTAGCCAAACAAACTAAATTCCTGCTTTTAAGCTCTTTGTAAAGAAATGACACCAAGCCCCAAAACGCCGATACAGCCATTAAGCCCCGAAGATTTTTATTTTAACGAACAAGGCTTGATGGTTTTTACGGAAATTTATCATCGCAAACGCGGCTATTGCTGCAAAAATGGCTGCAAACATTGCCCCTATCGCAAACCCAAAAAGGCATAAAAAAAAGGTCGCTTTCTCTAAAGCGACCTTTTCGTTTTTCTGTTATGGTCAATTATTTGTTGAGTAAAATATTGGCTGCTTCCGTACCAAAGTGCTTGGTAAGCATTTGTTTGTAGGGCTTGGATTGGCGAAGGCCACCATTTGCCGCAAAATATTCTTTCATCAACGCGCCCCAATCCGATTTGAGTGGCATTACCAAGCCCAACTCTTCCGAAAAGTCGTCGCCTGCTGGGTGGCGTTTGAATGGCTTATTCTTTTGTTTTCCGTCGCTATAATAATTGAAATCCAAACAAGTAAATGCTTTTTTGTCTTTAGCAATTTGCATCAAAATATCTTCATTATATGGCAAATAAACAATTTTCATTTGAGGGAAATACGCTTTTTTGATTTGAAGTAATCGACGTTCGTTGGCTGTTCCTTTGTTGGTGTAAGCTGTCATTCCTGCAAAATCTTTGGCTATATTCTTCACCGTCGACAACGATTTTACAGACTGATTCGTCATAATAATCGAAATATTATTCAAAAATGGTGGCGAAAATTGAACTTCTTTCTGGCGTTCGGGAGTAATCGTGGCATTGGTCAGGCCAAACACCCCGCCTTGTGAAGATTTAAGCAAGTTATAAAAGGTAAAAAAATCATCGTGCGGATAATGTTCGTACTTAATCGTAAGCTTGACTTTATACTTTTGTTCTACATATTTCACAAAACCTTGCATAATATCTACACACACACCCGTTAGCTTACCTGTTTTATCTTTGTACGAAAAAGTAGGCGATTCGGTGTACGTAAAAACAACCGTCCCTTTTCCTTGTTTTTGGGTAATAGCCCAACTCGTTCCGTGCCATTGTTGGTACAATCGTTTGGCCGAACTTTCTTCAAAGCTGAAAGATAAAACAAAGATAACCAGACAAATAATATATTTTTTCATGATTTTGATCGAAGCAACATAACAATTTTTAATAATGGTGGTGGCTTTATGAATTTAAAGGGAATGCCCTGAGAAATATCTGCCATAATATCAGTAATTCATTCTCCAAAACGGATTGCAAAATTACGTTTCTTTTTTTTATTTATTATTAAATTGTTAAAAAAAACGCCAAAACCACAAAAATACAATATAAACATTACTTAGCAGCAAAAACACTGCTTTCTCTATTGAAAATAAAAAAATAAGTCCAACTCTCTGCCAGTAAGTCAATAACACGGCACTTTTATTTTAAGAATTTTAATCTATTTTTAATTACGTTACGATTTTGCAAAAGTACCTTTGCTCCGTGGGATTAAACGGCGTTTTCTGCCAATTTGTATCGCATCGGGTATTTTTCTTTATAAAAAATGATAGGGCTAATTATTCCCTCGTTACGCAAGAAGAAGCATCAAAACAAGCTGCACAAATCTCACAAAACGTTTTTTTTATGATGGCCAGTCCACGTGTATATTTTTCTGCACACCCAAGCATTTCAGCGAAATTGAAACAACTTCGCAAGGCCTAACTTCCTTGCTATAAGATATTTATATAGGTTAAGTTTGTATATTTTAAGTTTTGAAAAAAGGCTGTCTGATTTTCGGATAGCTTTTTCTTTTGCCCAAAAATCAACAAAAAAGGCTACCAAATGGTAGCCTTTTTTGCGTCATTCATTTTATTTAAACCTAAACCTTTAGCGAAAAAACATATCGCTTTACTCTCTAAACTCTTCTTGTACGGAATTCCCCGCTCAGAACTTGCACAAAAGTAGTGTTATGATTTATTGTTACAAATTCAATTGCACCAATAGGATGAATTGATTTACCAACGACCTATTTCAGTTTACAAAAACAACACAATGATTTGTTTTTAGTTGAGTTTATACCAACAAAAAAGGCTGCCAAACGGTAGCCTTTTTTGCGTCATTCATTTTTATTTAAACCTAAACCTTTAGCGAAAAAACATATCGCTCTACTCTCTAAAACTCTTCTTTACGGCAATATTCCGTCCAGAACTGATACAAAGATAAGAACAAACTTCAGTTTAGCAATTTTTTTTATGCGAAAACCAAATTTAACTCGGCGAAATGACACTTTTACTCGGCGAATGATTTAATAATTTGCTTTCAAACTGACTCAAATCATTTTTTATACAACTAAAATATCAAGCAAAAAGCCACTTGCAAACGTATCGCAAACGGCTTTTTGTCTATTTTTTACTTTCTACACCACTAAAACGGTGCGGGCGTATCGTCTGGTTTAGAGAAATCTGTATTATTTTTTTGATTGAGTTTGCTACCAAATGTTTTGACTTGCTGTGTGTTCGGTGCGGCAGCTTCAAACTCGCGCGGCACGTGTGCCTCAGCTGAAGGAAACGCGCTAAACGTACCCGAACTAAAGGCCTTAAATCGGTCTTCTTCCAAATCCGTGAACTTCGTGTATTTGCCTTCAAAACGCAGGTAAACGCTATCCAGCGAGCCGTTACGGTGCTTGGCGATAATCACCTCTCCTACGCCCGTTACGGGATTACCACTTTCGTCTTGTGTAATGCCATAATATTCAGGACGATACAAGAAAACCACCATGTCGGCATCTTGCTCGATAGAACCCGATTCCCTCAAATCCGAAAGCTGCGGACGTTTGTCGCCACCGCGCGTTTCTACGGCACGGCTCAACTGCGAAAGCGCGATGACGGGCACGTTCAATTCTTTGGCTAAGTTCTTGAGTGAACGCGAGATATAGGCAATTTCTTGTTCGCGATTGCCACCACCTTTGCCCGAACCATTATCGCCGCTCATGAGTTGCAAATAGTCAATGATAATCATCTGAATATCGTGTTGCGCCTTGAGGCGGCGGCATTTGGCACGCAATTCGAGCACAGAAAGTGCAGGCGTATCATCTATAAAAATCGGAGCTTCGGCCAGTGTCGTAATGCGTTGATGCAGTTGCACCCATTCGTGTTCGGCCAAATTTCCTTTCTTGATTTTTTCGCTTTCCAGCTCGGCTTCCGCCGAAATAAGACGGTTCACCAATTGCACCGCCGACATTTCCAAAGAAAAAATCGCTACACCTTTTTTGAACAGTGCCGCCGCGTTACGCGCCGCCGACACCACAAAAGCCGTTTTACCCATACCAGGGCGAGCCGCCAAAATCACCAAATCGGATTTTTGCCAACCCGACGTAATGCGGTCGAGTTTCGTAAAACCACTTGGCACACCCGTCAGGCCATCGGCGTTATCTTTCTTAGATTTAAGTTCTTCTAAGGCTTCGGCCAATACCGAACGCATATCTGCCACTTTTTTCTTGATGTTCATTTCGGACACCTGAAAAAAGGATTGTTCTGTTTTATCTAAAAGTTGGAAAACGTCGGTCGTGTCCTCGTAAGCGTCGCGGGTCGTTTCGCCCGAAATACGAATAAGTTCGCGTTTGATGGCCATTTCCACCACAATACGCGCATGGTATTCGATGTTGGCGGCGGAGTGTACCGTGCTGGTCAGCTTCGTGATGTAAGAAGCTCCTCCCACAAATTCCAGCTCTCCCGTAGAACGTAATTGATTAATAACCGTCAGGATATCAACAGGTTCTGACTTTTGAAAAAGCGCACGAATGGCCTCATAAATGCGGGCGTGTTTGTCCACATAAAAACTTTCGGGCTGCAAAATATCTATGACAGTAGTCAGCGCATCTTTCTCAACCATCAAGGCACCCAATACGGCTTCCTCCAACTCAATGGCCTGTGGCGGCTTGCGAGCAGTGTTAAGCACCGCCGACGTTTCACGCGCCGTATTAGCAATGCGGTCTTGCAAGGTCTTCTTATTATATGCTGGCCTATTGTTCTCCATAACTGCAAAAATACGCAAGCCATATTCCAAAACGAAACATTTTAGTCATTTATCCGTAACAAAAAAGCACAGGCCAACACCTGTGCTTTGATAAGTAACTGATTGTTAAGTTGCTTGCATTTTGACTTTCACAGAACTTTTTAACGGAAAAAAGAACGCAAGCGGATTTTTCCAAAAATGTTTGAACAAGGCAACAATCAACAACCGCATTTGTCGCAAGTCAATGTTACGGGATTTGAGGGCGAAAATAACCGAAAGGCCAAAACTCACGATAACGTTCGTAATACCAATGGCCGCCACCGACAAACTCACCCATAAAGCCTGATGCCACGAAAGCGCAAAACCCGTTCCGTCCCAAGCCAAGGCCACGTTAGCCGCCGCAAAAGTTACGTGCCTGATGTCCAGTGGCAAGCCCACGATAAAACCAATGGCCGCCATCGAACCCAAGAAAATGCCTAAGTAAAAATTGCCTGCCAACGCACCCAAGTTATTGCCGATGTACGTGGCGAAACGGTCAAGGGCTTTGGCTGATAATATTTTGTTCAAAAGCGGTTGCTCGCGCAAACGTTGCGGAATGTTACGATAAATCACGCGGTTTTCGTAAAGCCCCGAAATCAAACCCGAAGTCATCAGGAAAACGCCCGCAATGGCCGCGTACATCACCGAATTGCTGTGCGTTGGGTGAAGTTCTGTAATGAGTTTAACCGCTTTTTCGGGTGTGGCGATGCTATGCCCCATCACCAACCGAAACAGCCAAGCCAACAACAAACCCGCAGGAAATGCCATCACGACATTGCCCGCCAACGCAATAAACTGCGTCCGAACCATTTGCGCAATGAGTTGCACCGTATTTTGAATGGCGTTTTTCTCCCCAGACCCAAAAGAAGCCGCAATCGTGGAAGCCGTCATGGCGGGCTGCTTGGTGGCCAGCGTAAAATGCATCAAATGAATCAGGATAAAGCCCAAAGAATAATTCATGCTATACATAAACGCTTCGCCCAGCGGCGGCAAATGCCAATAGTAAATCAGGGTTTTGAAACAGGCCAAAAACGCTACGATAAATCCACCACCCAACGCAATTTTGAACATATTCCAATATTCTTTGGAAGAAGTGCTAATGTAATGCTCTCCACGTTTGGAGGTGTTATCCACCACTTTGTAAGCCATGTAACTGAGATTGTCCGAAAAATGGCGGCGCAAACTGTATTGCGTATTTCGTTTCTCTATCAACTCTTTGAGCAGCTCCAACAGCTTTTGGCTGTTCACTTGTTGCGGCGGAGCTTGCACGATTTCCAACAAAATTCGGATACGGCGCAAATGTTGGTCGAGCCTGAGAATCAAGTAAGTAAGCTCTACACTAATGCCTAACGTTTCTTTGTCTTTTTGCAGCCGCTTGATGTCTTTTTCCGACTGCCGCAGCATCACCAAAATGTGTTTGTAGTCTTCTTCGTTTTGGTTCGGATACTCGGCGCGATTGCGTTTGAAATGATGCACATAGTGCATTACTTCGCGGTTCAGTTCCAAAAACGGCGATTGCAAATCGTCCATTTCTGGCAATTTGGCTACTACTTCAGGCTCAAGCCCAATGGCCGTAATGCGTTGCGCCAATACCAAAATGGCATTCAAAATATATTCTTGATGCTTAGCCGTAATTTGTATCTGAAAGCCCAAAGCCTCCAGCAATTCCAGCCAAAGCGCGTGCGGCACTTGCGCCACCCATTCAAAATCGTCTTTTTTATAAAAAACTTTTCCCAAAAAATAACTCAGCTCACGCTCTTGCGCGGCTGGCGGCAGAATGTTGTAGCTAATTTTGTCGTAGGTTTCGGCCAAAAAACCTTTGTTAGACAAAATACCCAAATCCGTGTACGTGCGCAGCGGGTCAAGCACGACCAGCACCGAGCGTATGTACGTGTGCCACTGATTACGAAGAATTTCGTCACTCCTGAGTTCTTTAATAATTTCTTCGAGCCGTTGCACGGTCCATTCCACGCTCTGCAAGCGTGGCGGCCTTATCACACGAACTAAATTAATAAGAGGTTGGAGGTTTTGCCCGTCGGTAGTCAGGGCTAATGTTAGATGTCTCATAATACAATGGGGTTTAAGGTTGAAAGATAGGCGCACCATTGCGTAATTTAATTTATATCAATCTCTAAACCAAACATTTAGCCGATAGATATAAAATTTTACTTTCAGATAAAACGAACATAATCTAACTTTTATTACAAAAAGGCATGGTTTGGGCACAAGAAAACACAAAATCCCGACAGCCCAAGCCCGAAATATTTGGCAATTCCGTAACAAAACCGTACCTTTACCAACTTATTTAGGGAACTATTTTATTGCCTTCATTGGCAGCGGCATAGTTCTTGTTGGCTTACAGGCTAAACAATTTTTATCAAAAAAATATGCGACTCAAAATCCATACAATAATCTTTGCGATGCTAATGATGGGGCTAAGTAGCTGCGGTTGCTTTACCTTCAGCCCCCCACGCTGTCGCGTAGATGGCTGCCATGTGCGCATGATACACGCGCACGGCGGACAAGATTTCAGAGGCCAACCATTCTGGAAACGCAACCAAAATCCCAAAGTGGGGCAAGGTTTCAAAAAGCCACAACCCAACATCAATGCCAAAAAAGCTTGGTGGAAATTTTGGTAAGATATTTACTATCAATTATTTATCTAAAGTAAAAGAATATTCTTTCTATATTAAAATACCATGACAGATAGTCCTGAAAACATCATTCCGATTAACATCGAAGATGAAATGCGTAGTGCCTACATTGATTATTCAATGTCGGTGATTGTGTCGAGAGCCTTACCCGATGTGCGAGACGGGCTTAAGCCTGTGCATCGTCGGGTGTTGTTTGGTATGCTCGAACTCGGTGTCAATTACAACAAAGCGTACAAAAAATCTGCCCGTATCGTGGGGGAAGTGTTGGGTAAATATCACCCACACGGCGACTCTTCCGTATATGAAGCCATGGTGCGTATGGCGCAAGATTGGTCTTTGCGTTACCCACTTGTGGACGGACAAGGGAACTTTGGTTCGATAGACGGCGACTCGGCAGCGGCCATGCGTTATACAGAAGCACGTCTCAAGCGCATCGCCGACGAATTGCTCGACGACATTTACAAAGAAACTGTTGATTTTCAATACAATTTCGACGATTCCCTCCAAGAACCAACCGTAATGCCTTCGCGCATTCCGAACTTGTTGCTGAACGGTACGTCGGGGATCGCGGTAGGTATGGCGACCAACATGGCTCCGCACAATTTGCGCGAAGTGGTGGACGGAATTATTGCCTATATCGCCAACCGCGACATTACGATTGCCGAACTCATGAAGTTTGTTACTGCACCAGATTTCCCGACGGGTGCAACGATTTACGGCTATCAGGGCGTAAAATCTGCGTTTGAAACAGGACGCGGACGTATTGTTTTGAGAGCAAATTCGCATTTTGAAACCGCGAAAAATGGCCGTGAGCAAATCGTTTTCACGGACGTGCCGTACATGGTGAACAAAGCCGCTATGATTGAAAAAATCGGTGGCATGATTAACGACAAACAAATTGAAGGCATTGCCGACTTGCGCGACGAGTCTGACCGCGAAGGTATCCGCGTGGTTTTTGATTTGAAAAAAGATGCAAACGCCAACGTGGTATTGAATACTTTGTACAAACATACGGCATTGCAATCTTCGTTCAGTGTAAACAATGTGGCTTTGGTGAAAGGCCGCCCAATGACCCTGAATCTGAAGGACTTAATTCGTCATTTTGTGGATCACCGCCACGAGGTTGTGGTACGTCGCACGCGTTTCGATTTGCGCAAAGCCGAAGAACGCGCCCACATTTTGGAAGGTTTGTTGATAGCCTTAGACCACTTGGACGCGGTTATTTCGTTGATTCGCTCGGCACGCGACCCAGAAATCGCGAAAGCGGGATTGGTTGAAAAATTCGGTTTGAGCGAAATTCAGGCAAAAGCCATTTTGGAAATGCGTTTGCAACGCCTCACAGGTTTGGAACGCGAGAAAATCCAAAACGAATACGCCGAAATCAAAAAACAAATTGACTATTTCAATAGCGTTTTGGCCAGCGAAGAATTGCGTATGGACATCATTAAAAACGAGCTTTTGGAAGTAAGAGAACGTTACGGAGATGAACGCCGCACGCAAATTATCCATGCTGCCGACGATATTTCTATTGAAGACATGATTGCCGATGACGACATGGTAATTACCATTTCGCACGAAGGCTATATCAAACGCACGCCATTGACCGAATACCGCACGCAAAGCCGTGGCGGTGTAGGCTCGAAAGGTGCAAAAACCAAAGATTCTGACTTCACGGAGCATTTATTTGTTGCTTCCATGCACAACTATTTGTTGATTTTCACAGAAGGCGGTCGTATGTTCTGGCACAAAGTTTATGCGTTGCCCGAAGGTACAAAAGCCTCGAAAGGTCGCCCGATTCAGAACCTTATCAACATAGAAAAAGAAGACCGTGTACGTGCTGTTATCAACGTTAAAAACCTTGATAATGAAGATTATATCAATAACACGTTCTTGGTAATGTGTACGGAAAAAGGCACGATCAAGAAAACGTCTTTGGAGGCATATTCGCGCCCTCGTTTGGCGGGTATCAATGCCATTACCATCAACGAAGGCGATCGTTTGTTAGATGTACGCCTCACGGACGGCAACGCGCAAATCATGTTGGCCAAACGTTCGGGTCGTGTGGTGCGTTTCCCTGAAGACCAAGTGCGCCCAATGGGACGTAATGCGGCAGGTGTACGCGGTGTTACGCTCGAAGACGAAAACGACCGCGTAGTCGGTTTGGTGTGTATCAGCAACCCCGAAACCAATCTGTTGGTAGTGTCCGAAAAAGGCTACGGCAAACGCTCATCTATCGAAGAATATAGAGTTACAAACAGAGGCGGCAAAGGTGTTAAGACACTGAACATCACTGACAAAACAGGCAAGTTGGTAGCCATCATGGACGTAAACGACAACAACGGCCTAATGATTATCAACAAGTCGGGTCTGACAATCCGCATGAGCGTTTCGGAGTTGCGCGTAATGGGCAGAGCCACGCAAGGCGTTCGCCTCATCAAGCTCAACGATACGGATGCCATTTCTTCTATTGCCAAAATTGAGGAAGACGAAGTGGAGGAAGTGGAAATCCTAACGGACGAAACCTCCGAAAATACCACAGACGAGGCAACGGAAACGACAGCAACAGAATAATTTTAAATAAAACTGGCCTGCTTTTTGTATCTAAAAAATGCAAATGAGTAGGCCAATTCTTTTTCTTTCGAGAAAATATTTATCTTTCACCCAGCTTTAAACGAGTTTTACCGATTAAAACAAAAAGAGCAATTAACATGAAAAAAGCGAAATTAACCCTGTTGGCTATGTCGGCAAGTTTTGCGGCAATGGCTCAACAAGACCCTGACCTTACGGATGCTATCCTCAATCACAAAAACGGTCTTTTGGACAAAGCGCGTGTAAGCATCGAAAAGGCAATCGTTAAGGACAAAGTTTATACAAAGCCTAAAGGCTGGTACGAACGCGGCGCGATTTACATTGACATTGTAAACACACAATTGCCTGCATTTCAGGGGCTTGCTGGCGACTCTGGCGCATCTGTGGCTTATAAATCTTTCAAAAAAGCAATCGAACTTGACAAGCCTGATGGCAGCTATGCCAAAGATGCCAAAGCCAATATGGAGAATGTTTGGGTGGGTGTTTTGAATACGGCTATCAAATTTGATACAGAAAAGAAACACAAAGAAGCCATAGACAACTATCGTTTGGCGATGGAAATGAAGCCAGAAGATACGCTTGCTTATCGCAACGCGACTTACTCGGCAGTGGATCTGAACGACTATCCGCAAGCAAAAACATACTACGACAAGTTGGTAACACTCAAGTACAAAAACTTGGGAATGTACAAATACATGGCCGACTTTGCGCAACAAAACAAAAAGTTTGATGATGCGCTTGCTATCTTGGCACAAGGCCGCAAAGACTTCCCTGACAACAAAAATTTGTTGATTGACGAGTTGAATATTTATTTGACGCAAAATCGTTCGGCAGAAGCGAAAGCCAAACTTGACGAAGCTATCAAACTTGACCCAAGCAATACTTCATTGTATTTGGTGAAAGGTGATATGCTTTCTAAGGAAGCCAGCACGAAAAAAGCTCCAGCCGAAGCCAAAGCCCTCAACGATGAAGCTCTTTCTTTGTACAACAAAGCTCTTGCCGTAGATTCTATGTCATTTGAAGGCAACTTCAACGTAGGAACATTCTACTACAATCAAGGCTCTGACCTATTCAACAAAGCCAATAAAATGGATTTGGCCACATACCAACGCAACGGCAAAAAGCTAGAAACAGAAGCCAAAGGCAAAATGGCACAAGCTGTTCCTTACTTCGAGAAAGCGCACAAAACACAGCCTAAAGATGTAGAAACACTCAAAGTTTTATCTAAACTTTATGGCTATCTCAAACGCGCCGACAAAATCGCGGAAGTAGATGAAAAGCTAAAAGCATTAGGCAAATAAAAACTAAAAGAGGGATAGAATACTGTTTCTATCCCTCTTTTTTTGCGCCATAAATGCCAAGCTATTTATGTTTTTTTAAAATATTTTCAAAACACAAAACACTTATTATAAAGTGTTTAGCTTTTTGACGAGATAAGAATATCAAAAAAATGCGTTACAAAATTTGCTTTTCCAAAAAATAGCATTGTACCTTTGTATCGCAAAAGTCAATGATGCGCTTCCGTAGCAGGCCACTTGATTTTATACAGAAGAAGGGAGAGAACAGGCTCTACGAACTTCTAGCAACCGCCCCAAAGGGAAAGGTGCTAACTCCTGCCTAAAAACATTTTAGGAACTATAAATTCATAGAAGGAAAAAATGGAAAGTTCAAACAACATTATCACAGCCATCAAAGATTTTACGCAAACGTCCAAAACGAATTCGGTTCGCTTCGGTACAACCCAAGTTATTTATTCAATGTCATTTCGTGGAATGCAACACTGTTGTTGTTGCTGTTGTTAACTCCAGCTATTAGGCTCGCAATTTCGTGTTTCTGATGGTTTTGGGCTGTTAGGCTTGTAGTGTATTCTTACCAACTACTCGGCTTTCATCTCATTGCTTCAATTTAAAGCATAGAAATTCCCAAACAGCTAACGGGTTTGCCGTACCCATTCTTTCCCAAACGGCTCCAAATCTTGTACCTTTTTCATTTCCAATTATACTTAACTAACTAACTGGCCTCTTCACAGGCCAGTTACCTTCCAATCAATTTAAAATCTTTTCAAAACCCAAATATTATCGTTATGTCAGCAACATTCAGATTCGAAACGCTCCAATTGCACGCAGGCCAAGAAGCCGACCCAACTACAGGTTCTCGCGCTGTGCCTATTTATCAAACTACTTCGTATGTGTTCAAAAATGCGGAACACGGTGCTAATTTGTTCGCACTCAAAGAGTTTGGCAATATTTATACGCGTATCATGAACCCGACAACTGATGTGTTTGAAAAGCGCATCGCGGCGTTGGAAGGTGGCGTGGCGGCTGTGGCAACGTCTTCGGGACAAGCGGCGCAGTTTTTGGCTCTGAATAACATTTTGCAGGCTGGCGACAACTTCGTAAGTACATCGTTTTTGTATGGCGGCACTTACAACCAATTCAAAGTAGCCTTCAAGCGTTTGGGCATTGAGGCGCGTTTTGCCGAAGGCGACAAAGCAGCCTCTTTTGAAAAACTCATTGACCAAAATACAAAAGCCTTGTATTTGGAAACTATTGGTAATCCTGAATTTAATATTCCTGATTTTGAGGCAATTGCAGCCGTAGCCAACAAATATGATTTGCCGCTTATCGTGGACAATACGTTTGGCGCAGGCGGCTATTTGTTCCAACCGCTCAAACATGGTGCGCACGTGGTCGTGGCTTCGGCTACCAAATGGATTGGCGGGCATGGAACAAGCATCGGCGGCGTAATCGTGGACGGTGGCAATTTCAACTGGGGCAATGGCAAATATCCGCAATTCACGGAGCCAGCCGAAGGTTATCACGGCCTTAAATTCTGGGACGTGTTCGGCACAGAAGGTCCATTCGGTAACATCGCGTTTGCGATTCGTGCACGTGTAGAAGGTTTGCGCGATTTTGGCCCAGCCATTAGCCCATTCAACTCGTTTTTGCTTTTGCAAGGCCTTGAAACCCTCTCACTTAGAGTACAACGCCACGTGGACAATGCCTTAGCTTTGGCGCAATGGCTCGAAAAACACGAAGACGTAGAATCGGTGAATTACCCAGGTTTGGAAAGCAGCAAATACAATGCTTTAGCTAAAAAATATTTGACAAACGGATACGGCGGCGTACTTTCTTTTGTGATAAAAGGTGGCCGCGAACAAGCCGAAAATTTCGTGAACAATCTCAAATTGGTAAGCCACTTGGCCAATGTGGGCGATGCAAAATCACTCATCATTCACCCAGCTTCTACCACCCACCAACAACTTTCGGACGAAGAGCAAATCAACGCAGGTGTAAACCCTGGTTTGTTGCGCGTGTCGGCGGGAATTGAGCATATAGACGACATCAAAGCAGACTTTGCACAGGCTTTCGCAGCGATTGCCGTAACTGCTTAAAAATATCGCAAAACGCTGAAATTTAGCGATTTGTATGTTTAGAATATGTGAGTAAAAACCATTAAACGAAAATCCGAACGTGTGATTTTCTTATAAAAATTTTATGGTGTTCTACGATGCCGAAAGGCTCGTTATTTGATGCAACAGGATTGACCGTTCTGTATTTAGGACTTGTTAATTTGTAATGTTGTTGCGTGTGCTTAACAGATATATTAGGTTATTACGGGTAAGGGCGAGTACATAAGCTCGCCTCCTACCTTTTTATCTGGAGAAACCTATAATTACTTTCTTTCAAAACAAAAATGTATTGCGTATGAATAGCAGGCAAGAATATACCTCTCGCGAGCCATTCGCTTTAGACTTGGGCGGCGAGCTGCCCGAAATAACGATAGCTTTTCACACCTACGGCCAACTCAACGAAGCTGCCGACAACGTGATTTGGGTCTGCCACGCCCTTACGGGCAACTCCGATGCCGCCGACTGGTGGGACGGACTCATTGGCGCAGGTAAACTGTTTGACCCAGAGCAACATTTTATCGTTTGTGCGAATGTCTTGGGTTCGTGTTATGGTTCTACGCAGCCGCTTTCTGTCAATCCACAATCGGGCAAGCCTTATTTTCATTCGTTCCCAGTGCTAAGCATCAGGGACATGGCGCAGGCGCACGAGCTTTTGCGTAAGCATTTGAATATCAAAAAAATAAATACGCTAATTGGTGGCTCTTTGGGCGGCCAACAGGCCTTAGAATGGGCGATTATTAACCCCAATATTTTCTCAAAAGTAGTCGTAACGGCGACTAATGCGGTGCATTCGGCTTGGGGCATTGCCTTTAACGAAGCACAGCGATTGGCCATCGAAGCGGATGCCACTTGGCAAACCGACAGCCCCGAAGCGGGTTTGGCTGGCCTGAAAGCAGCACGCGCAACCGCGATGCTTTCGTACAGAAATTACAGTTCGTATCAGAAAAACCAAACCGACGAAGATGCCGAATCAGCGATTCAAAACGGATTTAAAGCTGCTTCGTATCAGCGTTATCAGGCCGAAAAATTGGTGGCGCGTTTCAATGCTTATAGCTATTACAGACTCTCGCAAGCAATGGATTTGCACGACGTAGGGCGCGGACGTGGCGGCGTGGAAGTAGCTCTGGGACAAATTCGGGCGCATACGCTGGTGATTGGTATCAAATCCGATGTTCTTTTTCCTCCAAGCGAACAAAAACAAATTGCCCGCCACATTGCGCAAGGGCATTATGTGGAAATAGATTCGGCTTACGGACACGATGGTTTTTTGATTGAAAATGAAAAAATAACCGTTTGTGTGCGCGAGTTCGAACGGGAATTTGTAGCACCCCATTTACTTGAAAAACAGTGGGTTGCTTAATAAAACAGAAACAAGTTACTGAAAATTCAGTGTGTTTATATGGCCTCTGGCCTCATTGCTTCATATAAGTTTGATGTTTATTTGGATAATTGAAATTTATTAAAAAAGCGCAACCTCGATTGGTAAGGTTGCGCTTTTTTCTTTTCTCATTTTTCGGTTTTAAAGTGCTTGCACGAAAGCCACCGAAATTTGTAAATCGTCGTGCAAAATGCGGTCTGTTTCGATGAATGGCACGTGCTGGCGATAGCGTGCGAGCAAATCTTCCAACACTGGCGAAGTTTTGGCAGGAGCACGGAAAGCCATGGCTTGCGAAGCCGTGAGCAATTCCACCGCAAACAAACGTTCTACATTTTCCACGATGCGGTAGGTTTTGGTAGCGGCATTTGCGCCCATACTTACGTGGTCTTCTTGCCCGTTGGAGGAAACAATCGAATCCACCGAAGCAGGCGAACACAATTGTTTGTTTTGGCTCACAATGGAAGCGGCGGTATATTGCGGAATCATTAGGCCAGATTGCAAACCCGCATTCGCTACCAAGAAATCAGGCAAGCCGCGCAAACCCGAAATCAATTGATACACACGACGTTCGGAGATATTCCCCAATTCGGCCAAAGCGATTCCCAACAAATCGAAAGCCAAAGCCAGCGGCTGCCCATGAAAATTACCGCCCGACAAAATCACGTCGTCGTCGGGGAAAACGTTCGGGTTATCTGTTACGGAATTTATTTCTGTCAAAAAAACATTTTGCACGTACGTCAGCGCATCTCTGGACGCGCCATGTACTTGCGGCACGCATCTGAACGAATACGGGTCTTGTACGTGCGTTTTGGGGCGGCTAATTAGCTCGCTGCCTTGCAACAACTCCCGAAAATGCGCCGCTACGGCCACCTGTCCCGCATGTGGACGTATGGCATGGATTCGGGCATCAAATGGCTCTGGGCGACCATCGAAAGCCTCCAACGAAATCGCGGCAATTTGGTCGGCGTACTGCACGATGCGTTGCGCCTTCAGGATACACCAAGCACCATAAGCCGCCATAAATTGCGTACCATTGAGCAAGGCCAAGCCTTCTTTTGCCTGAAATGCAATTGGTTGCCAACCTTTTTCGGCCAACACGTCGGCGGCAGGGCGTTTTTGGCCATTGTGATACACTTCCCCCAAACCCAAAAGCGGCAAAGACAAATGCGCCAGCGGAGCTAAATCGCCCGACGCACCCAAAGAACCTTGCTGATACACCACAGGCGTAATGTGATGATTGTAAAAATCAATAAGTCGCTGTACCGTAACCACTTGTACCCCCGAATTGCCGTAAGCCAACGACTGAATTTTGAGTACAAGCATCAGGCGTACAACGTCTTGGGGCACTTCTGCGCCCATGCCGCAAGCGTGCGATTTGACGAGGTTAGTTTGAAGCGTCTGTAAGTCGGCAGGCGCAATACTGTGTTTGTACAGCGACCCAAAACCCGTATTGATACCGTACACGGGGTGAGCAGTATCTTGTACTTTCTGGTCTAAATAATCGCGGCAATGCTGGATTCGGGCAGCCACCGCCTCAGGCAAATGTAGCTGAAGGGAAGCATCGCGCCAAAGGGTGTCAAGTTGTTGAAAACTAAGATGTTCTAAGTCAATATGGTGCATAAATTGTGTTGTAATATTTGCTTTTGAGCTAAATTCTAAAAAATGAAGATGCAAAAAAAGCAGATTATTTTGAAAACAACCTGCTCTACAATTGATTATTGCTATTTTTTTGGGGGAATGCACCTTTACTTTTTTAATCTGTTACTTCCTTTTTACCAAAAACCGCCGCCCATATCAGATACAGGCGGCGGTTGGCGTTTTCTATAATTCGGGCAAATTACAAAGGAATATTGCCGTGTTTTTTGCGTGGAAGCGTAGCCGCTTTGTTTTCCAACATCTTGAAGGCACGCATCAATTTTTGGCGTGTTTCCGAAGGCTCGATTACCTCGTCCACGTAGCCTCTGTGCGCCGCACGATACGGGTTCGCAAACTTGCGTGTGTATTCGTCCACTTTCTCTTGCAATTTCGCTTCAGGGTCAGCCGCTTCCGCAATTTCGCGTTTGAAAATGATTTCCGCAGCACCTTTTGCACCCATTACCGCGATTTCAGCAGTTGGCCAAGCGTAGTTCATGTCTGCGCCGATGTGCTTAGAGTTCATCACGTCGTAAGCTCCGCCGTAGGCTTTGCGTGTGATAACGGTGATACGTGGTACGGTAGCTTCGCAGAACGCATACAAAAGTTTCGCGCCGTTGCTGATAATACCGTTCCATTCTTGGTCTGTACCTGGCAAGAAACCTGGCACGTCTTCCAACACCAACAAAGGCACATTAAAACTATCGCAGAAACGCACAAAACGTGCCGCTTTCGTGCTGGCGTTGATGTCCAACACACCCGCCAAAACAGCAGGTTGGTTGGCTACAATACCAATGCTACGGCCACCCAAACGCGCAAAACCAACTACGATGTTATCCGCAAAGTTTTTGTGCACCTCAAAGAACGAATTTTCGTCGATGATATGCTCAATCACGTCGCGCATATCGTAAGGCATATTGGGGTTTTCAGGAATAATTTTGTTCAATTCTGGACGAGCCTCGCCATTAGCTGGCGACTCGTATGGCAATTGAGGGGCTGTTTCTTCGCAGTTTTGCGGCACATAGCTCAACAATTGTTTGATGTAATTGATACATTCTACTTCGTTAGCGCAAGAAAAATGCGTAACACCGCTTTTGCTGCTGTGCGTAGAAGCACCGCCCAACTCTTCAGAAGTTACATCTTCATGCGTTACGGTTTTCACTACGTTTGGCCCTGTTACGAACATATACGAGGTATTTTCTACCATCATAATAAAGTCCGTGATGGCTGGCGAATATACCGCACCGCCTGCGCATGGCCCCATAATCGCCGAGATTTGAGGAATTACGCCCGAAGCCAATGTGTTTTTGTAGAAAATATCGGCATAACCCGCCAACGAAACCACACCTTCTTGGATACGTGCTCCGCCCGAATCGTTGAGGCCGATTACTGGCGCACCATTTTTCATGGCCAAATCCATGATTTTCACGATTTTCTCAGCGTGCGTTTCGGACAACGCGCCACCGAATACCGTAAAATCTTGAGAGAAAACATATACCAAACGGCCATTTACTGTACCGTAACCAGTTACTACACCATCGCCCAAATAATATTCTTTGTCAAGACCAAAATCTTTGCAACGGTGCATTACAAATTTACCTATCTCTTCAAAAGTACCTTCATCAAGCAAAAGGTCGATGCGCTCACGTGCCGAAAGTTTACCTTTTTTGTGTTGTGCATCAATACGTTTTTGGCCGCCGCCAAGTAACGCCTCGGCGTTCTTTTTTTTCAGAACATCCATTGGGCTTGTTACTTCTGTTGCGTTCTCTATCATCTTTTAATAGTTATGGGTTAAAAAAATAATGGTTGTTACTGATAATGAATCGGTTAAAATTTATGATGGCCTATTTGGTGTATTGGCTGTGTATTTGTAAAATCAAAAAAAGCAAATTTCCTCAAAATATCCTATACGTTTGCGCAAACGATGTCATAAAAAAAACGCTGCCGCCTTTTGAAGGGCAACAGCGTTCGTAAAATATGCTTATCGGCTTTTGAGTAATACGGCCAATTCTTTGGCAAAATAAGTAAGGATAATCTTTGCGCCTGCGCGTTTGATACTCAAAACCGACTCAAACATGGCGCGGTCATTGTCGAGCCAACCACGTTGGGCGGCGGCTTTGATCATGGCATATTCGCCACTCACATTATAGGCCGCAATCGGAATATTATAATTATCATTCAACAGTTTAATAATGTCCAGATACGCTAACGCAGGTTTTACCATCAGCATATCCGCGCCTTCCGCATAATCCAACTCCGCTTCTACGAGTGCCTCGCGCGAGTTGGCGGGATTCATTTGGTAGGTTTTTTTATCCCCAAAACGCGGCGCAGAATCCAGCGCATCACGGAACGGACCATAAAAAGCACTGGCATATTTGGCCGTGTACGACATAATGGCCACGTTGGTAAAGCCTTCGGCATCAAGCAACTGACGAATATAGCCGACGCGTCCGTCCATCATGTCCGAAGGGCCGATAATGTCCGCACCCGCGCGGGCTTGCGCCACGGCCATTTTACCCAAAATCTCTACGGAAATATCATTGACGATTTGGCCATTTTCTACAAAACCATCGTGCCCGTCCGAGCTGTACGGATCCATTGCCAAATCCGTCATCAGGCAAGCCTCTGGATATTTTTCTTTGATGCGTTGCAGCGTCTGCAAATATACACCATCGGGGTTGCTGCCTTCGGTGGCGTAACGGTCTTTGATGTCTTCGGAAAGGGCTGGAAACACGTCGAAAGTCGTAATTCCCAAATCCAAGCAGTAGCCAATTTCGTCCAAAAGTCGGTCGGCAGAATGGCGGTAAACACCTGGCATTGAGGCCACTTCTACGGCTTTATTTTTTCCTTCAATCAAAAAAACGGGGAGAATAAAGTCGCTTACTTGCAGATTAGTTTCTTCCACGAGACCACGTATAGCCGCCGATTGGCGATTCCGACGTGGACGGCGAATGTTAAGTTCCATGCTGTGTTATTTAAAATTTATTTAGACTTGATAATAAATGTAATCTTTCCCGTAGAAATAGGCGCAGGCGTTACGTTATCGCGCGTGCGGCTAAAGGTCAGATTTTCAACTTCTTTCTTATAGAGTTTCTCAACGGCAGGGCTTACCGTACTTTCCAACGTGGTTACGTTGATGATGGTGCCGCTGTCATCTACTTTTATCTCAAACACGATTTTTCCTTCCTCCGAAGACTTATCTTGTACGTTTGGCTTGTCGTCCCATGCCCAGCCCGTCATTTGCAAACTTGAGCCGCTACCGCCTTTGCCCGCTTTTCCGTACAAAGCTTTGGCATCAAGACTTCCGTTGGGGTCGCCTTGGTCGCCAACAGTACCAGGTTTGTCGCCGTTGTTGTTGCCTGGCGTTTGGTTGCTTTTGCCGTTGCGACCACCTGCACCATTTTCGTTGGTGATGCCTGCGCGCGCCGTTTCGGGTTTGCTTTCCTTTTTGGGCTTGGTTTCTTTCGGCTCTTCGGGCACGGCAATCGGGCTTTCTGGATTGTCGGTCGTGAGCGTTTTGTTATTGGCTTCTACGTTTTCGGCAGAAGTCTCTTCGCTGGGCGCAGTTTCGGTAGTTTGCTCCGTTTCGGGATTTCCCGCTATGGCATCTTCCGTAGAAGTGGCATCGCTGGGCGGCGCGGTGGTCTGCAAATCGCCGTAGCCCGCCTCGTCCAAACCAAAGTTCAGCTCTACGCCATAATCTGGCAAGGGCGGATCTGGCGGATACCATTTCCATACAAAAAAGCAACACAACAATAGTAAAATGTGTAAAGCCACCGTAATACTAAAGCTAATGGTTTTGTTACGTTTTTCTTCTGCGACTGTCATAGCAAATATTTTGGGTATCGTTGGCAAAACCTTCCGAAAAAGGCTTTGGATTAATCTTGTTTAGTGAAATACTTTATAAATAAACGTTTGGTAGCAAGCTAAATGTCTATGTGCGCACGACGATTTATTCATTCTGACAAAAATACAAAATAAGCCGTTTGCTTGCGCTATCGGCACAAATATAAGAGCCTTACCAAAATCACGCTTATTAAAATAAAGATTTTAGTGTTTGCGCCTCGCCCCTACCGCCGAGCAATTAACGAATATTCGGGGTTTTCAGTGTAGTTTTTTTGGTAAAATCTAAATAATGTATAGTTTTGCGCCTTGCAAATTATGAACAAGACTCAAAGACATACACGAATTGCAGTTTATGGGTTGCTCGCGCTACTGCTGTGGGCGGCTTCGCTTATGCGCTATTCGCATGGTGTGAGTACGGCCGCATATGTGGCCGAAAAGTCTGCTTCAAAGCAAAATCCTACCCAAAAATCCCACGAACAAACCATTGACGTTGCCACTTCGCATGAGGCCGTGATGAGTGTGTTGCAAGTGGATTTGTCGCAGGAATACACGATTGCTCAACCCGTATTTTATTGTTTGGCCAAGCCAGCCATTTTTACTTGTAAAAGTCTGTCGGCCAAACCGTTAAGTTCTTATTTCCGAAAACTTTTTGCCAACGCCATAGCCACCAACGCGCCATAGCTGCCCGCCAATCGTTTTTCTTCCCGAAAAATCACTATTGATAAAAATCTTACCGTACAGAAACACAGCTGCTTTTGTATAAAAAAGTGGCGTGTAGGCTGCACTGTTTCTTTAGTTTAATGTTTAATTCTTTTAATTTTTAACAACCAACCAATGCGTAACAAGAGTATCTTATTGACGCTGACGGCGATCGTGTCGTTATTGTGTCTGTATTATCTGTCGTTTACGTTTGTGGCACGTGGTATTGAAAGCGACGCGGTTTCTTTCGCCACCAGCACAGACGGAAAAGTAGATTTGCGCAAAAAGCAAGCCTACCTCGATTCGATGTGGACACAACCTGTGTTTTTGGGTCACACCTACAAACAAGTAAAAAACAATGAAGTAAAGTTGGGTCTTGACTTACAAGGCGGTATGCACGTAACCATGGAAGTTTCGGCTGCCGACGTAGTACGTGTATTGGGCAACAACAACCAATCAGCAGCTTTCCAAAAGGCTTTGGCTGAGGCAACTGCTGCCAATCGTGCCACTAACCAACCTTACATTGACGCTTTCGTGGCAGCTTTCCAAAAAGAAGCGGCTGGCGTGAAATTGGCTACTATTTTCGCCAACAAAAACAACCGTGACAAAATTACTTTCCAATCTTCGGACGAAGACGTGAAGAAATATTTGAGCACAGAACTTGAAAACACCATCGAACAATCTTTCAAAATCTTGCGTGCACGTATTGATGAGTTCGGTGTAACACAACCAAACATTCAACAATTGCAAGGTACAAACCGCATTCAGGTAGAACTTCCAGGTGTAGATAACCCTGAGCGTGTGCGTAAATTGTTGCAAAGCGTTGCTAAATTAGAATTTTATGAAGTATGGGAAGGCAATGAGTTTAACCAATACTTTGTTCAAATCAACGAACTATTAGTAAAAGAAGAAGAAGCTAAAAAATCAGGCGTTTCGGCTGCTCCTTTGGCTTTAGATACAAAATCTGATGCTGCCGCTACAACTGACACAACGGCTGCCGCTTCTTCAGATTCTGCTAAAAAAGATACCAACGATTTGGCTCAACAATTAGAAGGTAAAAAAGCCTCTAACGATACTGCTAAAAAAGCTGCTGGTGCTGATTCACTTAACACGAAGCAAAGCTCTGTATTGGAGCGTTTGTTCAGTGCTGGTGGCAAATACGGGGTGTTTGGTGCTTTGGTAAAAGACACAAGCAAAGTAAATCAATTGTTTGCACGTGCAGACGTACAAGCATTGTTGCCTTCGGACATGAAATTCCTTTGGGCTTCTAAACCAATCGGTGCAGACAATGAGCCTGTTCTTCAACTTTTCGCTAT
Source organism: Flexibacter flexilis DSM 6793 (assembly GCF_900112255.1). Classification (NCBI taxonomy): domain Bacteria; kingdom Pseudomonadati; phylum Bacteroidota; class Cytophagia; order Cytophagales; family Flexibacteraceae; genus Flexibacter; species Flexibacter flexilis. Next base: position 49,222 of record NZ_FOLE01000004.1, read on the forward strand.
TAAGAAAAGCCGTGGCGGCAAAGCTCCTTTGGAAGGTGACGTAATCGTGGACGCGCGTCAAGATTTCGGTCAGACTGGCGAACCAGAAGTAACAATGCGTATGAACGCTACTGGTGCGAACAAATGGAAACGCCTAACTGGTGCTAACGTTGGCCGTCGTATCGCTATCGTGTTGGATAACTTGGTGTATTCTGCTCCAGTAGTTCAAAACGAAATCCCTGGCGGTAGCTCTTCTATCAATGGTAGCTTTACTATCGAAGAAGCAAAAGACTTAGCAAACACGCTGAAAGCTGGTAAAATGCCAGTTCCGACACGCATCGTAGAAGAAGCCGTAGTAGGGCCGACACTTGGTCAGGAATCTATCAACAAAGGTTTGCTTTCGATTTTTGCAGGTTTTGCCACTATCATTTTGTTCATGTTGGCTTATTACAGCAACTCTGGTGTTGCGGCTAACTTGGCTGTATTGCTCAACGTTTTCTTGATTTTGGGATTCTTGGTACCTGTTCATGGCGTACTTACGCTTCCAGGTATTGCGGGTATCGTGCTTACAATCGGTATGGCCGTAGATGCGAACGTACTGATTAACGAACGCGTAAAAGACGAACTTCGCACAGGTTTGTCTCTTTCGGAAGCGGTTTCGCAAGGTTACAAAGCGGCTTCGGTTTCGATTTGGGACGCCAACCTTACAACTTTGATTTCTGGTTTCGTATTGTTATTCTTTGGTAGTGGTCCAATAAAAGGCTTTGCTACAACGCTTATCATTGGTATTGGTACGTCGTTGTTCACCTCTATTTACATTACACGTATCATCACAGAATCTTGGTTGGCGCGTAACCCTAACTTCTCGTTTAGCACAGGATTCTCTAAAGATTTGTTCAAAGGAACAAACTTTGATTTTGTAGGTAAACGTAAATTGGCTTACATCGGCTCAACTATTTTCATTGGTTTGGGTATTGCTTCGATGGCGATTCGTGGCTTCAACTACGGTGTAGATTTCAAAGGCGGTTGGACTTATACAGTAGAATTTGCACAACCTTTGGGCACTACAGAAATCCGTGATGTGCTTACAGCTCCTTTGCAAGCAGCACCAGAAGTAAAAACTTATGGTGGCAGCAACAAAGTGCAAATCACAACTACCTATTTGATTGACGACCAAAACGAAGATGCCGCAGACAAAGTTCAGACTGCGCTTCGTTCAGGTTTGGACAAATTGCCAAATGCTAAATACGAAGTATTGAGTAGCTCAAAAGTAGGCCCTACGGTTGCCAACGACATCAAACGCGCTGCTTACATCGCTGTAATTATCTCAATGTTAGGTATTTTTGCTTACATCTGGGCACGTTTCAAGAAATGGGAATATGCAACAGGTACGATTGTGGCAGTTGTACACGATACTTTGTTTATTATGTCGGTTTACTCTTTGTTCAAAGACATTCTTCCATTCTCATTGGAAATTGACCAAAACTTCGTAGCGGCCATCTTGACAATCGTAGGTTATTCGGTAAACGATACGGTGGTAATTTTCGACCGTGTACGCGAGTTCTTCCGCGAAAGCGACATCGAAGAAGATACGGCTACGGTTGTAAACAAAGCCTTGAACGATACATTCTCACGTACCGTAATCACTGCAACAACCGTGTTGTTGGTGGTGCTTATCCTCTTGGTATTCGGTGGCGAGACGATTCGCGGCCTATCGTTTGCCTTGATGTTAGGTGTAATTACGGGTACATATTCTACTATCTACTTGGCTATTCCATTCGTAGTTGATGCCAAAAAAGGTAAAAGAGGACAAGGCGAAGAATAATATTCTTCTGCATTAAACATAAAAAATCCCTTGCTTGATTGAGTTCAGGCAAGGGATTTTTATTTGGCAAAAACCTACACTTAGTATTCTATCAATTTCAATACATCACAATATTAGCTTTAGAGAAAACTATTCTTCTCGGATAGAATAGTTGCGCAACATATTTTGGTGGGTTTTCCAGTCGGGCATAAACTGCGTCATCAGGGCATAGAATCTGGCATTGTGCGAAGCCTCCAGCAAATGCACCAACTCGTGTACCAACACGTATTCCAAACCCACAGGCGGCAGTTTGATAAGCTCTAAGTTGAGCCAAATACGGTGCGTGCGCGTATTGCAAGTGCCCCATTTGGTCTTCATTTGCTTGAATTGGAAAGATTCTACCTTTACACCAATTATTTTTTGCCATTTGGCGGCCATGTCGGGCAAGATTTGCGCGGCTTGCTTTTGATAAAAATGCTTGAGCAACAAAGCGCGGTCGTCGGGGGTGCTATTTTGTTTCTTAAAACACAAATACAAGCCGTCTTCGCGCAAAATGGCGGCGTTGACGGGCTGATTATTCAAGATTTTTAGCTCCACTTCCCTACCCCAAATCAAATGCTTTTCACCCGAAACAAATTCATAATTCACTAACGATTGGCGTTGCGCAAAACGTTCTTGGTGTTTGCGTATCCATGCTATTTTACTTTCGATAAAATTCATTACAACGGCTTCGGGCGTACGCATCGGAGCAGTAACACGCACTTGCCCGCGAGGTGCGCGCACCATCAGGCGAATGGTTTTTACGTTTTTGCGCAACAACTCTATTTCGATTCCACTTACAAGTAACTGCTTAGATATCTGGTCTTTCATTTTGCTATGATTTGCCAAAATTATTTCCACAAAAATAAAAAAGAAAAGACGCATTGAAATGCGTCTCTACCAACATTACATATTTATTCAAACAAAAAAGCGACGAGAGAATCTCACGCCGCTTTTTACTAAACACTACAAACACACTTAAATAATTACGAATAATTTTTTATACTGGAACTTGTAAAAGAAAAATTACGCGCCTGTTACCATTTCGAGGTTACCGCTATCGCTTTTCTTTTTTCTGTTGCCTATGATGCGTCTTACGAACGCAATAATATTATCAACTGTAAGGTAAACCACTGGCACAAACACCAATGTTAGGAACATGGAGCTACTCAAGCCACCGATAAGAACCCAACCCAAGCCGTTTTTCCATTCGCCACCCGCGCCTTTGGCCATCGCGATTGGAAGCATACCAATTACCATTGCAATGGTCGTCATCAAGATAGGACGCAAACGCTCTTTACCAGCTTCTACGAGTGCCTCAAAACTGTTCTTGCCGAGTTTCTTTTGCTCGTTGGCAAAATCCACTAACAAGATGGCGTTTTTGGCTACCAGACCCACCAACATAATCATACCCAACTGCGTGAAAGTATTGAAAGTGTTCATCGTCAAGGCCAGTGCCAAGAAAGCACCAATCACCGCCAAAGGAATCGAGAACAACACGACGAACGGATAAACAAAGGAGTCATACAAAGCCACCATAATCATGTACACGAAAACAATCGCGGCCAATACGGCCAAGCCCATGTTCATGGCACTTTCGCGTTGGTTTTTCACGTCGCCAGTGTAAGTGGTACGAATACCCAAAGGCAATTTAGATTTGGCAATTGCTGCGTCAATTTCTGTGGCAACATCACCTACACCGCGTCCTTTGACTTGTGCAAAAATGGTTACGGCGGCGTTACGGTTTTGGCGTTGCAATTTCGATGGTCCGATAGACTGCGTTACTTCGGCAAATTGTTGCAATTCTATTTGCTGACCCACACGATTAACAAAGGTGATATGTTTTAAGTTCTCAATGTTAGAACGGTCAAACTCATCTAACCAAATACGAATGTCATATTCTGTATTGCCGTCGCGGAAAGTAGATTCATCGTCGCCACGCAAAGCGATTTGCAATGTTTGACCCACTTCTCCCACAGACAAGCCGTAAGCACCTAATTTCTGACGGTCAATTTTGATACGTGCTTCAGGTTTACCATCTTCCACCGAAAGGCGAATATCTGTTGTACCACCTGTGTTACGCACAATATTTTGTACAATATTCACGGATTTGGCCACGCTGTCGGGATTAGAACCACTCACAATCAACTGTAAAGGAGTCATGTTGGCCGAACCAAAGATGCCGATAGGGTTTACACGCGGACGAACTCCAGGGATTTGCGCTACTTTTTCTTTCACAATCTCAATCATTTCGTCGGTACTTTGCTTGCGTTTATCTTTTGGTACAAGCGTAACGATGATTTCGGAAATATTATTGGAAGAAGCACTCAAGAAACCTTCGGTACTAGAACCGACGTTGGCGTAAACTCTGGCCACTTCAGGCATTTTGCTTACCAACTCTTCTACTTGGCGCGAATACGTATTAGTATTCTCAAAACTCGAACCCGTAGGCAACTCAATTACTACAGAAAACTCCCCTTTATCACTTGTTTTGAAGAACTCAGAACCAATGAAGCCACGTTTTGCCAACTGCACCGAACCCATAAACAAGCCAATGGCAATGGCAGCGGTAATGGTTTTGTTGTTGAGACACATACGAATAAGCGACTCATACCCGTGTTGAAGGGAAGTGAACATTGATTCAAACATCAGAGACAAACGTCCGCCGATTGTTTTGTTGCTCAAATGCTGGACTTTCGAGAAACGAGAAGCAAGCATCGGCGTAATGGTAAAGGATACGAACAAACTCATCATCGTAGAAAGCAATACCACGATAGAGAACTCACGCATGATGTTACCAACTACCCCTGGCAGCAAGGACAGAGGCAAGAATACCACCACGTCCACGAGTGTAATGGATAAGGCCGTAAAGCCGATTTCGTTACGTCCGTCGAGGGCGGCTTGGCGCGAATCTTTACCCATTTCTAAGTGTCGGTAAATATTCTCCAATACCACAATGGAGTCATCGACCAAGATACCTACCACCAACGAAAGGCCTAGTAGTGTCATGAGGTTCAGCGTAAAGCCAAACAAGTACATTCCGATGAAGGTTGCCACCATCGAGGCAGGAATGGCCACCATTACAATCAGGGAGTTACGCAAGCTGTGTAAGAACACTAGCATTACTAAAGCTACCAATACTACGGCAAGCTCTAAGTCATGTACTACGGCTTCGGCGGCGGCTACTGTAAACTCCGAAGAGTCTTGAGCAATATCAAATTTGAGGTTAATTCCTTTGTATTCTTGCTCTAATGCTGTAAGCACTTTGCGCGACACTTTACTTACTTCTACGGCGTTGGCATCAGCTTGTTTTACGATAAACATACCAATGGCTTGTTTGCCGTTGAGGCGGTTGAGGCGTGTATATTCTTTTTGGCTGTCTTGCACTTCGGCAATATCGCGCAAACGAATTTCACCACCCGCTTTACTTGTTCCGATGACAATGTCTCTGAATTGCTCAATGGTCGAGAATTTACCCGCCAAACGAACAATAAACTGGCGTTCTGTTTTGTCAATTTTACCTGTCGGGAAATCCATGTTCGCAGATTTCACGGCTTGCGCCACTTGCGAAATAGAAAGGCCATTGGCGCGTAATTTATCGTAATCTAAGTTTACTTTGATTTCGCGTTCGTCGCCGCCAAACATATATATTTGTCCTACGCCTTGCACGTTGGTGAGTCGAGGCTGTACGTTGTCCACCAAAAATTGGTTGAACTGACGGGCAGGCATCGAGGCCGTAACGGCCATACGCAAAACAGGCGTTTCGTCTAAGGAAATTTTGCTCAACTGAGGTTCTTTACAACCTTCTGGCAACGTGGACACAATACCACTGATTTTGCGTTGGGCATCTTGCAAAGCTTCTTCAGAACTAGCACTTTGGTCAAGCTCAATGGTGATGAAAGAAGCACCTTCAGAAGAGGTAGAGTTCAAGGTTGAAATTTTCTCAACACTGGCTACGGCATCTTCAATGGGCTTTGTTACGTTGGTTTCCACTTCCTCAGGCGAAGCCCCTGGGTAAACGGTCGTGATAACAACCACAGGCGGCGACATTTTGGGAAGCAAATCGTATTTGAGCAGGTTATAGCAAAACATACCCACTACCGTCAGGGCGATAAAGATAATGATTATCAGCGACGGGCGTTTTATAGAAATTTCGGTTATACTCATGGCTTTGTGTTTTTGAATGCTCCGTCAGGGAGTTTGAAAAAATACAGACCTGACGGAGTTCTTTTCTTGATGAGATAGTAAAAGTTAATTATTTGATAACCTGAACGGCAACGCCATCGCGTAAGTTGATATGGCCGCTCAATACAACTTGTTCCCCTTCTTTCAGGCCACTGATAACCTCTAAGGCTGTTTCGGTTTCTGCACCAATCACCACGCTACGCAAAACTGCTTTGTTGTTTTCTATCACATAAACTTGCGGGTCTTTTACACTACCGATAAGGGCTTCGCGCGGAATGTTGAGAATAGAACGCGAAGTAAGTCCGTCGAAATGAACGTGTGCGAACATACCCGCTCTCAAAGGATTTTTGGTGCTATTATCCAAAGCAATTTCTACTGGATAAGTATGTGCTTCGTCGCCTTTTACGTTGATGGTCGTAATCGTTCCTTTGAACTGTACGCCTGGATAAACGTCTGTGGCTACTGTTACTTTTTGTCCTTCTTTGATTTTGATAACGTCGGCTTCAGCCACGTTGACTTTTACTTTCAGGCGCGACACGTCCACGATATTGGCCACCACCGTACCTACTTGTACCATTGAGCCAAGTTCGATGTCTTTGCTGGTAACCGTGCCAGCCACAGGCATCGTAATGCGAGTATCGTTGAGTTGGCGACGTGCCGTAATATATTGACTTTCAGCAGATTTGAAACTATAACGATAGCTTTCTACTTGTGCATCAGTAGCCGCTTTGGTTTTTAACAATTCTTCGTAGCGATCCAAATCAGATTTTGCTTTATCCAAATTGGCTTTTGCTACCGACAAATTGGCGCGTTTTAGCTCGTCATCTATTTGTACAAGCACTACACCTTTGCCTTTGGTATCGCCGAGTTTGAAGTTTACGCCAGTAGCGCGGCCTTGCGTTTCGGATACGATTTTCACTTCGCTATTGGCTACGATGGTACCAATTACCGACAAATCTTCATTGAAAATAGCGTTGCCTACCGAAACAACCATCACAGGAACAGCCGATGCAGGAACAATTTTAGAACGTTGGTCAATTACCTTTTTGTTTTCGGCCAAAGTATAGCCCATCCAACCCAAAGCACCAATGCCTACAGAAACGCCTACGAATATGATAATAACCTTTTTCATTTTATCTCGATTTAATATTGTTGTTGTGATGTACGTGCTTATTGAAGTCCCCCTACTGCTTTTTCCAATTTGGCCAAAGCCAATTCGTATTCTACCAAAGTAGCCGTAAGGTTTACATTTGCCGAAAGCAAAGCGGTGTTGGCATCTATCACATCGGAGTTAAGCGCAACGCCTTTTTTATATTTTTCGTTTACGATGCGGTAGTTTTCTTTGGCTTGCTCCACCGACTCTTGCGTAACTTTTATTTTTTCTAATGCCTGATTGACAGAAACATATAGCTGTGTTACTTCTAAGCTAATGCCTTCTTTTGTTTGCTCAATGCCTTCTTTGGCTTGGAGCTGCTGCATACGTGCTTGTTCGGTTTGGTGCTTGGTGGTATTCCAATTCCACAAATCCATCGAAACGTTTACGCCTACTGCCCAAGTCGCATAAAATTTGTCTTCGGCTGGTACAATGCGTTGGTTTGGATTGTTATAATCCAGTGCCGCCGAAGCGTTTACTTGTGGCAACCAACCCGCTTTGGCGTTTTTGATGCCAAGTTGAGCCGTTTTCTCTTGCAATTGAGCCGTTTTCATTTCCGCACGGCTGCTTACCGCTTTATCGGTTAGGCTTTGCAAAGAAGCCAACGTAATAGTCTGGGTACGTGGCGCAGAAGTTGGCGTAATGGTCTGGTCTAAAGACGTGCCAAGTAAATTATTAAGCGATGCAGTAGCAATCGTAATGTTATTGTTAGCGTCTATCAGTTGAAGTTTGGCGTTAGAAAGTTGCAATTGCGAAGCCAACAAATCATTTTGGGTAGCTGCTCCAAATTTCACTAACTCCTGTACGTCGTTTACGTGGGCTTGCGCTTTGGTTACGCTTTCTTGTACTTGCTTTTGGAGCTGATAAGCACGGTACAAATTCCAGTACGATGTTTTGGTATTCAGGATTACGTCGGCTTTGCTGCGGTCGTATTCTACGGAGGCAACCTCTTGGTTGAGCTTAGAAATTTCCAATCCTAATTGCAAGCGTCCGCCCACAAACAATGGTTGTGATAAAGCCAAACGGTTGGTAAACTGATTGAGGATATTAGGGTTAAGCGCAACGCTTCTTAAAATCGGTTGTCCGCTTGGGTCTGTACCCACAGGAATCGAAAAAGTAGCAGGGGTAATTTTGCTCAAACGATTATAAGACCCTGTATATTTGAGACTTGGCAAAAGGCCTGACTTACTTTCAGCCGTTTTGGCGGTAAGGCTTTTTACTTTATAGTCCAAACTTTTGAGGCTGCGGCTACTATTGGTAGCCTGTGTAATAGCCTCATCGAGGGAGAGGTTTTGAGCATTTGCCAGCATCACCGACGAGGTGAGCAGTGTAGTAAATATGAAGTGCTTCATTTGTGTTCCTGATGATTATACAGCAAAGGTAAAATACAAAAACTTAGGAAACAAAAAAAATGTACAAAGTTTCCGAAGGGTGTTTCGACCGCCATTTCTTTTGATTGCCCAAAAGTATAACACGGGTATTTGTAGGCCAACAAAAAGCCGCCGAAGCGTAGATATGAGCTTGCGGAGTGTGCCAAAAAGGTGTTTTACTGAATCGCTTCACAGGCCTACCCATTCCACAAAGTCGCGTACCGTATGTAAATAAAAAGCCGCAAAACATTGACAACAATGTAATTGCGGCGTGGGGGTGTATATATGAGGTAGAGGGGAATTAGAATTTAATAGGTTTCAGGGGTAATTGGATTTTGAATTTTAGGTTTAGTCAGGCTATAGGTTATGCCAAAGAAAGAACCTATCATAAATTTATCCGTAGTAGGGGGTTTAGTTGCGGTTCCTAAATTGTAAGACGAATTAACCTCATAACCATTATCAAGCACAGCAACTTGCCCGACGGCCAACCCTGCATGCAAAACCAAACGCTCTTCTTTTCCAAAAATCGCGCCTCCCCCAACAAGCATCTGAAATTTTTGTTGCGTTTTAAGCAATAAGCCCACATTAAAACTTGGCTTTATCCAGCCTGCCGTCCGTAAAGACATATTGAGCATCGTCCCAAAGCCAAAATCAAAGTTTCCTTTTTTGGCTTGCTTTATAATCATATTATTACTGTTATTGGTATCGGTATCTTTTTGTAAGCTATATTCCTTATCTACTAAAGAAGAGATAAAAACACCAGCACTAAAATCAAATTTCAATCCACCTTTCAGCCATATTGTATAGCTATACTCATCAAGTGGAGTTGTCGCATCAGTATCTTTGCGGTAGCGGCGGAGTTTGATACGCAACGCATCTATATTTTTCCCGTTTACATCTATCGGCAACAGGTAGGTGTTTTTTTGGATAGAATGAATAAATAATATCTTTTCTCTAATATAGTCAATATTATCTATGAGTTGTTTACGATATTCGTAATATCGAGGAAGCATAGATGGGTATTTAATGACTACTTGGTCAAGTTCATGCAAGTCATTTAAAAGTATTTTAATTTGCGAAGCAATACCCATTATGTTTGCTTCTTGTGTACTATCTAAGTAGTCTTCTTGTGCAAGTGCAGTCAAATGGACATCCATTTTATAACGTAAATTAATGCTTTTTTGTAAGAAGACAGCCGAAATACTGTGATAATCTTGTATGATATCATTAGTATCAAGCATTAGTCTTAATAATTTTAACACATTTTTTTCTATGTTTTCTTCCGCATACTGACGAACATTTTTCATATTATCAATATGTTTCATATTCACTGAAAATAGCTCTATCTCCTTCTTATAAGTAGTATTAAGTTTACTTATATCTATAAAACAATATTGACTATCAACAAAATCAATAATATTACGACAGATTAAGTCTTTATTTTTCTGATATTTAAAAGATTGCAATTGTAGTTCTTTGTATTTTGTTTTATAATGTTCAGACTGAACGACCCTTTCAACTGCCTGTTTTTGTGATATTTTTTCTACTTTTCGTAGTTTGCTTGTATCCAATTTAAAACTTACCAAACTCTTTGTACTTAGGAGAGCATTCTCTTTAGTTAAACTATCTATCAATCTAATAATTAAATTATATTGTTGTGTATTTTTTAGTGATAAATAAGTCTTAGTAGTTGATTTAACTGTTTTGTGCACTTCTGGCAACTTTGCAGTTTTAAAAAAAACGCTATCAATAGCCGTACTTTGTTGTGGGTCAGAAAATAAGTTTATAAATGTATAATCCAGCTTATAGCGATATTTTAGCGGATTGCCGTTCACTAATTGAAAGGCAATGGGTTGATTTGAATTTGCCTTTAAACCATGTTTGCCTTCGCCTCTAGGTAATCTATACATTGGTTTGGCTATTAAAGACTTCGAATGGGGGGTGCCTAAATTTAATATAAATACTTGAGTTTGTATATTAAATGAGTCTATGTCAAACTTCCCCTGCCCCAATACAAGCGTGTGCGTACCCAATAGGCACACCAATAAAAGTAGTGCTTTTTTCATAAACCAAATAGATTAAGATTGTATAGATATTATTTTGATTGTCAATTATATACAAGACGTTTGCCGAGCACAAAAAGGGTGACAAGCCTTGTAAATAAATTTTAACACTGCTCACTTTTAACAAAACTTTAACAATTATTAGCAAGCCATTAACAACAGGGTTCGGATTTATTGGTTTATCTTTGTGCCATATAAAAACCAGTAAACTCTTTTAAATATATTATTTCCTATGAAAAAATCATTGTTATTATTGGCGTTGGCTTTGGGTGTATCTGTAAGCACTTACGCACAAAAAGCTCCTAAAAAAGGCAAAAAAGAAGTAAAGAAAGAAGTGGCAGCAGCTCCAGCCGTACAAGGCCCTTCGTTTGAGTGGGAAGCGACAAACTTTGACTTCGGTAAAATCGAGCAAGGCAAACCGCAATCACACGTTTTCAACTTCAAAAACAATGGTAGCGAGCCAATCGTAATCACTAACGCGCAAGCTTCTTGCGGTTGTACTACGCCAGAATGGACAAAAGAACCAATTGCGCCAGGCAAAAGCGGCTTTATCAAAGCTACTTACAATGCTGGTTCGGTAGGTGCTTTCAACAAAACAGTAACTGTAACAGCTAACGTACCAAACTCGCCTGTTATCCTTACGATCAAAGGTGAAGTTTTGACAAAACCTGCTGCGCCTTTGGCTGAGCCTGCTAAATAATTTGGCTTGCAATCTGCCACATCTCATAAAATAAAAAAGCCCTGCTCTCAATGCGGGGCTTTTTTATGTCAAAAAAAAATTGTGAAACACTACAAATAAATGAGTAATCAAGATTACTTCATATTTTTTTTTAATAATTGAAAGCTGGAATTTTAAGCTCTCGTTGGCGTTTGAACATCGCCATTCTATTTTTTAGAGATGCCACATCAATACTCATGCGGTATTTCATGCGCAAATAACGAGCTACCACATCAGCACGTATGTTACGACGTACGGCATCATCAACGGTTTGGTCTATGAGACATTTCATAATTCTAAGATGGGTTAGATTGTTAGATTATATTTTCTTTAGCTTACGACAATGTTAAGCAAAAGAAAACTCAAAAGCAAGGGCTAATTACATCATTATCAACACTTTTAAGTTTTTTTTAATAAAATTTATTTCTTTCTATCATTGCATTAGTAACCAACGCAAACGTTTGGTATCTATTGCAATAAACCTCGTTATTTTTTGCGTTTTTTTGAATAATATAAATTTTGCAAGAAAAATCACATTTTACATCACAAATATTCTATATCAATCCTCAATACGCGTTTGGTTTGTGCCGACACCCTGTACAACTCCGACCCACGCAAACCCACAACCCACACAATATCATCATTGTTACACAATACTAAGGCTTGTCGCTTAGCTGGCCTGCTCCATTTGGCATCAGTCAGCAAATCACTTACTTTCTTTTGGCGGCCTGCCATGCCTAAGGGTTTGAGCTTATCGCCAATCTGCCAACGCCTCAGCAATAGCGGAAACCTCAATTTGTCGGCATCAAGCCATATTTCCTCTACGCCAAGTCGGGGGATTTCGGGCGGAATTTCGGGCAAGAATCTCAAATGTAGCACAGCCATCGGGCTATGAACTATTGCCGTATTTTCTTCAATCCAAACACGCTCCCAATCTGTGATTTGCGGCGTGATGAGCCAATAACTATCCACTAACGAAAGCGTATGCGTTGGCGAAAAAAACTGCTTTCCTGCCTGCCCCTGCCCTGCTTGCAGCAAGTTATGAACTTGCGTTGCGTTAAAACCCCATTCCCGCAAAATTTCGTAAAGCACATACGCGGGTTCGGGCAATGCCGCCGCCTCTGCCACGGCAAACCGCCAACCTTCGAGCGTAGATTGCAAGAGCTTTTTTTTCAACTGACCAATGAACACATTTTGCAAATTTTCGGCGGCTCGAAAGCGTGCTATATTTTGCGCAATGGTTTGGTCTAAATTGGGATTAATGCTCGCCAACACTGGCCACACGTGGTGGCGAATTTTATTTCGGGTATAATAATCGGAAGCGTTAGAACTATCCTCACGCCACTGCAAACCCTTTTCTTGGGCGTAGGCCAACAGTTGCGCACGCGAAAACGGCAACAAAGGCCTTATAATCTGGCCATTTTGCGGCGGAATACCATGCAGCCCGCTGAGGCCAGTACCACGCACCAAATTGAGCAAAAGCGTTTCGGTATTGTCGGTGGCGTGATGTGCTGTTAGTACAAAAGAAAGTTCGTGCTGGCGGCGTGTTTGTTCAAACCACTGGTAGCGCAGCGTGCGTGCCGCTTCCTGAACCGAAAGCCCTTGTTGTTGGGCAAAATCTTTGGTTTGAAATCTGATAACATGAAAAGGCACAGCCAAATGCTCGGCCAGACCTTGTACAAAGCCGTGATCTTGCTCTGATTCGTTGTTTCTTAACTGAAAATTACAATGTGCTATTTGAAAAGAATAAGCGAGTTTGTGTAATAAATAACACAAAACAACCGAATCTAACCCTCCACTTACAGCCACCAATAAAGGCGTTTGCTCCTCAAACAATTTAGCAGATTTTATATAATCTGAAAACAATTTCTCCATACACAAAATACTGCTAATCATCTAAAAAAGGATATAATCTGCGAATTTTATTAATTATAAATTTCTTTTGCAATACAAAGCTTTCGGGGTGAATTTGTTCAAAAAGCTGTTTCCATTCCAGCCAACGGGCAGGCTCTTTTGTAAAAAAAGATTGACTATTTATCTTTTTTTGTGCCAAAAAATCTTCAAAATTCATGTAATAAAAATAGTTATATTAAAAAAAAATGTACCTTTGTAGTCGTTTTTTACTTGAATACAAATAACTCTATTATAAATATTTGATTTAAGCCATGAAAAATTATAACTTAGTCAAATATAAATATTTATAAAAGCCCAATTCAAGTAATACCTATACAACACAAAAGTACGCCATCACAACAATTGCAATCAAACATCTTCCTTTCTCTTTTCCGACTAAAATATGAAAAAACACCTACAAATTATCTTCACTATTATTTTATTTAGTTTCAATTCCTATGCTCAAAACTCCGACCACAAATTTCACAGTGTATTTATTATGAATTTTATTAAATACATTCAATGGCCAAATGTAAATTCAGATTTTGTCATTGGTGTATTGGGCAATGCTGACATTGTGGAAGAGTTGGAGCGGTCTGTCGCCAACAAAAATGTTAGTGGTCAAAAGATTATAGTAAAAACATTCGATAAAGTTTCCGACATAGACAACTGCCAAGTATTGTACATTCCTCAGGGCAAAAGTAAGCTTCTCGCGGATGTAATCACCAAAGTTTCAGGAAAAAACACCTTGATTATTACGGAGAAATCTGGGCTGGCAGACAAAGGCAGCGGGATTAATTTTGTATTAAAAGATGGCCGTTGGAAATTTGAATTAAACAAAGATGCCACCGAAAAAGCAGGACTAAAAGTATCCAGCGATTTACTGCGATTGGCTATTTTAATTTAATTATAATCAGAATATTAAAGCATAAATGCATCATGTTAAAATTTGCGCATTTATGCTTTTTTCTTTACCGTTATTTAGCCTCCTGTCAAGCCAACTAATATTTTGAATTTTTATTTATAAGCAAACTTATTAGCTTTGTTAAAAAAATATTTAATATTTTACTTAGCTAATTAAGCCTTATGAAAAATTACTATTCCTATGCATTGGCTCTTTTATTGGCTGGTGCAGTCTCTACCAATACGGTAGCAGGCAACGGCACGGGGGCAAGTGCTTATGCCAAACCCTCGAAACAATACACAATCCCTAAAGGCTCAGAATATTTACACGACCGTGTGGTGATTAGAGTCCACGACAGTTATAGAGCAGCTTGCGGCAAAAATAGTATCAATGTAGCTGCATTAGAACGAACCCTTAGCAATTTAGGCGGTGTTATTCGTAAAAAATTCCCTCATAATCAAGCCCCAGCAGCCAATGCTCGCAACCGCGAAGGCAAACGCTTGGTGGACTTGTCTTTGATTTATGAAGTTCGCTTTAGCAGCCCCATCAATGTGCAAAGTGCTATTGATGATTTATTAGCAACAGGAACATTGGTAAATGCCGAACCTCACTTCATTTTTGCACCTTCTTATACGCCTAATGATGCCAATATTTCAAGTCAAAATGGATACCTTAATGTCATTAAAGCCAAAGAGGCATGGGAATCGCAAAAAGGGGACTCAACGGTAACTATTGCCATCGTGGATTCGGGCGTTCGCTGGGACCACCCAGATTTGATAGGCAATATTCAATATAATACAGCGGACCCCATTGACGGCATAGATAACGATAATGACGGCTATGTAGATAATTACAGAGGCTGGGATTTAGGTGGGTCTGATTACAACCTTGACACACTGGCAGAAGACAACAACCCTACCGTAACAGGCGACAACAACGGACACGGAACGCACGTAGCTGGTTTGGCGGCAGCACATACAGACAATGCCACAGGAATAGCTGGCACAGGATTCAAATGCAGAATTTTACCGATTAAATGCGCCGCCGATAACGATACACGCGGGCCAGGTGGCGTTGGCTATGTACTCACTGGCTATGAGGGTATTATTTATGCAGCAGACCATGGTGCACAAGTAATCAACTGCTCTTGGGGTGGCGCAGGCACAGCAGATGGAATTATCCAACAAGTTATTGATTATGCCATTATAAATAAAGGCTCTGTGGTAGTGGCCGCAGCAGGAAACAACAATGTGCAAACAGACTTTGTTCCTGCCTATGCCGACGGGGTTATTTCGGTAGCAGCCACCCAAAACAACGACAGAAAAGCTAGTTTCTCAAACTATAGCTACAAAGTATCCGTAAGTGCTCCTGGCAATAATATTTATAGCACGCTGTGGAATAATAGCTATGGCACCATGAGCGGAACGTCTATGGCCTCTCCTATCACGGCTGGTGCAGTAGGTGTCATTTGCGCAAAATACCCTAACTATACCCCTGCTCAAGTAAAAGCCTTGCTTCGCTCTACGTGTGATGATATTTACAGCGTAACAGGCAACGCCACTTATAGGGACAAATTGGGCAAAGGCCGCATCAATATGTACAGAGCTGTAACAGAATCAAATCCTGCGCTTAAGTATGTTACATTGGGTATTGCAGACGAAGACAACAACATCACTGCTGGAGACACTGTCAAATTAGGAGGTTCATTTATAAACTTACTGAACCCCTCTACTAACATGACCGTAACTCTTTCTACGACAAGTACGGCTTACGTTACTGTATTAAACCCAACCATTACACTTGGGGCAATGGCTACCAACGAAACGAAAGCACTCTCTAACAATGGATTTGATGTTGTAATTAACCCATCAACGCCACTGAATACAACCCTTAATTTCAAACTAACCTACGCGGACGGTACTTATACTGATTTTGAATATTTTGCAGCTGTTGTAAATCAAGATTATGTCAATATTGGTGTAAACAACATTACTACAACCGCTGGTAGCTGGGGGCATTTGGGCTTTATGGATTCGGATGCCTCTATTGGCATGGGCTTTCAGTACAAAAAAACCAATATGATTTATGAAATGAGTCTTATTGCGGGTGTTGCTACGGACAGCATCTCCAACTGCGCACGTGGAGCAGTAGCCTCTGGTGCGTGGGACGAAGATTTCAGTAATATTAGCCGCGCAACAGCTACCATACCAAGCACTGTTTCGGCCTACGACGTAGTAGCCAAGTTTAACGATGATGGTACATCAGCAACAGCACCATTAAATATCGAAATCACCCAAAACACTCATGCTTGGACTACGATAGCCGACAGCAACTATGTAATGGTCGTGTACGATATAAAGAATAATTCTAATAATAATTACTACAACTTCTATTTGGGATTGTACGCGGACTTTGATGTATCAGATGGCGGCACACTCGACAAAGCAAAATGGTCTGCGGCCAAGCGAATGGGATATGTGCAAAATACTGAAACGAATGGTCTATTTGCAGGGATCGTATCGCTCAATACCAATGCTTTACCACATCACTATGCATTCAAGAACGATGGCACTGATGGTGGACTAGGCGTGTATAATGGCTTTACCGATAGCGAAAAATTCCAAACAATATCTGGCGCAGTTTCTAAAGATACCGCTGGTGTAGCAGACATATCACAAACCGTAGGTTCTGGACCTTACACTTTGGCTGCTGGACAAACCATTCAAGTGGCATTTGCATTGGTAGGTGGCGAAAACTTGCCAATGATTGAAAGTGCTGCTGATGCTGCTATCACTAAATATAATTCGTTGGTTGCTACACGCAAACCAACAGCCAACACAATTGCAGTGAACGTATGGCCAAATCCCGCACAAAATGTACTTAATATTCAAGTACCTGCCGCTGGAGCTACTACCGTTCAACTATACGACGGATTAGGCCGTCAGGTGTACAACAACAACACCGACAATACGAGCATACGCTTGAATTTAGAGAAATATGCGCACGGCGTTTATACACTAAAAGTGCAAAATAAAGATGGCATTTCTGTACAGAAAGTAGCTATTAAATAGCTTGGTTAGCAACCATTTCAAAAAGGGACGTTGATTTTTCAATGTCCCTTTTTGATTAAAAATCGCTTTTGTCGTACCAATCCACGATTTGCCAATCGTTCGAAAACTTATTTCGTACTAATGTAAGTTTGGCACTGCCCGTTCCCCTATAAATATTTTGATCGTCTTGCACTATGGTTAGGTTAAAATATCGCTCCACACTAGCCAAGGTATCCGAATACAATGTATCAGCAATAACATAGTTCGTCCATTGCAAAGTCGTGCTTTTTACAGACCGAAACATATTAGAAGTAGAACGCATTTCGCTGGCCCTGTCCCAGTATTCATCGTTATTATTAGCAAAATTTTTATACGTAAATTTAAAATTTTGGCCAATAATCTGTCCATACATAAGCGTATCGCGCAACTCGTAAGAGTTCCTAAACCACTCAAACATTCCTTTCACAGTTTGTCTATTGCCCAACAAAGCCGCACGATCAATAACGGCATCGTCCAGACTTGGGGCAAACGGATTACAAGACTGCCCTAACATCAGCCCAAGCAAACCCACCCAAATTGTCCATTTTTTGTCCATTGTCCAGAAATCTAATGTCCGAAAGTACCGTTTTTTGACCAAAACTCCACCTTCGCATACTTAAATAAAGGCTATGTAATAAAAAAAAATACTATTTGATTGATTTTAAGAATATAAATTAAGAGATTTGCGGCCTTATTAACCAAATTGCATTTCAGTTAATATTTCAACTATAAATTTTCAATAAATCCAATAAAGCAATGGCTATTACAGCACAAGACGTAAACAAACTACGCCAAATGACAGGCATGGGTATGATGGATTGCAAACAAGCCCTCACTGAAGCAGATGGCGATTTTGACAAAGCTGTTGAAATTCTTCGCAAAAAAGGCGAGAAAATCTCCCTCAAACGTGCCGACAACGAAACAAAAGAAGGTACTGTATTTATTCATACCAACGCTGACGCTACCGAAGGTATTGTTTTTGCGTTGAACTGCGAAACTGAACCAGTTTCTAAAACTGCTGAATTTCTTGGCTTAGGTCAACAAATTATGGCAGTAGCTACAGAGAAAAAACCTGCTACTGCTGAAGAGCTTGTTGCACTTTCTTTGGGCGAAAAAACTATCCAAGAAACTATCACTGAATTTGTAGGTAAAATCGGTGAAAAAATCGTGGTAACTGGTTACAATGTAGTAGCTGGCGAAAAAGTAGTTCCTTACCTTCACAATGGTGCCAAATTGGGCGTTTTGGTGGTAATGAAAAACGTAAATGGTGCTGACGTTACAGAAATCGGTCGCGATGTGGCTATGCAAATCGCTGCAATGCGCCCAGTGGCTGTGGACAAAGACGGTGTTGATCAATCAATCGTTGAAAAAGAAATCGAAATCGGTAAAGAACAAGCGCGTAACGAAGGTAAGCCAGAAGCTATGCTTGAGAAAATCGCTTTGGGCAAACTTAACCGTTTCTACAAAGATAACACGTTGCTTAACCAAGACTTCGTGAAAGATTCTAGCCAAACAGTTGCGCAAATGCTTGATAGCGTAAGCAAAGGTCTTACAGTTCAAGAATTTAAGCGTATCAGCGTAGGTGCTTAGTCTGCATTTATAAATAGAAGCCCCGATATTGTCGGGGCTTTTTTTTGAGCCAAACTATCTTTTCCAATACATTTAACTCCCCCAAAACAACATGCAATTCTTCATTGATACCGCCAATTTGGCGCAAATCCGCGAAGCCTACGAAATGGGCATTCTTGATGGTGTAACGACCAACCCTTCTCTAATGGCCAAAGAAGGCATCAAAGGCAAAGACAACATTTTCGCACATTACAAAGCAATTTGCGACATCGTGGACGACAAAGTGAGTGCTGAAGTAATTGCCACTGATTTTGAAGGCATGGTTCGCGAAGGAGAAGAACTTTACGAAATTGACCCTAAAAAAATCGTTATCAAAATCCCGATGACTCGCGACGGCGTGAAGGCCATCAAATACTTTAGCGACCGCGATATGCGCACGAACTGTACTTTGGTGTTCTCGGCTGGCCAAGCTCTTTTGGCTGCAAAAGCTGGCGCAACTTACGTTTCTCCGTTCATTGGTCGCCTCGACGACGTGGGAACTGACGGCTTGAATCTTATCGAGCAAATCGTTCAAATCTATGACAATTACGGCTATACTACGGAGGTTTTGGCTGCTTCCGTTCGCCACACTATGCACCTTATCAAGTGTGCAGAAATCGGCGCAGACGTGGTTACTTGTCCGCTCAACGTGATTACAAGCCTTTTGAATCACCCACTAACCGACAACGGTTTGGCGACGTTCCTTGCCGATCACAAAAAACTAAACGGCTAATTATTAGCTTATTATGCAACAAAAAAGCTCTCGTAATTGAGAGCTTTTTTGTTTTTGTCTAAAAAAATTATTCGGTAACCGACGGCTCAGAACGCTTCGCGATAATGGGTTTGCGATACGTACGCCACTCATAGCGCGGCTTTACTTTGATGGCCACGATACGCAACGTAGCCTTCACGCCTTCCACAAAATTATCGTTATAAAATCCAAAAGCCATTTGCCCTTTGTTCGGTACTTCGTCGGGCATGAGTCGGGCATAATCCGTTACCACGCGCAGCCCTTTTTTGAAGGACTTGAAAGGCTTATCTTCCATAAAGGCTTGGGTCTGGTCTTTGGGCAAAATGTAATAGTCCACGTCCTCACCCACAGACACCGACGGCAACACGCTAACCGTACCCAACGCAAAGGCTGTCAGGGGGTTAGAGGAAGCTAACAACGTAGCCGCACCTTTGCCAAGTTGGGACGTAAGTTTATCAAACTGCACATTAGTTTCCTCCGAAACGCTCAAATGATACGCCCAAAAAGCCGTTTCCGCAGGCAATTTAAATTCTACATTTGTGCGCGAAGTTTGGCGCAAATTCACCATCGAGCTGACCATAAAAGTACGGTTCATCACTTCTTCTGCGGTAGTGTCATTTTTTACAAAAACTTTCTTTTTTTCGTACAGAAACGTGGTATCCGTCATTACTTTGAGCGGCACACGTACATCAAACTTAACGCTTTCTTCGTAAGCTGGTCGGCGCGAAATTTGCAACTTTCCCGCAATATCTGCCTTGGACGCATTGGCCAACGTAATGGCATAAATACCTTTATGTTCGATGGCTAATGTTTCTTTAAAATCCTTTAAATCAGCTTTTTGTAAAAGACTCTCCCCTTTCCAAACCTTCACTTCCACCAAGCCCAAGGCCTCCCCTTTTTGGTGCGTGTAGTTCAAATAAAGGCTGTCGTCTTCGGCCAAACGATAATAAAAAACGCGCTGTTCGCCTGCTTTGATGGCACAGTCCACTGTTGCCATTTTCACTATGTCCCACAACGACTCTTCCGCCGATGTAGAATCGGTTTGCGCCACTGCCGCAGGCACAAGGCACGAAAGTAGCCACGCCACTAAAAACCATTTTCGTAAGTTCATATCCTAAGTTTTGGCGGCCTGGCAAAGCGTGTGCAGTTTGAGCAAATCCAACAGACGCACGGAAGGCGCAGCCGACAATAAATTTTTGACAATAAAAGGTTCTGATATTTTGTAAAACGCTGCAAATAAGGCCACTAAATGCCATTTTTGCAAGAATAAAAACGCCTGAAAAAGGCGCGTTTGGCCACCCAAACCGTATTGCGTATAAATGCGATACAGATTGCGGGTAGCCGTTTTTGTTTTTTGTATAAAAATCTGATTTTCCTCCAGTCCCACATGATATACGGGATTGTCCAGATGCCGAATCGCGACGGCATTTTGTGCCAACAAAAACCCAAAAAGCGTGTCTTCGTGGCCGTAAGTGGTCAGGGTTTCGTCCAACGGAAATTGGGCGTAAGTCTGCGCCGAAATGAGCATATTATTCAGCGTCAACCGCTCGTAAGGCTGTGCGGTGCGCTGTGCCGCCGTAGTTTGTTCGCGCGCTCGGCCATAATACCAACGCAACGAAACGGCTTGCGAAGGCAATGTTTTTTCGTAAACTGTGCCGCCCACATAAACTTGCGCTGCACCCGAAACCATCGCATCTGCGTAACGAGCAATATAATTTTGGTCGGGCAAAAGCGAATCGCAATCCATGAACAAAAGCCATTGATAAGCCGCCTCTTTTGCAAGCAAATTTCGGATACGCGAACGCCCTACATTTTCGGGCAATTCTTTGTAAATCAAATTTTTATACGAAATAATATTTTGATTTTTTTGCTTGAAAAAAGCCGTTGAAGCATCATCATAACAGCGAATTTCCCAAGCCACTGCAAGCTGGCTAAGTTGTGTTACGAGTTGCTGAATCAGTGGCTCAATGGCATAACAATACACAGGAACAAGTACGGAAATTCCTTGCGCTTTAGGGCTTTGTTGCACTTTTACCAAATATTAGTCAAACCGAATTTTTCTTTTTGCGAGTCAAGCACGCGGCCATTGTCGCATTTCAAAATTCGGGCTGGAAAATCTTGTAAAAATTTGTGGTTGTGCGTAGCCATCAAAATCGCCGTACCGCTATTATTAATCTCCAAAAACAAACGCATAATGCCCTCGCCAACTTCGGGGTCAAGGTTGCCCGTCGGTTCGTCGGCAATCATTAGCACAGGTTCGTTGATAAGGGAACGCGCAATCACGACGCGTTGCTGCTCACCGCCCGAAAGTTGATGCGGCATTTTGTTGTCCACCGAACCCAAACCCACGCGCATAAGCACTTCGGCCAAACGTTTTTTGATTTTGGCACTGTCCGTCCAGCCTGTCGCACGCATCACAAACACCAAATTTTCGGCAACAGTGCGGTCATAAAACAACTGAAAGTCCTGAAACACAATGCCTAATTTGCGGCGTAAAAACGGCACTTGGTTGCGTTTGATGTCGCGGAGCGGGTACGAGGCCACTTGCCCATCGCCTAAGCGCAAATCCAAATCGGCGTACAGGGTTTTGAGCAAAGAACTTTTACCGCTGCCCGTGCGCCCCACCAAATACACAAACTCGCCTTTGGAAATATCAAAAGTAACATTGTCCAACACGCGGTTGTCGTCCTGAAAAATGGCCGCATCACGCAAACTCACAACGGGTTCAGAAGAAAATGACATACGCAAAAATCTAAGTTCAGCATTAAAGAAAAGCCAAATTTACAGTATTTTGGTTATACAAAAAATAAAAACACAGGCCAGCCCCCGAAAAAAGCCCCAGCAATAGAACTGGGAATATTGATATGAATTTCAAATCTTTAATATAGCAAGACAATAAACCTTTTACCCTTCTTGCGGCGATATTGGTTCTTGTGGCAACGGATTATCCCAAAGCTGCCAAGCCTGCCAAATAGCATCTGCGGCCTCTTGTACGTGATTTTCGGGCACGTACTGACAAGCCGCTTGCGCGATGTGCTGGCGTTTTTCATTATCCAACAAAACGCCCAAATGCTGCTGCGCTATCGCCTCAAAATTTTCGTCTTCGACGGCCACCAAACACGCGCCTTTGTCGGCGGCTCGTGTGGCGCGTAACACTTGGTCGTCGTAGCCGCGCAACTTGGGTACAAACATCGTCGGGACTCCAAAATACAGCAGTTCGTGAAAAGTGTTATAGCCCGCACTCGCAAAAGCAAAATCCACGCCATCAAGCAAACGCGAAACGGGATATTCGCTGGTAACCAATACATTACCAAGCCCCTGATACGCTTCTTTTCGCAACAAACCTTCTGCAAACAACAACTTAATATCAGGAATTGGGGCAAGCATTCGGAGCAAAAAATCTAAGGTTTGCGGATTGGTGTCATCACCTCCCCCACCCAACGAAATGAGTACCAACTTTTCGTGTTCCTGTATGCCAAAACGTGTGCGTACGATTTGCCGTGTGTGCGCCTCGTGGCGATGCGTAAGCATCAGAGGCCCCGACCAATAAAGCGGCACATTAAACCCCGCAGGCATTGGGATTACTTCCGTGTCGCGGTAATGCGGCGTAAGCACCAAATCGTAAAAGCGTTGTGCCTGAATCGTATAATCTTCGTAGGCTTCGAGTTTTCGCGCCCGATGTACATAGACTTTGAAAAAATTACCAAACCGCAGCACATTGAGCAGGTCTTGCATCGAACCTGTTACCATCGTGTCCACTACCAAAATGTTGGGCTGAAATACATCAAAAACAGGATTGACAACCGCCGAGTAGAGCCGCGCCAATCGCCTGTAAGTCAAGCTACCAGATTGCGAGGCCAAATTTTTACTGGGCAAATGCACGTATGGAATACCATATTTATTGAGCAAATTATCTGCTTCGGAAGTGGTAATAAACAGGGCATCTAACAAAGGGTTTTGGGCTTGCATGGCACGACACAACGCAATAAGGCGCGTGAGATGCCCCAAGCCCAAGCCATTGACTGCATAAAAAACCGCCCTGATACGTCGTTTAGGAGTTATCTCTGTAATGGTCGTTGTCGCGGTCATAATCATGGTGATGGTGATGATGGCGGTCTCCGCTCAATTGAGAGCCGATAATCATGCCTGTAAGCACGTCGCCCATGCGGCTGCCGCCCGAATCATAATTTCCGCCTGTTGGTGGCGTATAATCAGGGTTATAGCCTGTTTGGTTTGAGCCGCCATTGTTGTCGCGCAAGGTCAGAACGGCCTGCACCAACGCATCGGGGTGCGGCGACATATAATTCGTATATTTTTCTGTAAAAATTTCAAACAAATTGAACACTTGGACTTCTTGCGCCTCGCCTTGCCAAGCGGCTTGTTTGCGCGCATTTTCGGCTTGCGTAGCCAGTGCATCGCTCCAAGTCAAGTCTTTGCTCCAATGCACCCATTGGCCATTTACGCGATGTACACGCACTTTTACATTTGCTCCCGTTTGTATTTTGCTGGCAATCCGTTGCAATGCCCACACCTTACGCGATTGACCACTGGGGTGCAGAATTTCTACAACTGCCGAACGACCTTCAGGAATTAATTCTGCCGTAAAGAAACAATAAAACGCACCTTCAAACTTGGTCATCAATGGTATAAACGAACTGGTAGTCAGTTCATTGTCAAAAAATGCTTCGGGCGTTTCTTTGAGTTGTTGCAAATACCAATGTAGTTCGGCAATTTCGGCGGGACTTTCGGCTGCCAATGCCTGTTGATGCTTTTGCTCAAACAAATCGCGTACTTTTTGCACCTTATCGGCTGGGTATTTTCCCTTCAGAATTTCCCAAGTATTTTCATCAAACATCTGGGTCGTAACTGCTTGACTTAGTTCTTTTTCACGTTTATTTTGATTTGTTTTTTTATAAATTCTAAACAAAATCCACGCAACAATAAAGCCCGACAAAATGCTAAACAAGAAACTTACAAATGAAAACCCTGACTTAGATTTGGGTTGCTGTGGAGCTGCTTGTTCGTCCGTAACACTGGCTTCCGCACTACTTGTTGCAGTTGCCACATCAGCTTCCGACCAACCGCATTTGTTTGCTTTTTCCTTGAATTTGGAAAGCGAAGATGCGCCACCATTTTCGGGATTGGCCACATATGCCAATGAAAAATAACGTTTGGCCTCGTCGCAATCTTTCTTTTTCTGATAACACAACGCTATTTTGTAAAGCGTAGCTGCGCGTTTGTAGCTCGAATCGGCTTTCAGTGCCGCACTAAATTTTTCGATGGCATCGCTGTATTTTTTGCGGTCGTACAAATCCTCGCCTTCGCTGTAATAATTTTTGGCAGCATCAGTATTTTTGGTAGTAGCAACTGCTGAACTTTCCAGTGGCTCATCGGTCGAACTAAGTGCATTGCTTAAAGTCAAGTCGCTGACAGAGAAGCCACAAGCCTTTATTTTTTCGGTAAATTTGCTGATAGAGGACGCGCCACCATCGGCAGGGCTTGCTTGTAAGGCTCTCGCAAAAAAGCCTTTGGCTACGTTACAATCTTTTAATTTCTGATAACAAAGTCCTGTTTTGTACAAAACACTGGCCTGTTTGTACGACGAATCCAAGTTCAAAACTTGTTTGTAATACTCGGCAGCATTGGCAAACTCATTGTTTTTATAGCTTTTTTCGGCTTGTTTATAAACGTCTGCCGCCGACTGCGCCCAAGCCGCCACACTCATTAGCAAGAATAGCAACATAGCCGAAAAATGCTTCGCTGGATTCTTTGAAAAATTCTTGAGTTTAGCTGAAAGTGCCAACTCATCAGACTCATAACCCGTGCGAAACAATGCCTTTGTTTTCATTTCATTAAACAAACTAATCGCCTGACCGTAACGCTTATTGGTGGTATCAAAGTCGTATTGTTGTCGGCGTTTGTCCCAAAGTCCTGCGTCGGTAAGGTCTGTGTAAGGCGGATATTTAAAATCGCGGCGTTGCAAAGTCAGATTCACTGGCTCAACGCCTTGCGCATTGTATTTGCGAATCAGCCACCACAAACGCAGCCCCACAATCACAAAAAAAAGTAAATACATCATAGTCGTTATCGTAAAAGATTGGTAGCGATCTCTTTAACTTTTTCAGATAAAAATTGAACTTGATTACAGTCAAATCCGAACAAAAATAAATAACTTTCTTATAAAACAAAGTGATTTTGTACAATATGCCTTCATTTGCTGCTATTTTCTCCCCAAAAAGAAGAGAGAGTTAGGTGTAAGTGAAGATTTTGCAAAGAAAAATTTTGCAGTACATTTACAAGTTCTATTCTTTAGAGGCGTTTTAAACACAACATCTCCATTTTACTGGAAGGAACTAAAAAGCATTATGAATTACAAATCAGTCACTTATACCTTTTTATTATTGTTTTTCTTGACCACTACGAGCTACGGCCAAGACGCGCAATTTACCCAAATCTACGCCACACCCCTGTACCAAAACCCTGCCATGTCAGGCATTTTGCACAAAAGCCGCTTGGCGGCCAACTACCGCAACCAATGGACGGGCGTTCCTGCTCCTTTTACGAGCTACAACGCCTCTTTTGATACATATTTGTCCAAATACCAAAGCGGCGTAGGGCTTCTTTTGCACCGCACCAGCAACAGCAGTAATTGGAATACTACGTCGGTAAGCGGCTCGTATGCCTATCATTTGCGCGTGTCGCGGCAATGGGCAGTGTCGGCGGGTGCGCAGGCGGCCATGTCTTTCCGTAACCTCAATATCAGCGATTTAACTTACGGCTACCAATACAGCGGCAACGGTACTTATAGCCCTGTGGCCGACCCCGTACAGAGCGGCAATACTTCAAAACAATATTTTGACGGAAGTTTGGGAGCTGTGTTATATTCGGATAAAATGTGGTTGGGTTTGGCCGCACATCATCTTTTGCGGCCAGATGTGGGCATAGACCAAAGTCAAAAATTACCGTTTCGGTATAGCCTCAATGCAGGTTATCAAATTCCGCTGGAGGATATGCACCGCCTCAAACGCAACGAGGAGCTGACGCGCAATCTTACGTTTATGGCGCAATTTCAGCATCAGGGCACCGCCAACCAACTGGATTTGGGAGCTTATTTGCGCTACGAACTATTAGTTACTGGATTGTGGTACAGAGGTTTACCAGTCTTAAGCAAATACCAGAAAATCAACCAAGATGCCATTGCCGCCATGCTGGGCATGAGCTTTGACGGGCTAACGATTGGTTACAGTTACGACCTTAGTTTGTCGGGCGTTACGCCACTGGGAGGCGGTTCGCACGAAATCGGGCTGGTGTATGTATTTGGAGACGGACGCGCCTACCGAGGGCCTGGCCTACCCTGCCCAAAATTGTAAGGCATTGAGATAGTAAACGTTTGCACAAGTCTAAGTTTAAATTTGAACAAAAATGTGATTGCTGTTTTGGGTAAAAGATTTTGGTATTTTAGGGCATTCCCTTATTTTTACGACTTATAAAGTTCACAACGTAATTATTAACAAAATAACTACCCGAACAACAATACCCCAACAATATGAGAGAAATTCAATTTAGAGAAGCCCTACGCGAAGCCATGTCTGAGGAAATGCGCCGCGATGAGACCGTATTTCTGATGGGCGAAGAAGTAGCCGAATACAATGGCGCATACAAAGTAAGTCAAGGTATGCTCGAAGAATTCGGTGCTAAGCGTGTAATTGATACGCCTATTGCTGAACTTGGTTTTGCGGGCATTGGTGTAGGTGCTGCGGCTAATGGCCTGCGTCCTATCATCGAGTTTATGACCTTCAACTTCTCGTTAGTAGCTATAGACCAAGTAATTAACTCGGCGGCTAAGCTTATGTCCATGTCGGGCGGCCAATACAGCGCACCAATGGTATTTAGAGGCCCAACGGGTAACGCTGGTATGTTGAGTTCGCAACACTCCCAAAACTTTGAGAATTGGTATGCCAATACGCCAGGCTTGAAAGTGCTAGTGCCTTCTAACCCTTACGATGCTAAAGGTTTGCTCAAATCGGCTATCCGCGACAACGACCCAGTGGTTTTCATGGAATCAGAACTTATGTACGGCGACAAAGGCGAAGTTCCTTTGGAAGAATATTTGATTCCGATTGGTGTGGCCGACGTAAAACGTCAGGGTTCTGATGTAACCATTGTCAGCTTCGGCAAAATGATGAAAGTAGCTTTAGGCGCAGCCGCAGAACTCGAAAAAGAAGGCGTTTCGGCGGAAGTAATCGACTTGCGTTCGGTTCGTCCGATTGATTATGCTACAATTGTGGCTTCTGTAAAGAAAACAAACCGTTTGGTAGTCGTGGAAGAGGCTTGGCCTTTGGCTTCTATTTCTTCGGAACTTGCCTACCACGTGCAACGCTATGCGTTTGATTATTTGGACGCACCAGTAATGCGAGTAACAAGCCGCGATGTGCCTTTGCCTTACGCGCCTACATTGATAGATGCTATTCTTCCAAATATAGAAAGAACTGTAAAAGCTGTAAAATCAGTGCTTTACAAAAAATAATTTGGAATAAAACCATAAAAAAACGCCGCAATTCTTTAATAGAATTAGCGGCGTTTTGCATTAGAGAGATATACAACTAAAACACTGTTATAAATAACTCTTAATTTTCTCTTGTATTTCTATGAATTGCTCTTTAGTGAGCGTGAGCTTCTGTTTAGAAAAATTCATGTCGCTTACTTGGTTGATAGGCACAAGGTGCACATGCGTATGCGGCACTTCCAAGCCAATCACCGAAATACCCACTTTGCGACATGAAATAGCACGATGAACGGCTTTCGCCACTGTGCGAGAAAAAGCAAACAACTTATCGTATGTTTCTTCGTCGAGATCAAAAATGTAGTCCACTTCTTTTTTGGGAATAACTAAAGTATGACCTTCAGCCACAGGAAACATATCCAAAAAAGCCAAAAAATCGTCGTTTTCAGCAATTTTGTAACAAGGTATTTCACCCGAAATAATTTTAGAGAAGATCGTTGCCATAGCACAAATGTTTATTTATCGTGTGATTTCGACTACTTCAAACTCAACGCTGCCCGCAGGAGCCTGAATCGTGGCAATTTCGCCTACTTTCTTGCCCAACAAACCTTTGCCAAACGGCGATTTAACGGAAATTTTACCAGCTTTTAGGTCTGCTTCTTCTTCAGCAACAAGCATATACATCACCGTTGCGTTATTTTTCGTATTTCTAATTTTTACTTTCGATAGAATAGACACTTTGGAGGTATCAATGTTACTTTCGTCAATCACGCGAGCATTGGCCACGATGTCTTCCAGTTTCGAGATTTTTAATTCTAACAAACCTTGAGCATCTTTGGCAGCATCATATTCAGCATTTTCGCTCAAATCCCCTTTATCTCTTGCTTCTGCTATTTGGCGAGCCATGTCGGCGCGGCCTCTTATTTTAAGGTCGTGTAACTCGTCTTTGAGTTTTTTTAACCCTTCCTCTGTATAATAGGAAATTGCCATAGTATTGTATTTTCTTTTAAAAAATTAAAGACTTTCATAAAAAAATAAAAGCCCAAATCAAATGCGCTAAAGCGATTTAATAGGCTTTAAAAAAAAGAACGGCCTTTTGATGACCGTTCTTTTTCGTACTGCAAAACTATGCTTTTTTTTTATAATTTCAAAATCAAGCTAATGGTATGCGTACCGCTATATGGGTTTGTAGAACGGAAAGAATAATCAAAACCTAAACTACGGTGCGATTTTTCAGGAGAAGTTTCGGCAGTAGCACCTTCCTCTGTTGTTTTCTTTGTTCCTAAAAGACTAAATGGCAAATTCAGGGTTGCACCAAAAGTAGGGCCAGAATTTGCATCTGTTTTATTTGAAGTAAAGATTTGTTTTTGATAGTTCAGGCCACCACGCACTTGTACTAAATCACCAAATCCGTACTCAAGACCAGACTGCAAATTATCTTTTGTATAAGAATTTGATACAAAGTTTGCAGCAAGTGTCAGGCGATGTTCTGGGGCTAACTGAAAGTCGTAAGAACCACCAATATTTAGCAATGCTGGTATATCAAACTGAGCTGTACGGCTTTGAACAGTCAATCCAATTTGGTCGCGAGTACCTCTGAAAGAGAAGCCATCGCCACGATATTGCATCTTAGGGCCTAGGTTACGAATAGCCGCACCAAACTTAAATTGTTTTCTTGCACCAGTTTGGTATTGTACACCCGCATCAAAACAAGCACCTAAGGCATTTGCATCAGGGATTGACTGAGAAACCAAACGCACCAATACACCAGCAGAGATAGAACCCGAGAATTGTTTGGAATAACCTACTCCTAAGTTAAAAAACTGAGGCTTAAAAGAGGAGCCAGTACCATCAGGCAATTCGTAAGTAGTTTCTATAAAATCCCCTAAGTTCATTGCGGTTACAGAAACACCTAAAACGCCCGTTTCACTAAGTCTTTGGCCTAGCCCAACAGAATTAACTTGAATACCAGAGCCGCTCATATAGCGTACGTTAGAAAGGACAAACTCTGTTTTTGAGGTATAGGCTAGCCCCGCCATATTCAAATTCATCGATTCCACTCCACGCACGCACGCTGTATTAGCACCAGCCCAACCAGAACTACGTCCCCAAGGGTTAATTAGAAGCTCAGAGGCTCCGCCCTGCCCTCTTTTAACATCGTTACCAGCCATCAAAGGTGTCGCAACTGACATCGTGGCGGCAATAATATATGCAGTTAGTTTTTTATTCATTTGAAAAAAGATTTTAATTCATCATTAAAGTAGTAGAGAGTGGATTATAATATCCATCTCTACTACGATGATTATCATTAATTTTGCAATGCATCAAGGTCTATTGGACGAACGCCACCACACCACTTAACTGTTTTCTCTCCCAATGAACCTGCATCTATGTGAATAAGGTAAACACCAGAAGAAATTGGAATACCTACTTGGTTTTTCAGATCCCAATCTTGAGAAGTAAGGCGGTTAGAACCCAATGAAGAAGCTGGACGATCATACTCCAACTGGCTCCATTGTTGGCTGCCACTTACACTAGAGTAATCCACATTATATTCACGAATCAGCGAGCCACCCAAGTTATAAATACGAATTCTACATTTAGTAGGCAAGTTCGTGATTTTCACACGATTATCTACTTGAGAAGTTTCATAAGATGAGTACGCATAATAAGGGTTCGGTACCACACGAATCAAATCCAAAGCAGATTTCGCTACTTGAGTTTCATTGCGTTTAGCTTCCATTCCTTGCGAAGATATTGAATACGTTGGAATAGCCCGTGTAGATTTTTCTGACGCATTAGAAGACGCATCATACAAATAAGGGGTATAAGATTTTTTAGCCCTCAATTTAAGCTTTGCTTCATTGGGAAGAGGATTACTTCTTGAGTAATCAATGGAAACCAATGGATTATCCAACAATCCTAACACACCAACCCAAGAGATATTTTTCATCAGAACGGGATAAGCTCTATCTCTTGCTGTATTTGGGCTTGAAATGTTTTTGATAACATTATAAACACTGTCCAATTTATACTCCATCCCTTTACCTTCATCGTACTTAGTCGGAACTACATAGATAAACGACTTAGCAGCAGCAAGAGCCACTTTAGAGGTAGGCTCCCATTTTAGGTTATTTCCATTCACTCTATCTGCCAGTGAAGATTCTGAGAACATCAAGTTCAGGCGAATACCTCTATCCAAATCTATGGCGTAGCCAGGGAACCAAGACATACCACGAGAAATTTGTGTAGTATCAAATGGAGATCTTGCATTCAAATCAGTTTCAAAATTATCGTTCAAGGAACGTAATCTACTCTTGAAGTTCTGTAATTTAACCAATCCTGTATCTACTTGTATCACTGGCACTCTAGTCCATTTCGATTTATCATTAGTAAACACAATATCCACGTTACCCATGTTATACAACGTTCTGTTATTTAACACATCAAAGATTCTATCAGGAATAGAAGAAGGATCATAATAGGCTATACCTCCACCAGCTGCATCAGGAGAGTAAACATTGGCGTAAGTATACGGGAAGAATGAGCCGTCTAATACCTTTGTCCATATCAAGGCAGGGTCGTCATAAGTGATCTTCTCCAAAAGAGCTGCATCTTTAGCAACATCAGAATTATACGAACGTTGAAACTGAAATGCTCCCCCGTTAGTAGCATCAGGAATTGTTACAAGCCATCGATATAGGGCAGTTGCAGGGAATTCAAGCCCTGAAGTAGCCAAATAACCATTTGTATAATCGTCGTAAACACGTTGACTCGGACTATGTGCATCGTTCAAAGATACAGCCAACCCACGGTTAGGGATTAACTCATCACCACCAATAGTCAATGTTTTCTTCAGATATATAGGTGTATTATCTTTCAGATCAATAAATGTAACATACTCTGCAGACACGAACTCTTCTGCTGTAGCAAAATTGGTAATCAAACCATTATTACGACGAACATTAAAAGCACCTTTGTTAGAAGTGTACGCTGCGAACTGACCAGCCTTATTACCTGTACTGGTGGATTTATTTTGACGTTGTTCACCAACAACAATAAATGTTCCACCCTCGTCTCCATTTAGCAATTTTACATCAACATTGACAAGGCTATCTTCTGTATTAACTTCTCTCACCACAACAGCTCTACCTGATGTTTGCGGGAATGAAGCACTAGCTGGTGTCACCCAAAGGGAACCTACTAATGTACTCGTTGTCGAAAATGCAGAAGCAGGTAAAGAAGATTCGATCGTATCGTTTATCTGAAGTTTTTCTCCGCCCACAGGTTTGTAAGCCAAACGACTTGTAATTTCTATTTTATACTGTGCACTAACTACAGATTTAGGATCGTATATTTTAACGGTAACAGGCGCACCACCTTCTTGGTACAAAAGCTCAGATTTATGAAAATTCTTCACAATCTCTTGCTCATCATTTTCGCTTAAAGCCAACGTGTTACCGCTATTACCACTACCCGATAACCTTGTTACAGGCATTTCATAGCCAGACTTAGAAACGATATCCGTTCCATATATTTCAGGATTAACTTTATGAGGAATGGCAGAATATATGCCAAGGTTCATATCCCCCTCAATAAATTTAGTATCATTCTTCGCATTACCATTGTAAGCATAGGCTTTCACGTGGTAATAATACTTTTTATGATTAATCAATTTAGCACCAGTAAACGCATCTGTTTTCACAGTCAAGTATGGTTTAATACCTTTGTTTTCGCCATTTACTTTTAGTTGAGAAACAAGAGCATCAATTGTATAATCATACGTCTGATTAATGATTTTACTAACACCATCTTTCACATCACACTGCATGATAAGACGTGCCTGCGTAGGGTCTGTAAGGTCTGTAACTGCGCTATTTGCTAATTGATAGAGCATATAACCTTGGAAGTGATAATAAACATCACCGTCTGTAGCTTTAAGGCTTGGATCTCTTTCCTGATAAGTTTCTGTGTTTTTACCCAAATACTCATCGGGAGTAAGGCTAATAATTAACTCACCGTCAAGTTCTGTAATTTCCATATCAGGAGCGTTCGGGCCTTGAAGTCTTGAGAAGTTATTATCAAAACTTTTTTGAGCAATATCATCAGATTGTAACAACAAGTTGTATGAACCTAGTGCTCCTCCTGAGTTAGCTTTAGCCCATACAACACCAATTGTCAATTCATTTACAGCACCTGGTAAAAGTGTAAATGGACCACCTGACGACACAAAACGACGGTCACCAGGAGGATTGTCTGTTACAGTAGCTTCCGACCATTCGCTAAGCGTAAAATTAGGACCAGTTGTCAATACAGGATTTTGGCAAGTACCACCAATAGACCAACCACGAGTCAAATCCGATGAACCAGGGAAAATATATTTTGTTTTTGGAGCAGATGTTGAAACTGGAGTTCTTCCGACTTTATAGTCATAGGTCATGGCAAGCCCATCACCCCAACGACCTTTTAGAAAATTATAGAACTGCGCTGGAGTATTTGGATCTCCTACACCAGCACCAGCACCGTTCGTAAATTTAGCGAAGCTCGACATCATAATAAGCTCACCTTCTTCATCTACTTCACAGTCCCTATCATTATCTATACCATCATTAGGGTCTGCTACTGCACCCCTGAAAAAGTCCACAGCAATGGTTGGTGGATTTTGACCATAGCCAGAAACCCCTTCATCATCATTGTCTCCATTATAGCATATCCCCAAACCTCTTTCTACATCACAACCAACATAGTCATCATTAGCATTACCTAAATCTGGGTCAATAAATTGTGCAAAATAAGTACTATCCAATGTAACATTGCCTTTGTTTATTAGTTTTTGGCGATAAAATGTCATTGTATTAAGAGGCCCTGATGCCTGATAAGCAAAGCCCTCTGTTTGTATCTCCATACCAATGGCCGGAGGGGTTACCCCTCCGTTACTTTTCTTACCACCAGCATCATTGGTTATCCAAAATACAACCTGATCTGCGCCTGCTTGGTTTCCTACAGAATCAGTAACACCAGGAAGACGAGGAAACTCTCCTTGATCAGGTTGGTATATACCATCTTTATTCAAATCAACAAATCGGGCAGCATCATAAATTAACTGTGCTTGAAGCCCTGGATATTTGGCTGGGTCAATAAACTCGTTCCCTTTCGCAGGCCAGTTACGAATTGACTCATCGACCAGATCCATTTCTTCCTCAAGCAATGGGTTTTGTGTTAAATTCCTGCCTGCATCTTCCAATTCCTTTACATAGGCCTTAAAGGTATTGACAGTAGCGGCATTCACTTTAAACAAATGATTCCATGCATTGCAGCGGCTCTGAGAGGTAAGTGCAAGATTATTAGCTCCAGTACCATCATCCAACTGACCAGGGAAATAGGCCGTTTGATTACTTTGACCGAAAGTAATACCACAAACATACTGTTGGGAAGTACCTGTTTTTATACCACCAACCCACACTGCACCCGAAAAAAGTGAATGTCTGCGAGGTTGAGCAGGATCAGTAACTTTAGGTACTTCGTAACGAGGGCTTGAAGCCCCGTCCCAAAACATATCGCCTCTATTCAGCAACAAAGTGCGGACGTTATTGATATCAAGCTCCGCTCTTGCCGTACCACGACTACACTCCGAAGTAGGAATTACCACATCAGTAGGTAAAGACGGCGAAGGCTTGGGAGGATTATTAGAATTATTATTCTGTGTTGGTGCCATTTTTGCCTGAGCTCCCATTGAGAGCATCAGCGCAAGGGCAATTCCATGCAAATAACTACGTTTATTCATGATTGAAAAGGGTTTTGGTTAAGATTTAAAAACTAAATGAACAACCAATCCTTACTCTACGTGGAGTAACATAAAAATCTGGATTAGCTAATGCCATATTATAATACATAACATAAGCCTCAGGACTAGGCAACGTGCTGGCTACCGTTTGTTTACCATAATCAGAAGACAAGAAACCATCATCACTTGCCGAACCCGTACGGTCATAGACATTCAATGTGTTTTTAGCATTAAACACATTTTGAATATACAAATAAACATTCAAAATTTTCTTTCTCTTTCCTTCTTGAGCAAATTCAATATTGCGGTCAATACGCAAAGAGGTACGATTGTTCCAAGGAAGTCTGCTAGAGTTAATACCGCCCTTGATTTGGTCATTAGCACCCCATTGTGCACTGTTAGCAGTATATGGCAAACCAGAACCAGTATAGAATGTTGCATTTACACCCATGTTTTCAAATATTTTACCAAAAGCAGAAGTTGCATCACCTTTATTGATACGGTAATCCAAATTAAGTTTGATAGCATGACGTTGATCATCATTAGATGCTACAACGTTACGAAGCGTCGGTGTAGAAGTTTGCAACAAACGGCCTGCAAAATCCGAAGCTGATGTTTCTGCAAATTGCAACGTATAACTTGCCGATGCTTGGAAATTTTCCGAACGACGAAGCGTATATTCTAAACTCAAACTCTTTACAGTCGTGAAATCTTGATTTCCGTAAGTACGATACTGAGCAGTAGGATAAGCGCCTATTACGTTGACAATCTGAATCAAGTCCTTAATCTCGCTATAAGATGCCGTTAATTTAAGAGCTGAACGATCGTTTATTTGCTGATCAAAACCAACTTGATAGTCGATTTTCTTTTGTGGCAACAAATCTGGATTACCAAGCGTCTGAACACCTGACAATTGTCTCAAATTATAGTATTGCAATGGACTCGCATAATTAAAACCTGGCGTAGGGCGTTGCGTAAGAATATCATAGTGAGCAAAAAAGTTTGTTTGCTCTGATACAGGGAACGAAAACGCAACACGAGGCATAAAATTCACTTGAGGCTTAAAATCTTTAAATGCATCTACAGTAATACCTCTATTTTGTTGCAAAGATTTAGCACTTTCACTCAAACTATTGGTGTTAAAAAAAGGATAAGCAGTACCTGCAATAATTTTCTGCTGAATAGAATTATCCTCTGTCCCATTGGCATTATACCATGTAGTTCCATTGCGATAGCCAACCACAGTTAGTTTGCTTTGCTCTACACCATCAGGATTAGAACTAACATACACTGCCCAATCATCACCCACGTTACCTGGTTTAACAGGAGACTTGTTACTAAATTGAGAGAAATCAGTTTCGCCAACCAATTGTAAATTGGTGAAAGAGTATTTGTCTTTCAAAACAGGTTGATTCACATCAAATCTATCCACACGCAAACCAACATTAACAATCAAGTCATTGATTTCAAATTTGTCTTGGATATAGCCAGCCAAATAATTCGGACGGAATGCATCCATGTAGGTTTGGTCTGTAAAGAAATTATAAAAAGCTGCATTGCCTTTAGAACCTCTTTTTCTATTGCCAAAAATATCATACCCCTGATAGGTAGTATAAGGACTAGTATTGCTCAAATAAAGTTCTGAAGTACTAAACATATCCAACGACAATAAATTAGGGTCAATTTCGTCTATGTTAATCAACTCATTAATTGCCACTTCTTTGCCTCTTACCTGACTGAGCTTTGCTCTTAAATTTTTGTCAAACGTGGTCTGAAGAGCTGCATTAGCAAGGTTCTCGCCACTTACCAAGATGCTACCATCAGCCAAGTGCTTAAGAGAATTTTCATCCACTACCGCAGTCAACAAACTTGTAGAAATATGAGTATTCACTTGGTTTCTGGCTGCTTGCCACAAATTACCTCTTACAGCAAATTGAGATGAAACTCTTTGTTCAAATTCACCACCAATACGGATTGAGTGATTTTTAATATCAAAACCCGCTTGCAATGATGCTCTGTATTGCTCTTGGTTTGTCTTGCGATAACGAGTTGTTTGCTGACCCAAGGTATAATCAGATCCTGACCCTGAAATAATAGCATCTGTTCCAGCTATATTACCATTAAGACCTGATTGATACATAGAACCCATATAAATACCGTTTCCATTCACAGCACCGCCCAAAACAGAAAGAGCATCCAGATTGTAAAAAGAGCCTCCTGTATAATCTTGAATAATCGTGTTGTAACGACCGCCTATCGCATTCGGGCCATCAGGCGTAAAAGTAAAGCCTGAGTTAAGCGGATCATTATCGCTGACAAAACCCTGCAAAATGCTACTTCCTTTTACATAGTATTTTTTACCAGCCAAAGCTATTCTTTCCGTAGTACCATCATTATGCACTAAGCTAAGTGTATCTCCAAAATTTGATGCCAACGCCCAACCTTGGTTAGTTGTTGTATCAAAATCAGCTAACGCTTTTTTATCTTTAAATTTACCGTAGTAGCTGTATTGAAATAGTTTATCTTTCAAATCAGCGTCTTGCGTAATGTTAGTTACATTAGAATAATCCGCTTGCACTTGATAGAAAATATTTTTCACCAAAGCACTTTTCGCATCAGCACCACCGATATGCTTAAATGTCTGACGGAAACGAACAAACGCATTATAGTCATACGTTATATTTTGGTCGTTATTATCATAGTTAAACACGTTGTAAGTCAAACCTGCTGAATTACGCGAATTGGTATAATTGAAGTTACCCCCAACAGTCAAAATAGAATTTTCAGTTGGTTGAAAATCAAAACTTGCATTCAACTGAACACCTCCACTGGCACTATTCGGGCGATATTTCACTTTCTCAAATTGTTTAAGAGAAAATGTATCCGAAACACTGCGGAAGTTAGAGGCCTCAGACGAGAAGAAAATAGGATTTTTCTTCATCAATTCCAAAGCACTGTCTTTTACTTTCCAATAATCAGTGTAAGAAGGATTGCTTTCGCGGCTATGATTAAACTGTACAGTCGCAAAATAACCAAGCAATGTACCTGCATTACTTTTCACAGCACCCGTTGAGTCCAACTTAGCTTTACGTTTAACCAGTGGTCCTGTAAGAGTTACACCACCAACTTCTTGATTCCATTTATTAAACGGACGTGAGGTTTCCAAGAAAGCACTACCCGAAGTTTTCTCCGCAGCACCTTTAGTAGTAATGTTAATAACAGCACCTAAGGCATCACCATACTGAGCAGGTACACCACTAGTAATCAACGAAATTTCTTCGATAGATTCCACTGGAGGGTTTGAGCCACCATATTGACGAACACCGTTAACAAAAACGATATTATCACCAGTACGATTACCGCGCACACTAATACCAGCACCATCATCAGCAGACATAACACTTGCCTGCGTAGAAAGCAATGAGTTTACGCTACGCGTAGGCATTTTGGCAATGTCTTTGGCTGTGAGTTTCGCACCACCCGATGTCTGGTCTTTGTCAACCAATGGGCGTTCGTACACAACATCTACTACTTGCAAAATTTCTGCATCAGTAGGAAGTGTAATATTAAGAGAGGTTGTTGTCTCTAAATTGATAACAACGCCTCGTACGTGTTTGGTCTGATAACCAACACACGAAACCTCCACGTCGTAAGAACCTGGCGTTAGAGGTGATACCGAATAGTGGCCATTAAGTTCGGCTTGATTGCCGCCTTTGAGTTGTCCACCTGACATAACTTTGATTGTCGCAAAGGGAACAGGCTGTTTGTCTTTATCCAATATGTAGCCCGCCAACTTACCATTCTGAGCGAAGGTAGCCAACGATGCAAGGATAAACAGGCCCATAATGAGTAATCTTTTTCTCATCATACTTTCTGTTTGTTAGGGTTAGCGCACATTTTTGATAGTTAAGAAGGTTTCAAAGATAGGTAGCAGATTTCACAAAAGCAATACAAAATCCTGCATTTTTTTCAGCCAATGTATTTTTATTTTGCAATATATCAAACAAACGATATCTTACAACATACTGATTATCAACACAAAAACTTATATTTATTTGCAATACAAATAAATATAGTATAAAATATATCACAATATACACTGTAGTAAAATAATTGTATCATTCTTCATAGTACAAAATTTTCTTTAATCATTTCTTAATATTTTTTTAATAGTAGATTGTCGCTTATATTGTGTTTCAATCAAAAAAAATCCGCTATTTTATTTATATTTTCATTTAATATGCTTTCCTATAAAAGAATTGTTATCAAAGTTGGATCTAATGTACCCACCACAACCAATGGTTAATTAGATACCTAAACAATGGCGCAAATTACCCTTGTCAAGTCTTGGTGCTACGAAATCATTCTGGTTTCTTTGAGAGCAGTGGCAGAAGGGCGTAAGCCTTTTGCCCAACATCAAGAGCCTGTCGCAGCACGTCAGGTTTGGGCTGCTACTGGCCAAGTGCGACTCATGAAAACCTGCCAAGAAGGCTTTGCCAAACTAAATCTGCATTGTGCTCAAGTATTAGTAACCAAAGAATATTTCAGAGATAGGCTTCATTATCTAAACATGCAGCAATGTTTTAACGCATTTTCAAAACAAAATATTGCGCCTATTGTCAACGAAAATGATGTTATTGCTGTAACAGAACTTATGTTTACGGATAATGACGAACTGGCAGGCCTTGTTACAGCCATGACCGATGCCGTACTTATCCTGGCTAACGTTGATGGCATTTACAACGCGCCTACCTCCTCCCTAACGCACAGTTAATCAGCCGAATAGAGCCTAATAAGTTAAATTTTCTGCCTTCATTTCTAGCTAAAAATCAGGTGCAGGGCGTGGCGGTATGATTACCAAAAGCAATACAGCCAAAAAATTAGCGCGTTTGGGCATTGCTGTACACATCGCGAATGGCAAACAACCTACCGTCGTCGAACAAATTTTGCAAGGAAAACCAGTTGGTACATTTTTTGTTCCACAAACACCCACAGCAGCCCCGCAAAACGCTGGATTGCCCATACAGAAGGCTACACCAAAGGTATTATTTACATCAATGAAGGTGCAACAACGGCTTTAACCTCTGAAAACAAAGCTGTTAGTATTCTGCCAATCGGTGTGGTGCGTATGAACGAAGATTTTCAGAAAGGAGATATTTGCGCATAGCTCAAGAAAATGGCCAAGTGCTAGCCATTGGCAAGGCGGAATACAATGCAGAAAAGCCGCCGAAAAAATAGGAAAAGCACGCCAAAAACCATTGGTTCATTACGATTTTTTGTTTATTTTATAAAATTTCAAATATTTTTTTAAACCCGAAAAATGTTTATAGACGATTTTATTGAAGGCATACGCAGCTATCCCAAAGCATGGTTTTTTATTTCCCAACACAGACTTTGGCATTTTGTATTATGGACTGGGCTATTCAGTATAATACTCTGGTTATCAGGAATTTATGCAGCTTGGTGGCTGGCTGATGCACTGAACAATTACTTATTTTTGTGGTTTGGAGAAAACCTCTGGCAAGGCGGTTTGCTCAAGCAAATTGGGATAGTATTGTTGCTCATTCCGATAATAACGCTCATGCTCAAATTTTACAAATACTTTGTGCTATCCTTGTTTTCGCCCCTACTTTCCATTATCGCCGAGAAAGTACAAGAGATTGATACACAACAAAAAAGCCCAACAGGAATACGCGTATTTTGGAATAATTTTATGCGTAGTTTGTACATGAATTTGCGTAGCCTTGTAGCCGAATTATTCCTGACAGCAGCTTGTTTTGTGATCGCCTTTATCCCGATTATCAATATTTTCACGCCATTGCTGCTGCTAACCGTGGACTCTTACTTTTGGGGTGCGGCTATGCTCGACTATCGGCACGAGTTTCATGGGCTGAACGGCAAGGACAGCATGGCCTGGACTAAAAAGCACAAGGGATTGGCTATTGCCAACGGTATAGTTTGGAATTTTTTGTTACTGATACCCATAATCGGGGCATTGGTGGGCATCGTCTTGAGCGTAACGGCGGCAGGGCTTGCGGCCAATACTTTACAAAAGAAAGCAAGTTAAGGCTTTGAAGCCCAATCGCATTACATAAAAAAATATGTGATTGGGCTTCAATAATTCATATTAAATTTTTACTAAACGGTAATTTTCATTTGTGAAAATCTCGCCGTCTTCGCGCTTTACGCGGTAGGTAATGATACCATTTCGCTTCAAAAAAAGAGGCTGAATTACCGAACCTGTACAAACGTAAGTCTCGCCATCATAAATCTTCACAAAATCGCCAGTTTTGAGCGTAGATGTTTCATAAATGATGCGATTAACCACATCGGCACGCTTCTGCATAAATTCACCGATTTTTTTGTCCATCTCAGCAATAAGCCTGAGTTTGTCCTCTGGAATGCTATGTGTCATTTTTGTTAATCAATTAAAATTATCAAACTTTCCTCTTTAGTAAAAAAACTACTACAATAAAAAATGTATATCCGCGAAAATACAACAAAAAACAATAAACTCATACGAGACCGCACAAAGTTTATGTTATTTTGTTGAATTTTTTCGCCATAACAAAGCACACTCATTGCACTTATTTAACATAATGCAATAAGTTGGCTATAAATTTCGGCCAATAAGACATCGGCTCGCGCAGCCACTGCCACAATTTCCTCTATGTTTACAGATTGTAAATTATCAGGATCACACTCGTCGGTAAGTGCCGAAATCGCTGCGCAACGCAATCCCATCTGATGCCCAACAATCACTTCTGGCACTGTGGACATGCCCACCGCATCCGCGCCAATCATACGCAAAAAGCGATACTCCGCGCGGGTTTCCAATTGAGGCCCAAGCACGGCCACGTACACGCCTTCGTGTATAGCAATACCTTTACTTTGTGCTATTTGCTTGATTTTATCGCATAAATCCGCCGAATAAGGTTGGCTCATGTCTGGAAAACGATCGCCAAACTCGTCTAAATGCTTGCCTACCAGCGGACTACTCCCCAGCAAATTGATGTGGTCGTTGAGCAACATTATTTCTCCTTTTTTGTAAGAAAGATTTAATGCACCTGCCGCATTAGACAATAATAAAGTTTTGATTCCCAGCCATTTCATTACGCGTATCGGGAACGTAATTTGCTGAAAAGTATGACCTTCGTACGCATGCATGCGGCCTTGCATCAACAAGACTTTGCGCCCTGCAATCGTACCATACAGCAAGCGGCCTTTGTGTTGCGCCACCGTAGCAGGTACAAAATTGGGGATTTCGGAATAGCTTACACTTACTTCTACTTCCATGCGCTCGGCCAACGCATTAAGGCCAGTACCCAACACTACGCCTACTTCTGGAGCTGTAATCCCTTTGCCGCGCAAAAATTCGGCAGTTTGTTCTATTTGTTCAATAATATTCATGTGATTTGGGGCAAATTGGTGTTTTTATTTCACCATTTTACAAAATTTATCTAAAAAAAAGCCGCACAATCGACTAGCTATGGCGGCTAATGTAATAGGTTTTTATTTGATAAGTAATAACACTTTCAGAAAATCAGGACGCAATCAGCACAATGGCCAGCACCGCCAAAGCCAAGCCCAATTTGTTCAGCAAAAGAAGTTTTTCTTTGAAAGCAAACATGGCCACCACCGCCGAAACCAAAATTACACCAATATTGGCCACAGGATACACAAACGCACCATCATTGTTGTAAGCGTGCAAGGCTTTTAGCAAAAAATAAACCGAAAAATAGTTAGGAATCCCCAGCACCAAACCGCCCACCAAATTGCGCAAAGCCAATTTTTCTTGCCCAGTTACCAGACGAATCCCAACCCAAGCAACACCCAAGCAAGCCGCCATCGCAAACAAAGTACATGAAAATAATGCCCTGTCCGCATCCGAATGCAAATGCGTGTTACTAGTATAAGCAAAAAGCGTGTCTATCATGCCGCTGCCCACAAAAACGCCCACAGGCAACAGTACCATTTGCCAAACAGGAATTTGTGATTGCTGTTGCGCCGTCTGCTCCTTCACGGAAGCCAACACCACCGCCGCAATAGCCAACACGACCCCCAAATAATTAGGCCAAGTGTAATGTTCGGCGGTTCTAAAAATAAAAATAGCGGCAAGCACAGGCATCACCATCGCAATTTTGGCGGCGACAGAGGCCACCGTAAGCCCAATGCGTTGGGTGGTGAGAGCCACCAAATAAAATATCGAAATAAATAAAAAACCTAAGATTAAGCCCCAAACTATCCACTCGGAGGCATTTCGTACCGAATGTTCTACGGCACTCATATCATCAATAAAAAACAAGCTTTCGATAAGACAAACGATATAATTTATCACTAAAGCCTGTATCGTAGAAACATTGTATTTTTGGTACAAACTAAAAATAACAAAAAAAGAACTTGTTAGTAAAATGCTGATTATTAGGTATATCATAAATAGTTTTTAATAAATAAAGACAAAACAATGCTTTCGCCCAGCCCATTTGGGGGCGCGAATAAACACATTTTGACGCAGAAAAAAGGAGGTATTTACAAATAAAATTTCTTCTGAAGCAAGTAATGCTCTACTTCTTGCGGCACTAAATAGCGGACAGATGCACCCAACCGCAAACATTTACGAATAAACGTAGCAGAAATATCTAGCAGCGGTGCTTCTACCATGCGTACGCGTTCGTGCATTTGCAAATCCGAAGGCTTCGACTGCGGACGCGGATACACATACAAGCCAAACTCATCAAGTATCTGTTGGGCATTTTTCCACTTCGGAAAATCGGCCAAATTGTCCCCGCCAATAATCAAAACAAAATCGTGTTTTGGGTATTTTTGGCGCAAAAGCAATAGCGTATCAATGGTATAACTTGGGCGTGTCATGGCAAATTCTACGTCCGACACTGAAAAATTAGCATTATCAAAAATGGCTTTTTCGACCATATCAAGGCGGTCGAACTCATGCAGCAAATCCTTTTGTTTCTTGAAAGGATTCTGAGGCGAAACAATAAACCAAACACGGTCTAAATCAGTGGTTTCTACCATCGTGTTGGCTACAATCAAATGCCCAATATGAATGGGATTGAAAGAGCCGAAAAAAAGTCCTATTTTCATATAAAAACAAACTAATAGTCTATTAGACCATTATTTTTAATCAAAAACACCATGTTTGCTATACAGCAAGCCGATCGAAAAACCAAAGCGTAACGGAAACGAATATTTGCTGGTGCGCACTTGCTGAAAAACCAATGCATCAGGGACATTCGTTTGGCGATAAGCCGCCGCAATGCCTGCATACATATCCGCGGAAAGCGTTAAATGCCGACTCAATGTCCAAAAAAGGCGATTCCCTGCCGTAACAGCCAACTCTATCCTAGTTTCATT
Organism: Flexibacter flexilis DSM 6793; assembly: GCF_900112255.1. Taxonomy (NCBI): domain Bacteria; kingdom Pseudomonadati; phylum Bacteroidota; class Cytophagia; order Cytophagales; family Flexibacteraceae; genus Flexibacter; species Flexibacter flexilis. Next base: position 93,437 of record NZ_FOLE01000004.1, read on the forward strand.
GGCCTTATACTCTTTGTAATAAGAGGTTAAAGAGTCTGTCATTTCTGTTACTTTCGCCGAATAATCTACCTGCGAGAAACGCACTTCCTGCGAAATATAAAAACTACCTGCGCCTCCATTAGGGTGGTAAAGTTTTTGTCTGAAATCTACATTAAAGCCATTTTTATACAACCTATCGGGCTGAATAGTGCCACCATGTTCGCTAAAAAACGGATTGCGCAAAACCGTATAACGCAACTCATAACCCAAACGCTCATGCCAATAATATTCTATACTGATGGGCAATTCATTGAACATAATCGGCAGCGGATTGAACGAAAGCATTAACCCTTTCGACTCATTGATGCGTTTTACAAAATAGCGAGGCAAACGTTTCTTTTGAATAAAATCAGGCTTTCCCGTCGGTTTTACGTGTACCACAGGAAGTGGCTTCACCGTATCGGCAGGAGCCGGATTATGTTTACTTACAGGCAATTCTTTATTATAAAAAGTTTTGTAATAGCCTGCAAATGAACCATCTTCGTTATACAATGACCACTGCCCTACTTTCTGGCCATCTTTGAGCTTGCCAGTCATTTTGATTGTGCCGTTTCGGTACATTCCTTTATACAAACCTTCGCCATTGAGGTATTCGCAACGACCTTCTACTACGCCATCCTCATAATAATAGGTCCAAAGGCCGTGATTTTTGCCATTTTGCAAATATCCTTCTATCCGTAATTTACCATTGTCGTAATATTCTTTGTAAGGCCCATTTCCATTCTCAAAAAAGCCCTCGCCCATGAATTTACCAGACTCATAATACAGCCGCCAATGGCCTTGTTTTTGTCCTTTTTGCTGTTGGCCTTCCGAACTGAGTTTGCCCGACTCATAATAATATTTCCAGTTGCCGTCTAGCTCGCCATTGCTATATGCACCTTCGCTAGCCAACACGCCATTTGCATGATAGAATCGCCAATTCCCTTGTTTTACGCCATTTTTTTCCAAACCTTCGGCTTTGAGTTTTCCGTTTTCATGGAAATACTGCCATAGGCTATCGCTCTTCCCGTTGTCAATAATGCCTTGCATTTTGGGTTCGCCAGTATCATAGACTTCCTTATAAAAACCACGCCCGCGCACATAAAGCGCAGTTGCTTTTTTATTTCCATTTTCGTAATAATACGTCCAAAGGCCTTCATTTTTGCCGTCTTCAATAATGCCTTCGCTCTTGGCATTTCCATTTTCATAATAAAATGCCCAAAGACCAATTTTTTGGCCATCGCGCATCATACCTTTACGGCTCAATTTGCCATTTTCATAAAAATATTTCCAAGATTCTTGTTGCACGCCATTACGCAGCGTGCCCTTCATTTTGGGTTTTCCGTTTTCATAAAAATACTCCCAATAACCCGTCGTTTTGCCTTTGGTATATTGGCCTTGCGTTTTGGTTTGGCCATTATAGTAATACTCCACAAAATCGCCGTGTTGTATGCTGGGCTTATTTTGCATTACAAAATAAACTTGCTTGGGTTTATGTTTAGCCTTGTCATAATATTCCACCATTCGTTTGGTAGGAATATTGGCAGCCGTATGCTGAGCCATTGTATTTTGTACAATCGCCCACAGCATTACTACCAACAAACAAGTTATAATATTTTTATCTCTCATAATAAAAGCCTTCTATTCCTGCGGCTTTGAGTCCTTTTTCGATAATATTGTCATGGTCTGTCGCCAATATTGGTAACTGATTTACAGCAAACCATGCTGCATTGGCTGCATCGTCGGCGGCTTGGGGTTGATGTTGCACAGTGGCAAAACCATAAAACGCAATAGAAATGTTACGGCCTCTTGGATCGCGATGCAAATCGCCAAAAGCATGAAATTGTGTTAGTTCAATACCTTCCAAGCCTGTTTCCTCTCTCAATTCGCGGACTGCACCCTCTTCGAGCGTTTCTTCCATTTCTAAAAAGCCACCAGGACAAGCCCACGTACCTTTATATGGTTCTTTTTTTCGCTGAATCAATAGCACTTCTGCTTGCAAATTTTCAGATAATTTCCTGATAATAAGCGCATCAACACAAACCATTGGGCGCGGATATTCGTAGCAATAACTCATAAATAATTCGGCAGAATACACCTCGTTATAAAACGCGAATTTGTACAAAAAAAACGACAACTACCTGATTTTATTTAGAGAAACAATCCTTTTTTAGCCCTATAAAATAATTTTAACAAGAAACACTACAGTCTCAAGACTTCTCTTCACAGAACGATTTCACAAAAAAACAATGCAAAACCCATTTCCCTTTTTTGGTTGTTATTTTAAGGATCGACTATCCCTAAATTTACCTTAATTTTTGATTTTTTGGCACATTATCCCCCAAAAGCCCCTAACTTTGGCCTATTATCGAAGTAAACGTTTGTTTCATCTAAAATTTTGAACAAAAAACACGCGCCAAGCACTTGGCCACCAGTGTCTTTCTGTTCTGTTTTGTGTACCATGAAAATATTTGCCATAGGCCGCAATTACGCCGACCACGTAAAAGAACTTAACAACGAACGCCCAGAATCGCCAGTGGTTTTTATGAAACCTGACACGGCTCTCTTGCGCGAAAATGCGCCTTTTTATTACCCTGATTTCAGCCAAGACGTTCACCACGAAGTAGAAATCGTGCTCAAAGTTTGCAAAGAAGGCAAGCACATCGACGAAAAATTTGCCCACAAATACTACGACGAACTGGCCATCGGCATCGACTTTACGGCGCGAGACCTGCAACAAAAACTCAAAGAAAAGGGCTTGCCTTGGGAAATTGCCAAAGGTTTTAATGGTTCTGCGCCTGTTTCTAATTTCGTGCCAGTGAGTCAATTTACTGATTTGCAAAATATTAACTTTAGTTTGAATGTAAACGGCCAGTTGCGCCAACAAGGAAATACGCAAATGATGATGTATCGTTTCGATTACATCGTTTCGTATTTGTCCAAATTCTTTACGCTCAAAAAAGGCGACCTTATTTTTACGGGAACACCCGCAGGCGTTGCACCCGTGCAGATTGGCGACCGATTGGAAGCGGCCATCGAGGGCGAAGTAATGCTCGACTTTTTGGTAAAATAAAATCCTGATTTTGTAGGTAGTTTAAATTTCTTTCAAACTTACTTTTTTCTCATATTTCCCAACGGCAAAGCCCTGTATGTCAGCGGTTTTGCTGTTGGGGTTTTTCTGCTTATTATGAAGTATTCGGTAAGAGCTATTTTGTTGATTTTCTGTTGGTTAGGTGTAAATATGGCTCAAGCGCAAATGGTTTCGCGCTATCCCCAAAACTATTTTATGTATCCCATCAACCCTGGCCAAGCCACTTCCCTTACTGGCAACATGGGCGAGTTGCGCACCAACCACTATCACGGCGGTTTGGATATTCGGACGGGTTGGGCGAGCGGCTTGCCTGTGTACGCTGCCGCCGATGGCTACGTGCAGCGTGTGGAAGTGGATACGCGCGGCTACGGCAATGTGATTTATTTGCGCCACCCCAACGGCCTGACGACGGTTTATGCGCATTTGCAAGAATTTTCAGAACCATTGGCCGAATACGTGCGTTCGCGCCAATACGAACGCGAAACTTTCGAGATAGATTTATTTCCCAACAAAAATGAAATTAACTTCAAAAAAGGCGAAGTAATTGCCATTTCGGGCAATACGGGCGGTTCGGGCGGCCCGCACCTGCATTTTGAAATTCGGGATTCGTTGAATAACATTCTAAACCCAATGCTTTTTGGGTTTAAGGAAATTACCGATACGCAACGCCCCTATTTCGGGAAAATGGCCATTAAAACCCTTGACATCAACGCCCGCGTAAATGATGCTTTTGGCCGTGCCGAATTTTTTACCAAACGCATCGACCAAGACGAATACGCCATCGCCAAACCCGTGAAAGTACACGGCAAAATTGGGGTGGAAGTTGTCGTGCGCGACCGCATCAACAACGGTTCGCAACGTGCGGGCATTACCTGCTTGGAAGTGCGCTTGGATGGCCGAGAAGTTTTTTATCACAGCCTCGAAACTTTCCATTTCGATGAGTCGGGAACAATAAATGTACTCATTGATTATGAGCATTATAGAATTTCAGGGGAGCGTTTTCAGCGTTGTTATTTGGCCGACGGCCACCCCGAAAAACCCGAACGCGACGACGACAAAATGGGTTATATTACCATCAAAGACACGTTGCCGCATACGCTTATGATTAGTGCTTGGGACGCAAATCGCAACGGCACACACCTCAACGTAATGTTGCAGGGCGCAAACCCAAAACCCAACCTCAAACTTGCGCCTGTTTTGGGCGTGCTAAAGCCGCGTTTGCAAAAGCATCAACTTTTTGAAAATACACTGAAAATGAGTGTTTTGAATAGCAAAAAAGATTTCTTAACGCTTTTTTCGGGCAAAAAACAATTTCGCGTCCCGCTTAGCTACGTGAAAGAAAAAGAAGCAGTGTTTTTGTGGGATATGCGACGCGGTTTGCCCGATTCGGTGCGCTCGGACACGGTTACTTTGTATCGTTTTCATTTCAAACAAGTAATTCCCCCGAACAAAAGCCTACAATTTTTGTTGGGTGCGCTCAGGCTACAAACCAAACAAATAGTGCTGTTCGACACGCTGTATTTGGAAATGCAACACAACGAACCTGAAGGCACCATTACCATTAACAACCCGCTGATTCCTCTTATCAGTGCCATGAAATTGGGCTTTAAACCCGTAAAAGAAGTATTCGACCGCAGCAAAACGGCGGTTTATATGGAAACTTTCTCCAAAAAATTAAAATATGTCGGGGGAATTTGGGAAGGCGATGCCATTAGTTTTATGACCAAATCGCTGGGGCGTTTCAGGTTGGCAACCGACTCCATTCCGCCCAAAATCAAGCCTGCGGTTATCTCGCGCAATGCCATTCGCGTACACATTTACGATAATTTGTCGGGCATAAAAAGTTTTAGGGCAATGCTCAACGGCCAATGGTTGCTGATGACCTACGAACACAAACAGAATTTGTTGTTTGCCGAACCGCGCCAAAAAGGAATGCCACTTTCGGGCGATTTTGTGCTCACCGTTACCGACAACGCAGGCAACATCACCGAAATAAAACGAAATATTCAGTAATTTTTAAGAAAGGAAAAACCGCTGATAATCTCGGCGGTTTTGTTCATTTAATGCTATATGATTTTAAGAAAAGCAACTGATTCAGAACTTCCCATTATTTGGGAAATATTGCAAGCAGCCATCGCCCAACGCAAACAAGATGGCAGCCGACAATGGCAAGACGGCTACCCTAACCCGCAATCCATTCAGGAAGATTTGAACAACGGTTGGGCGTATGTACTGACAGACGGCACAAATATTTTGGCTTATGCGGCCATCATTTTTGGTATAGAACCCGCCTACAACACCATCGAAGGCCAATGGCTCAGCGAAGGCGAATATGTGGTAATACACCGCGTGGCAACCTCTGCGGCCAGCAAGCAAAAAGGAATCGCTACGTATTTATTTAAAATGATAGAAAATTTATCTATTGAAAATCAAACATATAGCATCAAAGTAGATACCAATTTTGACAATATTCCGATGCTCCGCATTTTAGACAAATTGGGTTACACGTATTGCGGCGAAGTATATTTTCGAGGAAGTGCGCGCCGCGCCTACGAGAAATTACTACCCAAGTAATGCCTTTTCGTCTATAACAGTCTTTCAAAAACTTCATTGAGTTTGGTAACCGTTACTACTTTGATTTGGTAGGCCGACGGGTCAAGGCTTTTGTGGTTGTAACGCGAAATATAAATTTCCTCAAAACCCAATTTTTGAGCTTCGGCAATGCGATTTTCGATGCGATTCACAGCGCGAACTTCGCCACCAAGCCCGACTTCTGCCGCAAAACACACATTTTGCGGAATAGCCACATCTTCGTACGAAGACACCACTGAGGCACAAATAGCCAAGTCCATGGCGGGATCTTCTACTTTCAGGCCGCCCGCAATATTCAGGAACACATCTTGTCCGCCGAGCCTAAAACCGCCACGTTTTTCCAACACCGCCAACAACATATTCAGGCGTTTGGCATCAAAACCCGTACTGGAGCGTTGCGGCGTTCCGTACGTGGCAATACTCACAAGCGACTGTGTTTCAATCAATAGCGGCCTGTTTCCTTCCAAAGAAGCCGCAATCGCCACGCCGCTCAAATCGCCTTCGCGCTGCGAAATCAAGATTTCGGAAGGATTGCTCACTTGGCGAAGCCCCGAACCCAACATTTCGTAAATTCCCAGTTCGGAGGTAGAACCAAAGCGGTTTTTGATAGTGCGCAAAATGCGGTAGGTCAGATGCCTGTCGCCCTCAAACTGCAACACCGTGTCCACCATGTGTTCCAGCACTTTAGGCCCCGCCAAACTGCCGTCTTTGGTGATGTGGCCAATCAGAAATACAGGCGTTCCGCTTTCTTTGGCAAATTTGAGCAGCTCCGCCGTACACTCGCGCACCTGCGAGACGCTACCCGCCCCCGATTCTATAAACGAGGAATGCAGCGTCTGGATAGAATCCACTATCAGCACATCGGGGCGCAATGTTTCGATTTGTTTAAAAACATTTTGCGTACCTGTTTCGGCCAGCACATAGCAGTTACTTGCTCCTGCCGCGATGCGTTCGGCACGCATTTTTATTTGTTGTTCACTTTCTTCACCCGACACATACAACACTTTCAAGTGGCTAAGGCTCAGCGCAATTTGTAACATCAGTGTAGATTTACCAATTCCAGGTTCGCCACCAATCAGCACCAACGAACCGCGCACGATACCGCCACCCAACACGCGATTCAGTTCGGCATCGTTGGTAGAAATGCGGGGCTGTTCTTGATATTGTATCTCGTTGATTGGACGGGGTTTATTGGCGATTTGTAGGCTCGAACTTTGGCCAGCCGTGGCGGCAGCTTTCCAAGAAGTTTTGCCGTCGTCTTTCTGCAAAATTTCTTCTACATACGTGTTCCACTCGCCGCACGAAGGGCATTTGCCCATCCATTTGGGAGAACTTGCGCCACAATTTTGGCAAAAATACGAGGTCTTTTGTTTGGCCATATCTTTAAACTTTCGGCGGTAAAAATAGCATACAAATCCTTTTTTAGTACCTTTGGTAACATTTGTATTGGGCAAAATGGCTTTTATGGCTATTTTTCAAACAAATAATTTCACCAAAAACATTTTGTGTTATGGAATTTAAAGTTAAGTATATTTATATAGTATTAGGTATTTTGTATTTTATTTTCAAACAAATACGCGCCGCGCAAAAGAAACAAAAAGAAGAAGCCGCTTCGCAACAAGGCGAAAAGGCCAGCGTTCCGCAAGTGAGCTTTGAGCAACTGCTCAAACAGATACAAGAGCAAAACTCGCCGCAACCGCAAAACCTTGAGCAAGAAAGCTATACGGGAACATACCGCAACATAGAAGCGGAAAATATGGACGTGTCGGAACGCGAATACAAGCAAGAACGTAAACGCCGCAAAGCCAAAGTACAACGTTACGAATCCATAGAACCCGAAGCGGTGGAGAGTTTCCAAAAATCTATTTTCAAAGAATATAATACGGCTGAAAAGCCTAATCCGTATGCCAAACTTTTGCGCAATCCTAATTCGGTGCGTAAAGCCGTGATTGTGAGCGAATTGCTTAACAAAAAATATTTTTAATACAATTAATTTCAATATACATCTACGCTAACCATTAAAATTTTACCAACATCATTTGATAAAATTTCTATAACCAACAATCTAAATGTCTTTATTTTCTTTACCAAAACTACAACACAACTTATTATTAGCCATAGCCTTTACAATTCCTCTCCCGAAGCTCGTCGGTTTAAATAGTGTGTTAATTGTTATTCTTGCTATTTCGACCATTATTTTTCATATCAAAAACAGGAGTTACTATTTCTTAAAAAACAAAAATATCTGGTTTCTTTCTAGCTTTTTTGGAGCATATCTTATTGCGGGATTATGGACATCCAACCCAAAAGCATACGGCTTTGAATTAGAAAAAAAGGCTACATTACTGCTTTTACCCGTTTGTTTTTCGGGGTTACATTTCTCCAAAAAAGAAATATCTTCTGTGCTATGGGCTTTCGTAATTGCCTGTTGTCTGTTACCAATTATGGGCATAGCAGTTGGCGTTTATCGTAGCTATACTCTTATGGGGTCGTATTGGCATTATGAGTTTTTTTTAGGACAAAGTTTAGTGCATTTTGTTGGTTTGCATCGTGGTTATGTGGCCTTACATACAGGTTTATCAATATTATTTTTACTATTTTTTACTGAAAAAACTAACACAAAAAACATACTAATAGCAAGTTATTTGCTTGTTTTTACATTCTTTTTAAATGCACGAATTGCCATTATTGGGCTAATGCTCATTGCCGTTATTTACAGTATCATGGCCATTCTAAACAAAAATAAAAAAGCAATACTATTTGTAATAGTTGGCTTATTATCAATGATTTGTGTATTGTTTGGTTCTGAAAAATTATCGCATATGACCAAGCAATTATTCACTTTAAACTTTGAGAATGTAACACCACAAACGGTGGACGAATATAACAGTATAGAAATCAGATATTTTATTTGGAAATCGGCTATTGCCACTATTCAAGAAAGCCCCGTGTGGGGATATGGCGCAGGTGCTGGCAATGATGCTTTAGCCAATTATTATAATAAGAGTAATTTCACCTTAGGCCAACGCGACAATTACAATGCACACAATCAATATCTACAAGCCATGCTTGATGCTGGAATAATGGGCTTAATTGTACTAATTAGTTGGTTCGTTTATATGCTCATATTTGCCTACAAACACAAAAGTATTTTTTACTTTTTCTTTGTGTTATATATTGCAGTTAATTGTTTGGCCGAAAATATCTTTTCGATACAAAAAGGCATTGTATTTTTTGCTTTTTTTAACTCAATTATATTTTTCTTTTTGGAACAAAAAAATAAAGAAACAAATTCAACTTATTCGTCTTAAAAAAGACTTGAATTATATAAAAATATACGATGTTAGTAGCAAATAACATACAAAAAAAATACGGCGATTTGTCGGTGTTGCGCGGCATAGACGTAAGTATCCAAACGGGCGAAATTGTGGCCATTGTGGGCGCGTCTGGGGCTGGCAAAAGTACGCTTTTGCAGATTTTGGGCACACTCGACAAACCCGACGGCGGCAAAGTGGAAATCAATGGCCAAGAAGTCGTGGGGCTGAAAGGCAAGGATTTAGCACAATTCCGTAACAAAAACATTGGTTTTGTATTCCAGTTTCACAACCTTTTGCCAGAGTTTACGGCCTTAGAAAACGTCTGTATTCCAGCGTATTTGGGCGGCGCAGAACCCGCCAAGGCACAAGCCAAAGCCACCGAACTACTGGAGCGTTTGGGTTTGGCCGATAGGCTACATCACAAGCCTTCGCAGATGTCGGGCGGCGAGCAGCAGCGCACTTCGGTAGCGCGTGCGTTGGTCAATAATCCCGCCATTATCTTCGCCGACGAACCCAGCGGCAATTTAGATTCACAAAATGCCCAGCAATTGCACGAACTTTTCTTTGAGCTGCGCAAAGAACTTAATCAAACTTTTGTAATAGTAACACACAACCCCCAGTTGGCAGCGATGGCCGACCGCACGCTTACGATGCGCGATGGGCTTGTAGTACAATAACTTGAATTTCAATTATTTATCAACTACCTTTTACAAAATTATCAACCCTAAAAATGAGAAAAATAACAACCGCAATGGCGGTGGTTTGTAGCATTTCGACCATGAACGCCCAAACAAAAATCACGTACCCTGCCACTGCCAAAGGCACGCAAGTAGATACTTATTTCGGTACAAAAATCGCTGACCCTTACCGTTGGCTTGAAGACGACCGCTCCGCCCAAACGGCCGAGTGGGTGAAAGAAGAAAACAAAGTTACTTTCGGGTATTTGGAAAAAATCCCGTTCCGCGACGCACTCAAAAAGCGCATGGAAAAACTTTGGAATTATGAGAAAATCTCTGCGCCGTTCAAGGAAGGCAGCTACACGTATTACTACAAAAACGACGGCCTTCAAAATCAGTCGGTTTTGTATCGCAAAGATGCGGCAGGCAAAGAAGAGGTTTTTCTTGACCCCAATACTTTTTCCAAAGATGGCACAACCTCGCTTGCCAGCGTTGATTTTTCCAAAGACGGCAACATTTGCGCCTATTCCATTTCGGAAGGCGGCAGCGATTGGCGCAAAGTCATGATTATTGATGCAAAAACGAAAAAAACATTAGAAGCGACACTCGTGGACGTGAAATTTAGCGGCATCGCGTGGCGCGGCAACGAAGGTTTCTATTATTCGAGCTACGACAAACCGCAAGGAAGCGAACTTTCGGCTAAAACCGACCAACATAAATTGTATTTCCACAAATTAGGAACGGCACAAAAAGACGACCAAGTTGTTTTTGGTTTGGATAAAAAACGTCGTTACGTGGGCGGTTCTGTAACCGAAGACGGCAAATATTTAGTGATTTCGGCGGCCAACTCTACTTCTGGCAACGAATTGTATATCAAAGATTTAACGAAACAAAACAGCCCGATTATTACACTCGTGGACAATTTTGAAAATGATTTTGATGTGTTGGATAATGAAGGCGGTCGTTTGTTGGTAGCTACCAATTACCAAGCTCCCAACAAAAAAGTAATCGTGGTGGATTTGGCCAAACCAGAAAAAAACAACTGGACAGACCTTATCGCCGAGACCGAAAATGTACTTAGCCCCAGCACAGGCGGCGGTTATATTTTCGCCAATTACATGAAAGATGCCGTTTCGGTTATCAAACAATTTGATTATCAAGGCAAATTGCTGCGCAATGTAGAATTACCAGGTTTGGGAACGGCCAGCGGCTTTGGTGGAAAAAGAACCGAAACAACGCTTTATTATTCGTTCACCAATTACACCACGCCTTCGACGATTTACTCATTTGAAGTAAAAACGGGCGTTTCGGCTGTTTATCAGCGTCCGAAAGTAGATTTCAAATCCGAAGACTACGAGTCGAAGCAAGTATTTTATACGTCCAAAGACGGCACAAAAGTACCGATGATTATTACCTACAAAAAAGGAACACAGCTTAACGGCAAAAATCCAACCATTTTGTACGGTTACGGCGGGTTTAACATTAGCCTTACGCCAAGTTTCAGCATTGCCAACGCGGTTTGGTTGGAAAATGGCGGCGTGTACGCGGTAGCCAACTTGCGGGGCGGCGGCGAATACGGCAAAAAATGGCACGATGCAGGCACGAAACTTCACAAACAAAATGTGTTTGATGACTTTATTGCGGCAGCCGAATTTTTGATAAAAGACAAATACACGTCTTCGGACTTCTTGGCGATTCGCGGAGGCTCAAACGGCGGTTTGTTGGTAGGCGCGACCCTCACGCAACGCCCCGACCTGATGAAAGTGGCATTGCCTGCGGTAGGCGTGTTGGATATGTTGCGTTATCACACCTTTACGGCGGGAGCTGGCTGGGGTTATGATTACGGCACAGCCGAAGACAACAAAGAAATGTTTGAGTACCTAAAAGGCTATTCGCCAGTGCATAACGTGCGCAAAGGCGTGAAATATCCTGCGGTGTTGGTAACCACTGGCGACCATGACGACCGCGTAGTTCCTGCGCATAGCTTTAAGTTTGCGGCGGAGTTGCAAGACAAACAAAGCGGCGCAAACCCCGTGATGATTCGTATAGACGTAAACGCAGGACACGGCGCAGGCAAATCCGTAGCCGCCACCATTCAGGAAAATGTAGATATTCAGGCATTTACGCTTTTCAATATGGGCATTAAGCAACTGCCAAACTTGAAATAACAGTTTGATTTTAACACAAAAAACAATCCCCGCCAGACATACATTTGGCGGGGCATTTTATTATTACAAACAATGTAAATTTCTTATTCGTATAGCTTTTTATCGGCTATCTTTTTGCTCAGTCGCGCATCGTCTTCCGTGCCGAGTTCTTTGGCTTTTTTCCATTGCACCAAAGCGGCTTCTTTGTCGCCGAGCTGGTAAAGCACATCGCCGTAATGCTCAATTACTACGCCGCTTTTAGAGGTTTGAGCGGCTTTTTCCAAATATTTTCGGGCGGCGGTATAGTCTTTGTCCACATAAAGCACCCAGCCGTAAGTATCCAAATACGTGTCTTCGTTAGGCGCGATTTCTACAAGTTTTTCACCCATTTTGCGGGCTTTGCCCAAATGGTCTTTGCGCAAGGACAGATAATAGCTGTAATTGTTCAGCACGTGGGCGTTTTTATCGTCAATTTTTAGCGCAGCGTCATACGATTCGTCCGACTTTTTGTAGTCTTTGGTAGAATGATACGCGTCGCCGAGTTGCGCGTAAATGTCCAATAGCATTTTATCATTGCCGAAGGCCAAACGTCTGCTTTGTTCTAAGGCTGTAATGGCTTTCAGATAATTTTTTTGAATCAAATGCGCCAAGCCATTGTAATACCAAAAGGCCACATTATTCGGGAAATATTCTAAAGCGGCTTCCGTGTGCTTAGCTGTGCTGTCAAACTCATTATTTTCCAAATCCGTTTCCACGATATTAGCCCACAAATTATCGTTGTTGGCATCTAATTTGGCCGAAAGAAGATATTGTTGGCGGGCTTCTTTCTTTTGGTCAGCCAATTTCAGAAAATCGCCATAAGAGGCTAAAGCGCGGCTACTGTTCGGGTGCGTGCTGACGATTATGCGCGAAAGTTTCAATACAAATTCTTTTTCTTCGGGAGTAGAAAATCCTCTAACACGATACATATCAAGGATTTGTATTTTTTCGTCAGCCTCCAACTCCCCATTTTCAAACGCCATCGTCAAATAGTCGTTGGCTTCTTTGGTTTTGCCTTGGCTTCTATAAATATCCGAAAGAAGCAGTTGGGCGTGTGGCTCGTCTGGAAACTGCACCAGTGTTTGTTTTGCCAGTTTTTCCGACTCTTCTATTTTGTTGTTGGCGGCCAAAAGCTCGGCCAAACTTACCTGATAAAGTGGCTCGTCGGGATAGGATTCCATGAGTTTACGGCCTTCTTTTACGGCATCGTCGAGGCGGTTGGTGCGCAAATAAATCTGTTGGCGCGAACGCGAAATTTCTTCGCTTAGTCCTGTTTCTTTTTCCAAACGGTCATATACTTTCAATGCGTCTTTGTATTGCCCATCGTTGATGTACGCGCCAGCCTGCAAGTAATAATATTCGATGTCCGAAGGATACTTCTTGGTCAGTTGCGTGTAGATTTTGGCCGCATCAGCAAAGCGGTTTTGCTTTTCGTAGATTTGCGCCAAAAGCGTATAATAATAGGCGTTGGAATCGTCAAGCTTGAGTGCTTTTTCCGCGTCGGCGACTGCTTCAGGCACTCTATTTTTTTTCAACTTAATTTCAGCCATTTTAAAATACGCCGCCGCATTGTCAGGCGTGTATTGCAATACTTTTTCCAGCGAAGAGAGGGCTTTGTCGTAGTTTTCGAGTAGGTCATATTTCATGGCCTCTACAAAATTTTCTTCTGCTGCCGTGCGATTAGCTGCCGAAACGTCGCCTTTGCGGGCGCGTTGTGCTTGTGTGGGAGTGCTCACAGCCAACATACTGGCCAAGAACGCCGCCGCTAACCATTTACGAGATATATAACCAGTTTTCAGATTCAAAGTAAAATTAATTGGATAGACTACAAAAAACGTTGCGAAATGTATCGCAGTTTTGGCAATAATACAAACCGTTTAACACAAATTAAGCCTTAGAACGCTTGTTGCGTATCCTAAACATTTTGATAAGTGCAGGAATATATTCCTCGGTTGTATTGATGGCCACATAATTAATTTGATTTTTCTTACAAAACGATTCGAGCTGCGCTTTATTTTGGCTAAACTGCTCACTCAGGCCGCCCACAAACTGCGCCGAGGAGGTATTAACCCAAACGGTTTTACCGCGTTCCTTGTCGTAAAGGGGAATAATGCCCAGTTTTGGAAAATTCGTTTCACGCGCATCGGTTACGTGTACTATCACCAAATCGTGCCGACGGGCTAAGGCTTTGAGGGCGTGCTCGTAGTTTTGGTCAATAAAATCAGAAATCAGGATGATAACACTTCGGCGGCGAATAATGTTCAACGCCATATAAATAGCCGTGTTAAGATTGGTTTTGAGCGAAGCGGGTTTGAGCGTAAAAATACTCGTAATGATGCGGTACGCGTAATGCAAGCCTTTGCCCGCCTTGATGTATTTCTCTTTTTTATCCGAAAAACAAAGCGCACCCACATGGCTACCTTCCTTCACGGCAGACAGTGCCAACACGCCGCAAATTTCGCGGCAAACGTCCAATTTTTTGCGTTGCGTGTTGCCGATTTCCTGCGAGGCACTCACGTCCAGCAAGAAAAATACGGTTTGTTCTTTTTCTTCCTTGAATGTTTTTACATACGTTCCGTCGCCTTTGGCACTTACGTTCCAGTCGATCGTTCGCACGTCGTCGCCGTATTGGTATTCGCGCACGTCATTAAATTCCAACCCTGTTCCTTTAAAAACGGAATGGTAATCGCCTTGCATTTGCGTATCTATTACCTTGCGAATTTGTATTTCAAACTTGCGAATTTTCTGCAAAATCTCTTTCATGCCAGCCTGTGGTTTGGGTGTAAAATTTACATTCGTTCCAATGCCTTCAGCTCTTGCTCAAAGCCGCCCGACAGAATCGGGAAACGACACCAACTCCGCGAATCTACATTAAAATCATCTAAATGAAACGATGGCGCAATACGTTCGCGTTTCCATTGGTTACGCGTCCATAGCCTGAAAAACTTGATAATGTGTGCTTTAAGCAAAACGTCATCTTCCAGATTTTGGGTGCGAAGCGCGGTGTAAACTTCCACAGGCGAGCGGCGGTCGCGAATGGCAACCACTTCTATTTCGCGCAAAATATGGTAAGGCATCAAATCTTTTTCGTCGGTTTGCACGCGTTCCAGCGGTCGCAATTCCGCCGAAGGTGCCAAATTGTTTACATAATTTAAGCCATAATAGCCCAAATATTGCTCCGCCCAAACGAGCCAATGACGGATAAAATCTTTGTCCACGCCTGCAATCGGCGCAATACTGCCCGACGTGTCGCCGTCCATTGTGGCATAGCCAACATCGCCTTCGCTGCGGTTGGAAGTGGTGATAAGCAAGGCGTTACGCACATTGGTCAGCAGCCAAATGATAGGCGAACGGCTACGGGCTTGTATGTTTTGCAAGGCGATGTCGTCGTGTTCCCATGTGAGGGCGCGGCCAATGGCATTTTCTATTTTTTGGGTATAAGAAATTACTTCTTCATCTATTTTCCATTCATAAAATAAAGCTCCCACCGAATCGGCCAAGCTTTTAGCAGAAGCAAAAGTATCTTCTGAGGAGTTGCGCGTACCCTGATACGCACACGTAAGCAACTGTTTTACAATGGCTTTTTCCAAGATTTCGCCATGAAGTCCCGCCAACGGTTCGGTATTCAGCCACGTTATTTTTTGCAAAAAGCCTTCCAACTCGATTTCGGCTAAGGCGCGATGTACCATTTCGGCCACCAACACGGCGCAAGCCGACGAGTCCGCGCCACCACTCAACGACAGTACAAAACCTTTGCTGTGGCTTTTGCGCATATAGTCGAAAAGTGCCAACGGAACGGCTTCGGCAAACTCCGTAAATTTGTCTTGGTCGTCGTCATTGAGCGGCAAAACAGGCGTAAGGCTCGCGTCTGTCAGGTGCACAGGTGCACTCACCAAGTTTACATTTTTATAAGAAAAACGGTTGTTGCGCTGCACCAAATGGCCGTTTTGCGCAATCATAATTTCTCCGTCATAAATCATGCGGCCAGCTTCATTGCCCAACAAATTGACATACAAATAAGTACAGTTCATTTGCTGGCTGCCGCCGACCACGATTTTTTCACGGATTTTGGTTTTGCCAAAAGCACAATGACTAGCACTCGGATTCAGGACGAGTTTTACGCCGTGTTTTTCGCAATGCTCCAACCCAGGTCGCAAGTTGCCGCGCCAAGCGTCTTCGCATATTTCAAAGCTGATTTTCAGGCCATTTACATCATAAACTACATCGCCAAACGGATATTTTTGGCCTTGCCATTCCCATTCGATGCGTTTGTGTGTAGGCCAAGCCGTAAACCAACGCGGTTCGTAGTGCACGCCTTCATTAGCCAAAAATTGCTTGGCCGAAATGCCCAATAACTGCCCGTTGTGAATCAGAGCGGCACAATTGTAAGTAAGTCCTTCGAGGCGAATGGGCAAACCTACGCTTACGGTAATGCCCTGACACAGTGGCACGATGTCGGCCAATTGCTCAAGGGCTTTGGCGGGTAGCCATTCGGAAAGGAAAGTATCTTCGCAGCCATAACCCGAAATACATAGTTCGGGAAGGCAAAGAACGGCTATTTTTTCGCGGCGAGCCTGCTCGATGGCTTCTGCAATGTTATTGAAATTACCTGTCCAGTCGAATGGGGTTTGGTTCAGGGCTGCGCCTGCGATGTATGTGAGGGAGTTAGGCATTAACTTCTGAAATTTCGGGAATAAATTATTTGTAGGCCGTACTCAAATCAAAGAAACCAAAAGATGATTGGTAGGCTTTGAACAAATTGACCATATATTGATTGTAAGACGTGGAAAGTGCCGCGTACATTTTGGCTTTGATGCGTGCGTCGCGCTCAAATACCGCCAATAAATTGGCTTGCGGCAACACATACATTTCGGCTACTTCGCTGGTAACGATGGCATTATAAATGCGTTTGGCATTGGGAATAAGTGAATTGTCGCCCAACGTTTGATGGGTACTTACACTGGTCAGATATTCGGTTTTGTCGCTTAGGGTAATGCTAAGTGAAATCTGGCCTTTTTGGATAATGTACAAGGCCTGACTTGGGTCGTTACGAAAAAAAACAACCTCATTTTCTTTGTATTGGCGCAAATACAAATACGGCAGAAAGTTATACAATTCGTCTTGCGTAAGCTCGCTAAAAAGTGTTGCTTTTTGCAAAAAACGAAAAATATCTAACTCTTCTGCGTTATATGATTTTCGAAAGGGATTGAGCATCTGGTAATTATAAGTAAGGATAGTAAATTGAAAATATCGCGGCGGTAAATGACTGATTTTATTCTATAAAATGCGCTACCGCAAAGGCCGCCGCTGCCGCCAATGTACCGATAAGTGTAACTTTCACAGCACCCCAAACAGGAGGCTGGCCAGTCATTT
The DNA here is from genome assembly GCF_900112255.1 of Flexibacter flexilis DSM 6793. Taxonomy (NCBI): domain Bacteria; kingdom Pseudomonadati; phylum Bacteroidota; class Cytophagia; order Cytophagales; family Flexibacteraceae; genus Flexibacter; species Flexibacter flexilis. The sequence continues at coordinate 110,691 of NZ_FOLE01000004.1, forward strand.
TACTTTTGAAATAACCGAAAGCAAACAAACACAACAGCGTCACCGCACACGAATACATCAGGCCATGCAGCGCGTCTTGTGCAAAGAAATAGGGCGTAAGCGGAATAATACCGCCAATAGCATACGAAAGCCCAATGGTGAGGGCACTTTTGCGGGCACGGTTCACGTCGGGTTTTTCGAGACCAAGCTCGTAGCGCATCATAAAATCCACCCATTTATCTTTGTCTTTGGCCAGTTCTTCTACTACAAGTTCTTGAGAATGAGGGCTAAGGCCCCATTCGGCAAAAATTTCGCGTATTTCGGCTTTTTCGCGTTCGGGCAAATGCTCCACTTCCCAGTATTCGCGTTTGAGTTCGGCGGCATAGTGTTCTTGTTCGGTTTTGCCCGCCAAATAGCCACCTAATCCCATGGCAATAGATCCCGCCACGATTTCGGCAATACCTGCTGTAGTTACAATGTTCGTACTGGCGACAGCACCACTAAGACCCGCCGAAAGCGCAAAAGGAACAGTAAGCCCATCAGACATACCAATAACAACATCAGTGATAAATTGTGAACTGGTAAGATGCTCTTCTTTGTGTGGGTGCGAATGATGTTGCATATTTTTATGAAAAATAAAATAAAAAATATTGTTTGGTCAATTAAATTCAAAACAGACGACAGAAACAAAATTACAACAGATATATTGGCTATTCAAAATTTATTTATAGATTGGCGCAATATTCTCTTACTGTTTTCTCTTGCGTAAAAAAATATTATGAAAACTTCTACGGGACGTTTATTTAGTAATTTGGTATTGAGTTGGGCGGCAATAGCTGCTTTGCAGGCGTGTTCGGGCGGCAGTAACGAGCAAAAAGCCGTTAAAGAAATAAAATTAGATACGGTGCAAACGGCTGAAATTTCCGAGAAATTAGAAACGAGTATTTCAAATTTGCCATCACCCGTGGACGTGGTAACACAACTTAGTTTGTCTAAAGTTTCGTACAAGCACGAATGGCTTAGCAACCCGAATCATGCAACAAATTATTATGCAACTCCCACCAAACAAGCCCTGAATTTGGGTGTTTACATGGCGGATTTGGGTTATACTTGTTCTTATTTTCAGGTGCAAGATGCGGTAAATCGTTTGGCCTCAACCAAAAAATTATCGGAAGAACTTTCGATGCTAAACAACTATGAGACATCGTTGATGACGCGCTTTGAGTCTAATCTTAAAAATAGAGATTCGCTCATTAATATTGTACGCGAAGTGTATTATTCGGCAGACGATTATTTGCGCAAAAATAAACGCGCTGATGTGGCGGCCATTATGCTCACAGGAGCTTGGGCGGAAGGCCTGTATCTTTCCACGCAAGTGAACAAGTCGTTCCCTAAGTCCATGGCGGATTCTACGCAACACAAAGCACATAAATCCATTATGGCACAGATTGGTTACCAGAAAAAAACTTTACCATACTTAATTTCCGCACTAGAAAAAATTCATTCGGAGTCGGATTTGAAGGAAATTATTGACAAACTCAAGATCATGGAAGGTACTTTTGCGAAAGTAGAAATAAAGGATCCTGCGCTTAACGATACGCTTCCAGATATTACCAAACTCAGCGACGCAGGCGAAATTACAGACATTACAGTACTGGGCATTGCTAATAATGTGGCGATTACGCCAGAGGTAGTAGCCGAAATTACAAAAGAAGTAGAAGAATTGCGGGAGTTGATTATCAGCAAATAACGCAGTAACGACATCTCTTATTATACCTAAAAGCGGTTGGTTTTGTATAAAAGCCAATCGCTTTTGCTATATGTGTCGAATATTCTTTTGAAAACAATGTAATTTTTAGCTTTATTGGTTAGGAATATAGCAAATAAATATCATGTTTCATCTGAATCAATGTATCAATTACCTCCATATTCAAAAAAAAGTAAAAAAAATAGCCGTTAAATTGTGTATATTTTTGAAGAAATTACTAATATTATGCCCTAATCGCCGATGTAAGGTTGTGAAGGCGTTTTCATCGGTGAGGTTTTCCTTTTCATACGTTTTTTGTACAGATTTTTTAAGCCTTAAAAGGTTATGGCTAAACTCAAAAATATTATAAAGCAATTATCCGCCAACGATTATGTAGCCATTTACGATTCGTTGTTGGCCAGTAACGCCGAAAAGTCAGCGCATTTGCTGCGTTATATTCGCGAAAAGCAAATGTCTGATGCCAAAATAATGGAGGAGCTGGACGTAAACACCAACGCATACTATACTTTGCGTTCGCGTCTGAACCAAAAAATTGAGGAGTATTTGCTCCAACAAATGGAAAATCCGCGCACGGATTTGCTTAAAAAAGTGGCCAACATTAGTGAAATCGTTTTTACCAAGAAACGCGCTATTGCTATTGCCACACTCAAGAAACTGGAAAAGGAGTTGCTCGATTATGACTTGTCGAACGAGCTGACAATTATCTATAAGACACTCAAGAAGTTACACATCAACACGCCAGACCATTTCACTTATTCGCAGCTCTACAACCGCCATGTGGCGTATATGTTGGCTGTGGACAAATCCGAAGATTTGTTGGCAGAATACTTCAAAAAATATGGTAACTATACCATGACGGGTAGCGACATCGACAAGTTCGAACTTTCACTTCTGAACAAAGAAATCGCTAATTTGGGTGGCTTGTATCAGTCGCACCGCTTGTATGTGTATCAGAGTTGTTGCAGCATTTTTCATCGTCTTTTTGTAGATAAAAATGAAAATGAAGCCGCTGATGCTGAGCCAATTGAGGATATTCTTAACAACGTAGAAAAGATATTTGAAACCTACTATCTAGATGCCATTTACTATAACTTGAAAATAGTATTTGAATTTTTGAAGTTGGAATATTATACGCACTACAAAGTATATCGCAAGGCTGAAAAGTATTTTGAAGACCTCAATATTAAGACAGGTTTGTTGTTGGCCAACTACAGTTTGTACAGCTATCCAGCGCAATTCTTGCTTACCAAAATCGACCGCCATGTACGTGCCGATACGGAGCATTTGTTGTACGAAGAAAACAAGCAGCTTTTTGCGGAATACGATTCGGACGCAAATGACTTGCCAAAATACATGACTTACGTGGTATATCGTGCCTTAAGTTGCTTCTATGCAGATCGTTACGAAGAGGCGGCACGTTGGCTGAACAATATGCTCAACGACCTTAGTCTTAAAAAATATGGTCAGGCACAAATTGAAATTAAATTGTTCCTGACACTGCAATACTGTATGCTCAATGATTACGATTTGTTTAACCAATCCATCAACAGCATACAACGCCAAATCCGTCTGACGGGCAAGGAAAGCAGCGAGCATATTTCATTGTTTATCAAGATTTTGAAAGCAGCACTCGGCGACAACAAACGAGCCAAAGCCGCTAAAATCAGAAGTTTGGTAGAGAAGCTTAAACAACAAAATGTAAATCACTTCTCGCCAATCAAACATTTGAAATTAGACGAAAAATTTATCAATAAATTGCTATAACAAAACATTTGCATACACGACAGTATTTCTGTATTTTTCGGAAACACTGTCGTGTTTTTTTATTTTTTACATCAATTTAATTCAATGAAATTACATACCATCAATACAGGCCATTTTAAGCTCGACGGCGGTGCAATGTTTGGGGTAGTTCCCAAAAGTATTTGGAATAAAAGCAATCCCGCTGACGAGAATAATTTATGTTCGTGGGCGATGCGTAGCCTGTTGATAGAAGACGGTAACCGTCTGATACTGATAGATAATGGAATGGGCGACAAACAAGACGCTAAATTTGTATCACATTATTATTTGCACGGAACGGATAGCTTGCACGGCAACCTGAAAAGTGCAGGATTTCAGGCTTCTGACATTACGGATATGTTCCTGACACACTTGCATTTTGACCACTGCGGCGGCGGTGTGGCTTATAATGGAGACAAGCTCGAACTGGTTTTCAAAAATGCGACATACTGGTCGAATGAAGCGCATTGGGATTGGGCTGTGCGTCCAAATCCACGCGAAAAAGCCAGCTTCTTAAAAGAAAACATTATGCCTATGCAAGAAAGCGGGCATCTGAAAATGGTATCGCCTCAATCCAGTCCATTTGACGGCATTGACATATTATTTATGGACGGACATACCGAAAAACAAATGTTGCCGCTTATTTCTTACAAAGGGCGTAAAATCGTATTTGCAGCTGATTTGATTCCGTCGGTAGGACATATTCCACTGCCTTACGTCATGGGCTACGACACGCGCCCACTTCAAACAATGGTAGAAAAAGAAGCTTTGCTCAATAAAGCCGTAGAGGAAGACTATATCCTTTTCTTTGAACACGACCCCGTAAATGAGTGTGCGACACTGCAACGCACCGACAAAGGAGTTCGCGTGAAAGAAACGTTCAAATTGTCAGAATTATAATATTCTGTTTTACGATAGATTTATCCAACTTTAAATATTGCATTTTCGGATCAAATAGTTGCCAAGTAAGTTGTCTTTGGGCAACTATTTTCCGAAAAGTTTTATTGCTATTTCGGATTAAAAATTACTTTATAGAGCAGCAATAGATTTTGTAATATTAGTAGAGAATTGCGTTATTGCTTTAGTGGTAAAGAAACACAATCAATCTTTTTTGTATGAGTAGGCTGCTTTTAAGTTGTTGTTTGGTACTTTGGCCATTAGTGGAGCTTTTGGCCTTGTCGCCCGACAGCTTGTTGAGGATTTTGCCAGAACAATCTGACACAGCAAAAATATATACGCTCAACCAATTGGCTAAGGCCTATAAATCAGACTCTGTAACGCGCTCTTTGGAGTACGCCCAAAAGGCATTGCTCTTAGCCGAAGAATTAGCCGACACTAATGGGCTAATTGCTTCTCATAATAGCATTGGCGAATATTATTTGGAAAAAGGAGAATACGCCAAAGCACAAACGAGCTTTGCCCAAAGCCTGTTTCTATCTAAAAAAATACATGATATTTTTCTGCAAGCTGTTGCCAAAGCCAAACTGGGTGTAGTGTGTTATTACAATAATCAATACCCACAAGCCTTTGATTATCAGATGTCAGCATTAAGAATATTTCGCAATAATGGTGCACTGGCGCAGCAAGCCGAATGCATGAGTGCCTTGGGGTATATTCTGGACAAACAAGGCTATCAGGAAAAAGCATTGCATTATTACTGGGATGCGTTGCGTCTTCGCCAGAAAGTAGGCCAACCCAACGATATAGCCAAATCACTCAATGCCATTGGCGACTTTCATTATTTTCACAAGGAATATGCGGAGGCTCTTAGATATTATATCCAATCGTATAACCTTAGCAAGACAGCTGATAATGCAAAAGGCGTAGCCATTGCCCTCAATAATATGGGAATGGTGTACATAGAGCAAGGACGCTACGATGAGGCCGTTTCGCATTTATTCGAATCGTTGAGCAAAAAGAAAAAAATTGGCAATAAAAAAGAGATTGCTATCACCTTAACCAATATAGCACAACTATACGCCCGCCAGAAAAAGTATCCAGAATCGCATGAGTATTTTAGACAGGCTTTGACGCTTCAGGAATTTCTGTCCGACAAAAGTAGTTTGTTGCGCACCTATAAATTATTGGGCAAGGTTTATTTGGAAAATAAAGAATACGAACAAGCCATTATTTCTTTCCAAAGAGCATTGGATTTGGCCCAAACACTCCATTCTGCGGCATACAAACAAGAAACCTACGAGTTGATGGGAGAAGTATATTTGGCGCAGGATAAGGCACAAGAATTTCTAAAATACTATAAGCTGGCACAGCAGTTTCACGATTCACTGCAAAATGAGGCTCAATTGGTGCGTATTCACGAAATGCAAATCGAATATGAGCGAGAAGAAAGCAGGGAAAAAATACGCGTTTTGCGTAAAGAACAAGAAACACAGCGCATCGCTTTAGAAAACGAGAAAACTACCAAACGCGCTTTGTTTGTGGGCGTGGTATTAGCTTCGGTATTGATGGGTCTGATTTATATGTTTTATCGATTAAAAATAGATGCAACCCAGAAACTTGAGCTACAAAATGAGCTGATACTCAGACAAAATACAGAGCTAAATGCTGCCAATCAAGAATTACAGTCTCTAAACAAAAATTTGCAAGAGTCGGAAGTGGCTTTGCGCCGCTCCAACGATACCAAGAATAAATTTTTCTCTATTATTTCGCATGATTTGCGCGGCCCATTGGCTACACTTTCTTCGTTTTTGAGTCTGCTTATTCGTTTCAACGACAAACTGACCAAAGAAGAGTTGGCGGTGTTGGCCGCAGACATCGAAAAGTCGCTCAAAAATGTCTCCATGCTGTTGGATAACCTGTTGCAATGGTCGCAAGCGCAAATGAATGTGATTGCCTTTAGGCCTGAGCCTTTGTCTTTGGCAGAAAAGGTTTCCGAGACGCTTAGTCTTCTGACGGCCAACGCACAGCGCAAAAATATCATGCTGACGGCTGGCGAAATGGGAAACTGTACAGTTTTGGCCGACAAAGGAATGTTTGATTTTGTTTTGCGTAACCTTATCAGTAATGCCATTAAGTTTACGCCACCTTCTGGGCACATCAAAGTAGAGTTGCGCACCAGTACGTCTTTTGCGTTTATCTCCGTTGCGGATACGGGAGTAGGCCTTAGCGACCAGCAATACGAACGTTTGTTTAACCTGACGCGTATTTCTACGATTGGCACGCAAGGAGAAACTGGCACGGGTTTAGGGCTTATTTTGTGTAAAGAATTTGTAGAAAAACACGGCGGCCATATCGAGGTAAAACGCCTTACTGTCGGAACTGTCTTTACATTCTCTATACCGTTGGCAACTACTGTTGTGATATAATAAAAAAAACGCGGCTTCTCTGCATCAAATACAGAAAAGCCGCGTTATGGTGACCTTACCGGGAATCGAACCTGGATCTTGAGTTCCGGAGACTCACGTACTATCCATTGTACTATAAGGCCAGTACCGAAAAAGTAGCCTCGACGGGAATCGAACCCATATCAAAAGTTTAGGAAACTTCTATTCTATCCATTGAACTACGAGGCCGCTAAATGAGGCCGCAAAACTAAGTATCTGTTTCGGTAATTAAAAGAACTTTTTGAGGATACTATCAAAAAAACATTAAAATAATAATCAAGAAGTATAGCCCCAAAATCGTATAAATCGCTTTTCACATATCAACATTCGCCATAAAAAAGCCCGTCGCACATCGGCAACAGGCTTTTGATTTACATAGGTGAAGTTTGTTTGTATGGTAATATTTTATGATTGAACCTCAAAAGCTACTCCGATACGGCGCAGTTCAAAAGATTCTTTGATTTCGTCCAAAATTGCAGGGTCATCAATCGTAGATGGCACGGCAAACGGTTCACTATCCGCAATTTTACGAATAATTTTGCGTAAAATTTTACCCGAACGTGTTTTTGGTAAACGCTTCACCACAATCGCATTTCTGAAAAATGCTACTGCACCGATTTGCTCGCGCACTTTCTCCACAAGTTCGGCCTCCAACACTTCTGGTTCTATCGGGTGATTGTCTTTGATAACCACCAAACCCACAGGGCGTTGGCCGCGCAAACCGTCAGCGATACCCACAACGGCGCATTCTGCCACCGACAAGTGTCCCGCCAAGATTTCCTCCATTTCGGCAGTAGAAAGGCGATGGCCTGCCACATTGATTACGTCGTCTATACGACCCGTAATGTAGAAATAGCCGTCTTCGTCTTTATAGCCACCATCACCCGTGAGGTAATAGCCTCTGAACGTGTTCAAATAACTTTCTTTGAAACGCTCATCATCGTGCCACAAAAACGGAAACGCGCCTGGCCCCAAAGGCATCTGGATTACTACAAAACCTTCTTTGCCCGCAGGAAGCTCCGTACCGTCTTCGTCCATAATGCGCACATCGTAGCCGCTCACAGGCTTGCCAGGCGAACCCGCTTTTACTGGAAGTGCCTCTACACCAAGCATATTGGCCAACATCGGCGAACCAGATTCGGTTTGCCACCAGTGGTCAATCACAGGAATATTAAGATGTTGCTTTGCCCATTCGAGTGTAGCCACGTCGCAACGTTCGCCAGCCAAAAACAAAGTACGGAAATTACTCAAATCATATTTTTTGATAAACTCGCCTTCGCTGTCTTCTTTTTTGATGGCACGAATAGCCGTCGGAGCAGTAAAAAATACCGAAACTTTGTGCTCGGCAATCACGCGCCAGAACGTACCAGGGTCAGGTGTGCGCACTGGTTTTCCTTCAAAAACAATGGTCGTACAGCCATGAATCAGCGGCGCATAAACGATATACGAGTGCCCTACAGCCCAACCAATATCCGAAGCAGCCCAGAACGTTTCACCTGGTTTTACGTTATAAACGGCCTCCATGCTGTATTTCATCGCTACGGCATGGCCGCCATTGTCGCGCAAAATACCTTTTGGCTTGCCCGTAGTACCCGAAGTGTAAAGAATATACAATGGATCCCAAGCTTCCACAGGCACGCAATCAGCTGGAAGTGCTTTTTCAGCTACCTCTTTCCAGTCGTAGTCGTGACCTTCTTTGAGGTCGGCGGCAAGCATGGGGCGTTGCAAAATAACAGCCGCTTTTGGCTTGAAAAACGCTTCGTCAATGGCGCGGTCAAGCAACGGTTTATAAGGGATTACTTTATCAAATTCGATGCCGCAAGAAGCCGACAAAATCACTTTCGGGCGTGCATCATCAATACGCAAAGCCAATTCGTGCGGCGCAAAACCTCCAAATACGACCGAGTGAATCGCACCCAAACGCGCACAAGCCAACATCCCGACAATCGCTTCAGGCACCATTGGCATATAAATGATGACAGTATCGCCTTTTTCTACACCCAAATCGCGCAATGCTCCCGCAAATTTGGCTACTTGTGTTTGTAGCTCACGGTAAGTAAATTTCTTTTGCGTTTTGGTAACGGGTGAATCATAAATCAAGGCTGTCTGCTCGGCGCGACCGTTGGCAACATGATAATCCAAACACAAATACGCCGTATTCAGGCTACCGCCTTCGTACCAACGCCAAAAGTCTTTGGGGTCTTTGCTAACGATTTTTTCTGGAAATTTGTACCAATCAATATTGGCGGCTTTTTCTTTCCAGAATACTTCGCGGTCGTTTACCGAAGCATCAAATTCTTGTTGATAATTTTTCATTGAATTACATAGTTTTAGTAAGGGTATAAAGAATTGCTTTTTCTGATTGCAACCAAGCAAAAATAATATTTTTTAAAGGAGCAGCCAACTATTTTTCGTATAATTCTAAGGGCAGTCCGTCGGGGTCTGAGAAGAATGTAAAACGTTTGCGTGTAAACTCATCGGTTCTGATAGCCTCTGTTATTACATTTTTTTCTTGTAGAAATGCCGTAGCAGCCTCAATATCAGCCACCTGAAAAGCCAAGTGCCTAAGGCCTGCCGCTTCGGGTCTGGACACACGCGGCGGCGGCGCAGGAAATGAAAAAAGTTCTATTACATACTGACCCGCCAACGACAAATCCAATTTGTATGACTGTCGCTCTTGCCGATACGTTTCGGCCACAATTTCAAAGCCCAAGATTTCGGTATAAAATCGTTTGGAGCGTTCGTAATCCGAGCAAATAATTGCAATATGATGTATTTTTTCTATGCCAAGCATTCTATTTTTCAGACGGTTTCCAGCCAATTTAACGGAATATTCCAGAGGTTTTTTTCAAATTTATTTCTAAAAAAATTAACGTGACCAATTGCTTTTGTTTTAGCTTCCGAAAGTAAAATATGTTTACGTTCTACTTTCGCATTTTTAAGCATTTTTTGTACGAAAATATCAACGGCTTTTTCGGGAGCAATCCAGTCGTCTTCCAAGCTAATTACCAGCACAGGTTTATCTATTTTTTCGTAAAAATTATAGGATTGTTCGGCCAATGCCATCGCCGATTTTTTACTAACAATAAGCGTGCGCCAATCTTTGGCAACACCCACAGGCAACGACTCGCCCATACTCTTTACTTTGGAAGGAAAATAGCCCAACATTTTGCTTAAAACAGGCACTAAAACATAAAAAAACCAAAGCACAGCGGGTTTATTTTTATTATAAAAATTCTTCCAATAACCAAATTGGGCGGCCACTGTTACGAAGGCATCATATTGTTTGTAGGCGGGTGTAAGTCCGATAAAAATGCCACCAATGCTATGCCCAATATGAAACTTACGAGCATTGGGGTGCGCATCTGTTACAAAATCAGTAATTGCTTGAAAATCTTTGGTAGCCCAATCGCGCATAGTAGCTTGAAAACCAGATATTTTGTCTGGCTTTGAAAGACCAATTCCACGATAGTCATAGGTGTAAACCGTATAGCCTTGCGCAGCAAATTTGGCCGCAAAACCCGCATAAAAACGCTGCTTTATGCCTGTGGCACTGCAAATTACAATTACATTTCCGTTGGGGTTTTCGGGCACAAAACGAGTAGCCGCGATACGGTAATTGTCAGCCGTCAGTACGCTGAATTTTTCCATAAAATATAATTGACAATATATACTATTTTCTCTCTGTGCGAAAATACGCAAGTCTGCGAATTTATTCTACAAAAATTTTATCTTTTTTACATAAAAACAAAAAAGAAACCTCCCTTTTGAGGAGGCTTCTTTGATTAAGAAAAGTGAATTGAATATTATACGTCATCGTACTCACCTTTTACAGAGAAATAGCCGAAAGTGGCCAAACCTGCAACAATAAGAGGAGTAAGAATTGCAAGAATAATAATCCCGAAAACGAGGTCATCTTGCTTGCCTGTAGCTAATTTTGGTAAACCAAAAGTAAATATGCAGAAGTATCCAGAAAAGGCGGCAAAAGCAAGCCATACGATACCTAAAAAACGCTTTAATGCTTTCATATTATTTGTGTGCTAATTTTATTCGTGAATATTTTTCTTTGTGTTAATGTAAACCATACCAATAATAAAGCTAATTGAAGCAATAATTATCGGATACCACAAACCTTCAAGGTAAAATGTAGGGTCTCCATTGTTTTTAGCATTCGTTACCAAGTAAGTAGAGATAGCAGGTAGCAAACCACCGAAGATACCGTTACCTACGTGATACGGAAGCGACATAGAAGTATAACGAATATTCACAGGGAACATCTCAACCAAGAATGCCGCGATTGGGCCGTACACCATTGTTACGAAAATCACTTGCACGAAAATAAAGAACACCAACGTCATAATATCTCCATTTGGAATGGTTTTGGTGGTTTTGGTGTCGATTTTAGCTTTGCCAGTTTTCTCATCAATGGCAGCTTTGCCATCTTTGAGGTGAACCGTTTTCACTTCCACTAACTTAGTACCATCCGTAAATTCTTTGGTGGTAGTATAAAGTGAGTCAACTTTACCTGCTTTTTCTTTGATAGAAGGTACTAAAGTTGTTTTCTCAACGATTTCTGTTTTCTTCTTCACGTCCGTTACATCGTACATGCTTTGGTAGATGAAACGGTATGAAAGAATACCTAACAACATACCCGCCATCATGATAGACTTACGGCCAATTTTATCGCTCAACCAACCAAATACTACGAAGAAAGGTGTACCAATCAAAAGTGCAGCCCCCAAAAGTGTATCTACTTGGTTGCTTTCCACGAACATTACTGTTTTCAGGAAGCTCATTGCGTAGAACTGACCAGTGTACCAGATTACACCCTGACCCATTGCAGCACCGAAAAGAGCCAACAAAACGAATTTAAGGTTGTAAGTGTTACCAAAGCTTTCTTTCAATGGGTTTTTAGAAGTTTTGCCTTCTGCTTTCGCTTTCGCAAACTCTGGAGACTCGTGCATATTCTTACGGATAAGGTAAGAAACGAATACCATTAGGATAGATACCCAGAACGGAACTCTCCAACCCCATTCGTCGAAAGACTCTGGGCTTAACATTGTTCTGGTGATAAGAATAACCATCAACGAAACGAAAAGACCAACCGTCGCTGTAGTTTGAATCCATGATGTCCAATAACCACGTTCACCTACTGGCGAGTGTTCGGCCACGTAAGTAGCAGCACCGCCATACTCACCACCAAGAGCCAAGCCTTGCAACAAGCGAAGGATAAGCACTAAGAAAGGAGCTAAGAAGCCAATGGTTTCATAACTTGGCACGCAACCAATAACGAAAGTGGCACCACCCATCAAAAGCAATGTTGCCATGAAGGTATATTTACGGCCAATAATATCGCCCAAGCGACCAAAGAACAAGGCACCAAAAGGACGCACCACGAAGCCTGCGGCAAAAGTAGCCAGCGTACTCAAGAAGGCCGCCGTAGGATTGTCTGAAGGGAAGAACTTCGTAGAAATTACAACGGCAAGACTACCAAAGATGTAAAAATCATACCATTCGATAAGCGTACCTAGGGAAGAGGCTGAAATTACTTTCCAGATTCCGTCTGTAGATTTGTTATTACTCATACTGTATTAATTTGGGGGGTTTGTTTGCATTAAATAGATTATAGATACATCGCCAATTGCATCAAGAATTCGCCTTTAGAGCTATACTTGTCTGTTGCGGTATAAACAGGACGTGTAGAATATTGCGTTGTGATTTTTGCATGGTGGCCATCAATCAACCAGTTTACACCAAGGTCGAACTGAGTACTTGCTTTATCCAATGCCTCAAAGTTTTTGTAAGCCATGCTTCCAAATGGTTGGATTCTCAATTTTGGTTTTTCTTGAGACGTTGGCAACAAATAGCCCACTTGTGTAAACCAAATAGAACCTGTTCCGATTGTTGCTTGCGCATTACCCGCACCAGCTAATGCTTTTGTACCTGTAAATGACGCATCAGCCAAACCTACGTTCATGATACCCAAGTTGCGCAAGTAGTTCGGACCGAAATCATATTTATAGAATACCGAATAAGCCGTAACCGCTGCTTTTTTAGTACCTACAGGCATATCCAAGAATACGTCTGCCGAGAACAACTTAATATCATGCTTCTTCACGGCACCATTATCTAAGTTGCGTGTTCCATCAGGAGCAGTATAGAAACCAGCACCTACGTTAAACACTTTTTTAGTACCCAAATAAGTACCTACTTTGAAAGGCAAAAGATTTGATTCTGAATCTAAGAATTGGTATTCCACATAACCCGCTTTGCTCCATTTTGTATTACCATTGTTATCTACGGCAACAGCTGTAGTAGGCGTTACGTTGGTAGCAAATGGTTTGTTATAGCTAAAGCGGTATTCAAATTTACCATATTTACCTTTAGCAAAAAGACCCATTTGACGTGCAAACTGGTCAGAGTTTTCGATAAGAGGCCAGTTGAAAATCGGAGCATCTGCACCCAAGAAATTCAGCGTAGAAGCCATCGTAGCACGAGACAAGCCCATATAGTAGTGCAAACCACCACCTAATGTTAAGCTAAATTTTTTCTCTGGAGCTGGCAACACTACTGCGTATTCGTTCCAAGCATCATGAAAGAACAAACCTGGCTTTTTGGCAGCACCATAACCACCCGTGCCTGTAGAGCTGGCAGCACCACCATTAGTAAAAGTTTGGTTGTTGATACCAAAGTGCGTAAGAATCATGTAACGCTTTGTTACTTGTGCGTAAAGCAAAGTACGCAAACGACGCATTCCAATATCCGTACTCGAAGAAGCTCCTTCACCGTTAATGGCTGTACCTGGGTTCATTTCCGTAGAGCGGAACCAAACTTGATTCCAAGCAATCATACGAACATACTTAGAACCGTCTTCGTTGAGGTTCATTTTCAAGCCAGAGCCATAAGCATCCGAACCTTGTGCGCGAACTTGTACGGTAGCCGCAACCGATAGGCATAGCGATGCCACACCTGCTAAGAGGGTAGATTTTTTAATTATCATAGTTAATTTATGTAGGTATAATGGGTAGTTAATAGCTGTCAACTTTCACGTACAAACCTCATACATCAAATTGTTGTAAAGGGTCTTAGTTGGTGTTTGTTGGACTTGGATACAATATTATGATATTACGGAATACGTTTGCATGACAAATGTCATGTAAACAGAAAAAAGTTTCGATTTATGTTTGTTTTACCAAATAATATATTTTATTAAAATTTTAAAACAGAATTATATTTCCTGTTAATAAAAACTTAAGCAAATCGCCGTTTTTTTATAAAAATGTTTTCATAACACTTAGAAAAGCAACAGATTTATCTAAAAAATCCAAGAAAAACAGTGTTTTGAAGGCAAAAAAATAGCCTTTCAGCGATAAAAATCACTAAAAGGCTAAATTCTTTTCCAAATAAAATATGGTTTATATTGTTCTGACCGAATCAAACAATTGCAGGATTCTTGATTTTGGAAGCAGTCTTTGTTCGGTTTGGCCTTTGGCCACAAGTCTCTGCCCTACGTGCATGGTATAATCACAAACCAAGATTTTGCCGTCCCAACTTACAATTTTTGCCAAAACATTCACGGTTTGCCCCACCAACGCAGGGCTATGATGTTGCACGGACAAAGCAGAGCCGATTCCTTCCTCGTCGTCGGCTTTTATTTCTAACAAAAGTAAACGCCCAGCCCATTCGGCCTCGCGAGCCAACACAAACGTACTGCAAACAGGATGCACTTGTTTACCGCCAAAACTGGCCGTGTCCGCGTCCGTTACAACAAATGTGTACGATTGTGTTTTGCCCACGATTTCCATTTAGCTGAATTGATTACCCTTTATGATTCTTTACAATATATTTCTGCAAATTCGTATTGAGTGGTACTTTATAAATAAGTTTGCCCGCAGGCCCAAACACTGACAATTCGCCTTCCAAAAGGCCATCTTTATTGGCTAACTCTTTTAGTGTGCCAATATTTACGCGTACAAATACATCTTCACTTTCTGGGTTAGGCAAAAAATAATCGTCCAATGTAGTACGGACGTGTTGAATTTTTTTGTTTTTAGTCGTTTTGACTTCTACAAATTCTACACTATTGACCATCTCAACCCCAAAGCTCACTTGAATTTTACTTTCTTCGGTCGCGTTAGAGGAATCTGGTACTGTAACTGTAATAGAGTTGGCTTGTGCAAAGCTCGTGCTCACCGATCCAAATGTGAGAAAAAACGAGCAAATAATACCGTATTTCATAAGTATTAATCAAAATAGTTTAGAGATGATAATAAAAGTTTCAGAAAACACACTCCAGCTAAAAATTTTGCAATAGTGTAAGTATTTGTAAAAAATATTGTGGTTGGCCTGTGAGCTTGTTTTTTAGGTTTTGAGCCCCTGCTACCACCAATAACAGCCATTACATTTCTTAACTTTAAGGTAAAAAGCTGTTAATGAACAATACTACCTACAATCCTCTTGCCAAACACTTAGCATTGTTGTGTGTTCCTAAATTTGATACTGCAGCCAACAGAAGGTAACAATAGCCCAAAAGAAGGCTATGTAATAAATAAAATGTAGCGCAACATGCATTTTACTGGTCTTATCCAAAAACAAAACCATAGATTCACAAAACGACTACAATGAACCCTAAAATCTCACATTAAAGAATAGATGTTAGAAATGTCTTGCAAAACGTATAAAAACACACGGGGATTTCTGCTAAATTTGCAAAAAATTAACAGTTAAGTATGGAAGCACCCAAAGGTAAACTTATCGCCATCGGCGGCAACGTAGATATTGGCACAGACGAAAAAGGCAGCGTGGCAGACTCTTCTATTCACTTTTTTGAGTTTGGCATTTTGCAGCGCATTTTATCAGAAATGAAAGGGCGTGAATCCGTAATTGAGGTGATTACGACCGCTTCGCTTATTCCTGAAGAAATCGGCCAAAGCTATTTGGAAGCCTTTGCGCGTTTGGGTTGCCATACGGCTAACGTCATGCACATCAAAAATCGCCTTGACACGGCCAATCCCGAATATTTGGAGCGTATTCAGAAAGCCGACGGCGTATTGTTTACAGGCGGCAATCAGCTTAGACTAAGTTCCATTTATGGCGGAACGGAAATTTTGTGCACCATGCAACGCCGCTATCAAACCGAAAATTTTTTGATAGCAGGCACAAGCGCGGGGGCAATGGCCATGTCCAGCACCATGATTTACGAAGGCGAAAGTTCAGAAGCCTTGTTCAAGGGTGAAGTAAAAATTTCAACAGGTTTTGACTTTATCAGCAACGTAATTATTGATACACATTTTATTACAAGAGGTCGTTTTGGGCGTTTGGCGCAATCGGTAGCCAGCAATCCCGCTTGCATTGGCTTGGGCTTGGGCGAAGACACTGGCGTACTCATCACCAACGGCAACCACTTGGAAACCATCGGTTCGGGCTTGGTGCTCATTTTTGACGGCCACGAAATGAAACATACCAATATTGCAGAGTTGCCAGAAGGTTTCCCGATTTCGATTGAGCACCTTATTGTACACGTGTTGGCCAAAGGCAATAGTTATTTGTTGCGCGAACGTGCCTTTATTCCGACGACAGAACTTTCAGTCTAAATTTTTTTAGACAATATTTACCCCATGAATCCCACCAAAACAGAAATACAATACAAGGCCGTAGTGGCAGAATGTCGCGCCCTTTTCGAGAAGAAAAACAAAGATTATGGCACGGCTTGGCGCATTTTGCGTTTGTCTTCTATTACCGACCAAATTTATATCAAAGCCAACCGCATTCGTTCGGTGCAGGAAAAAGGCACGCAAAAAGTAGCCGATAATCTGCGCGATGAGTTTATCGGAATGATTAACTATTCGGTTATGGCCTTGATTCAGCAGGAACTACCCGCCGATGCCGAATTGGATTTGCCTTACGAGTTCGTGAGCCAATTGTACGACAAACACATCGCAGAAACGTGGGCTTTGTTGGAAAATAAAAATCATGATTATGGCGAGGCTTGGCGCAGTATGCGCGTAAGTTCTATTACCGACATTATTTTGATGAAGATATTTAGAATTAAACAAATCGAAGATAATGACGGTCGCACAATCGTTTCCGAAGGCGTGGCCGCCAATTATCAGGACATTATCAACTACGCAGTTTTTGCGCTAATCCTCCAAACCGAAAACGTTAGTGCCTAATATTCAGGGCAAAAAGTTTGCAGATTAAATATTTGCAAGCGTACTTTGCGCCCCTCAATTATTGAGCGAAGAATATTTATACTTATTTTATTTGGTGTCGTGTTTACAGCAAAACTAAAAACAAAACAGGCTATCGAAACCCAAGATTTCCAAACGCTGCCCGTCATGGAGGCGTTCTATACCATACAAGGCGAAGGCCGCTATCAGGGCACAGCAGCCTATTTTATCCGCTTAGGCGGTTGTGATGTGGGCTGTCATTGGTGCGATGTGAAAGAGTCGTGGGACGCGGAAGCGCACCCGCAACAAAGCATCGAAGAGATAGTGGAACAAGCCAGCAAATACCCAAGTCGCGTGGCCGTCATTACGGGCGGCGAGCCGCTTATGCACAATCTGGACGCGCTTTGCGAAGCTCTACATTTGCAAGGTTTCCGCACGCATCTGGAAACGTCGGGCGCGTATCCGCTTACAGGGCATTGGGATTGGGTTTGCCTTTCTCCCAAAAAATTCAAAAAGCCTTTGGCTGAAGTGTGCCAAGCCGCCGACGAACTGAAAGTAGTCATCTACAACAAGTTTGATTTTGAGTGGGCAGAATCTTATTCGCAGCAAGTTGGCAAAGATTGTACGCTGCTTTTGCAACCCGAATGGGACAGAACCGAACTCATGTTGCCGCTGATGATTTCCTATATCAAGCAGCATCCGCAATGGCGAATGTCTTTGCAAATGCACAAATACATTAACGTTCCCTAATATTTCGGAAGGAATACAAAAGCACAACACCAAATCCACAGCGTGTTGTGCTTTTTGTTTTTAGGCAAAAATTGTAGTGATAATATCGTTACAAAATCTCATAACATTGAAGAACTTTCTACCCCAAAAATAACTTATATACTTTTGGTGGTTTCTAACTTTTTTGTTTAACCAGCAAAAACATTCCACAACCCAAACAACACTATAACCTTCTTGGCTTTTTAAGAAGGTGTTTTTTTATTTAAAAACACACAATAAACTCAGAAACAAATAATGATTGACAAAAGAATTTTGCCGTTGGCAATTGGCGGTTTGGGCATTGGCACAACGGAATTTGCGATTATGGGATTACTGCCCGACATCGCCAAAACGCTACAAATCAGTATTCCAGAAGCTGGGCATTTTATTTCGGCTTACGCGCTGGGCGTGGTGATTGGTGCACCGTTGCTTATTGGCTATTCGGTCAAATTTCCGCCCAAAAAAGTATTAATTGGCCTGATGGTGCTGTTTACGATTTTCAACGGACTTTCGGCCATTGCACCAAATTACGGCCTTATGCTCCTGATTCGTTTTATGTCGGGCTTGCCACATGGTGCATTTTTTGGAGTCGGGACGGTGGTTGCTTCCCGATTAGCCAGCAAAGGCAAAGAAGCCATGTACATCGCCCTGATGTTTTCGGGGCTGACGGTCGCTAATTTGGCAATGGTGCCTTTGGTTACGTACATCGGGCACGTGTATAGCTGGCGTTGGTATTTTGTGGTTGTTACCTTTATTGGCTTGGCTACGTTGCTGGCCTTGTATCGCTGGTTGCCTGTGGTGGAAGGCAGTAGCAACAAACATTACAAAGAGGAACTGCATTTTATCCGAAGCCGCGAAAGTTGGTACGTGTTGCTTATCACGGCCATTGGCTTCGGTGGCTTGTTTACGTGGTTGAGCTACATTACGCCACTAATGACACATGTATCTGGTTTTGAGGAAACTACCATGGCGTATGTCATGATATTGGCGGGTGCGGGAATGGTGGTCGGCAATTTGCTGGGCGGCTACCTCACCGACAAGTTAGGCGCAGCCCAAACCACTACCCTACTGCTTTTCTGCATGATGGCGGCCTTAGTCGGTGTGTTTTTCTTTTCGTCGAACCCTACGGTTTCGTTGGTGCTTACGTTTGTGTGCGGGGCTTTGTCCATGTCGGTAGGTTCGCCTATCAACATGATGATGATGAAAGCCGCGCCCAATGCCGAAATGATGGCCGCCGCTTTTATGCAAGCAGCCTTCAATATTGCCAACTCGGCAGGTGCGTATCTGGGCGGGATTCCGTTGTTGTATGGTTTGCCCTACAATTATCCGTCGTTGGTGGGCGTGGCCATGACGTTAGGCGGCTTGCTGATTAGTGCCCGTTATTTGTTCAAATATCGCGACGTAAAGCCTAATTTATAAGATTAACAAAAACAAAAAAGTGCGCATGATTCGGAGATAAATCACGCGCACTTTTTTGTTTGGGATACACCTCAATTGCCTGAAATTATGGTGTTTTGGTGTAGGTAGCCGAGCCATCTACATTCAAATAAAATTTGTAGGTATAAGTACCATTAGAGACAATAGCTGCCCCATCTACCTCGGCTGTACCATCAGCCAAATTGTCGCCATAGTACGTATTATCTATAACAAATCGAAATTGAGGGGCATTTGATGTGATATAAAAATAATTACCTGCTACATTATATTGCATCTGAATATAGCTATTGTAAGTCAAATTTGCTCCAATAGACGCAATATCATATTGATACTGGCTTCCATTATAGTTCATATAAATGCGATAAAAACCACTGGATGTTATTTTAATAGCAGAGCCATTTTGAACTAAAGTACCAGAGGTGCTATTGCTGTTTCCACCATACACTACACTCGAATTAGGCGCAGCCAAAAACTTAATTTGCGTACCAGCCGCAAAATATTTGTATCCAGTAAAACTATTACCACTACCCGAACCTGCTAATTGCAGTGCATTGGTAGCGTCCCAGTTATTAAATGTTCCATACAAATACAACTCTGTTGGGGTGCCGCCGCTACTCGTATTTGAGGTTGGCAAAGAAAGTTGTCCGTTATTATCAACGGTTAGTTGATAAGGTGTTCCGTTGGGAGCCACTAACGTAACGCCCTCACCCGCAGTCGCTACCAAACTTTTGGCGGCCATGGCATACGGAACGCTCATGAGTTGATTCGTCCCCACCAACGTGTAATTCGTTCCGCCGCTTGGGTCTATTTCTACTTTCAAAAATTTATTGTTGGTAACCCAGTTAATAGTCGCAAAAGTGCCCGTTACAGGTGTTCCTTGCCCAATATTGAGGTTAAACAAACCTTGTGCATTGGTTGTTTTGGTGTGCGTTTCGGCATAAACGGCTGTACCTGTAATGGAATTATCAATAATAGAAATCCTAACGCCAACGTTGCCATTAGCGACAGGAGCACCACTTGTCCCAAAAGCAATTGCCTGATAACTAATTCCTTGCGGAACTTGCGCCATCACTGTCACGCAGCAAAAAATGGCCATCAATAGCAGTAAAATATTTTTTCTCATGCTTAATTGTTTTAAATAAACTGAATGTATTATTAAATTAAGCTGTAAAGCTACATACTGCCGTATTACTTTACAACTATATCACGTATCTAATTTTCCTTGATATTATATTCTGTTGGTCATGGTGTATTTTTTTGGTTTTGTGCCAATATGTTCTTCAAACACGCGGCTAAAATGGCTCAAATTCGTGAAACCCAAGCGATAACCCACTTCCGAAACCGATAAGTTTTGTTCGGCTAATAGCCGCGCCGCCTCCTTCATCCTCAATTCCTGATAATAACAGAAAATACTATTACCAAAAATTTGCTTAAACAGTAATTTGAGTTTGGTCGGACTCATATTTGCCAACACGGCCAAATCTTTGATGAGCGGCGGCGTATTCAAATTATCAAGTATCTGATTTTTAACCTTATAAATATTGGCTACGTCGTGGACGTTGAGGGCAAAAACTTGCCGCTCGGCACGCTTCTGCAACTCCATGAGCAGCCGACAAACCAACTCTTCGGCTTTTATTTTCAAAAAAAATAGTGCTAAACTTTCATCTACCGACTCGTTTAATATTTCCGCTACAACCTTCTGAAGAGTTGGCGAAATCATTTGTTCGAACAAAAGCGGCTGCGTGTTGCGCAACAAACTCGCCAATATGGGCGACTGCTCCCAAGTACTTAATTGTTGGCACAGATACGCGGCATCTATTTCGATGTTGATGGTGGCCGTGTGGCTATGGACAGGAATCATCGCGTCGGCTTGTAACGTACTGGTCGCAATCAGAACGGAAGGTTGTGCGTTGGGCGGCAAATCGGCGTGCGGGAAAATGTGTTGAAATTTAAATAACAGCCGATGCGCCGAAAAACCATCTTCCACATTTTTTAAGGTAACGTCTTGGTGCAGATGATAATTAAAAATAAAAAGTCGGATGTTTTCATTGAGTACAAAACCCGCACAATAGCCATTTCCAAACTTTTCGGGAATTTCCAAACGCCCTCTGTGCACTTCCGCGCCCAACCATTGCCCCAATGCCAATAAAATATTCGGCGTAGATATTGTTTTTTCTTTCAATGTCTTTTGTAGCTATTTTATAGGCTAATATAGTTATTTTATCTTTAAATGGCGTAATAATTTTGTGGCATAGAAATATAAAACAATCCCAATCGTATGTTATTAGACAACAAAAAAGTTGCCATTATTGGCGCGGGGCCTGTGGGGCTCACGATGGCCAGACTATTACAACAAAAAGGTGTAGCGGTTAGCGTCCACGAACGAGACCGTAATGACACTGCACGAATTTGGGGCGGAACACTCGACTTGCACCCCGCCACAGGCCAACACGCCATGCAGCAAGCTGGACTGTTAGCGCAATATTTTGCGTTGGCCAAACCTATGGGGCGCATCATCACCGACGAACAGGGCAATGTATTAGCCCAGAAAAATCCAGCATTTGACAATCCCGAAATCAATCGTAACCAACTCAGAACCCTGTTACTGCAAAGCCTCAACGCAGGCACTGTGATTTGGGATAAGCACCTGACGGCCTTAGAGGCGCACGGCGGCCAATGGTTGCTGCAATTTGCCGACCAAAGCACCGCAACCGCCGATTTGGTGATTGGAGCAAATGGCGGAATGTCTGGCATCCGAAAGTACATCACCGACACGCAGGTAGAGGCCACAGGAACGCAAATTATACAAGGAGAGGTTGTGTTGCCTGCAATGCGCTGCCCCACATTTTACCAAAAATGCGCTGGCCAAATTCTAATGACGACGCACAATGGTTATTCGTTGGTGGCCAATCCCCAAAACAATGGCATACTAACTTATAGTATCATGTTTGCGGCAACCCAAAGTCCTGCTCATTGGGAAAACCCCGAAAATATTTCGGCATTTTTGGCTCAAAAGTTAGGGCATTGGGGGTCAATATTTCAAGAGCTATTTGGGGCAACCTCTGCGTTTTGGGCTTTACCGACCAGAAAGTTACCACTTGCGCAGGCTTGGAAAAATAACAGACCTATTCCTCTGACGCTTATCGGCGATGCGGCGCATCTGATGCCACCTTTTGCGGGTCAGGGCGTGAATACTGGGCTGATGGATGCAGTGCTTTTGACCGAAAATCTGAGCAATGGCCAGTTTGAAACCATAGAAACGGCCATCGCTCACTACGAACAACAAATGTTTGTGTACGCAAGCCAAGCGCAAGAGGCCTCAGCCCACAACGAAATACAGATACGGCAGCCTGATTTTTCTTTTATTCAAATTATACAATAAATCATAGCTTCCCTAAGGCAATATCTGTAATTTTGAGGAAAACGTTAAAGGACTGTATCTTTCATATTTTTCAAATGCAGCTCAATTTCTATACACCCCAACATATAGACTTACGACATTACATAGAAGGCTATTATTTTATTACTCGAAATCAGCCTCAAAAATCGTTGCGATACTTTACGTTTCCGAACAACTATTGTATTTTGTCGGTGAATCGAAATGCAGACATTCAACGCCAACATCATCGGTATCTCGTTCGTTTTGAGGCTGACGGGCAGTTGCACACAAGCATTGTTACGCGTTATATACAACCGCTCGAAATTGTATATCAAGAGCCTGTAGATGAAATTACAATTTACTTCAAACCGCTAGCAATCAATCACTTCATGGCTGATTCTGTTCGATTGTTGGGGCGAGAAAATATTGACAACTTTAACCCTTTTGCTGATTTTGGCCAAACGATGCAATTGATTTTTGACACCCAAGACCGCCCAACTCAAATCAATTTATTAGAGCAATATTGGCTTAGTAAATGGCAACCAAGACCAGATTTGGAACAAGTGCAGCAATTAATTGCTAACATGGATGGCGATACGAAAATCGAAGAAATCGCGCAAAAATATCAGTGTTCCAGACAGCATCTCAACCGTCTTTTCAGAAAATATCTGGGTAAATCGCCCGCCGAATTTAGGAAGATTTTGCGATTTCGGGCGGCTATTGCCAACTATGGTCATGCCCATAACCTAACGGATTTATCGCACGGATTTTATTTCTACGACCAATCTCATTTCATCCGAGATTTTAAGGCACTGACAGGCATATTACCCAAAGATTTTTTCAGGAATGTGAATACGGATAAAGGCAATATTTGGCTTTTGGCCTGAGCGTTTACATTTGTACAATTTTCCTCGCATGGCGTCGGCTACTTTTGTTCAAAATAAATGTTGGCACACATGAGAGTATTCATAGGAATTGTATTTGTATTGGCAACCAGTTGCATAAATGGAAGAAAAATAGCGGAACCAACACAAACCGTATTGCGGCAAGAGCTGGAACGAATGGCGCAAATAGACCAAATTGCAGCAAGTCACCCGTTATTGTTGCCCGAACCATACAAAAATTATACAGAGGAGCAATGGACACGCTACAAAGACAGCGTATATGCGGCACATCAAAAACAACTAGCCTCTTATGTTCGTCAGTACGGATTTTTGGGTTACAACGAAGTGGGGCAAGATGGGGCTAAATGCTTTTGGTTAATGGTACAACACTGCGACAAGTTTCCAGCCTTTCAGCGACAAGTTTTAAAATCCATGCGCAAAGAAGTGAAAAAAGGCAATGCAAACGCCGAAAATTACGCATTTCTGTACGATAGGGTAAAAGTTAATGCGGGGCAAAAACAGTTGTTTGGTACACAAGTGGATTATCTTGTACAAACAACGGGGCGTGCCATCCCCAAATTTGGAATTTCAGATATACTCCATCTCCACAAACGCCGAGCCGATTACGGATTGTTGCCTATAAGAGAGTATTTAAACCAAATGACGATACTTCACTATGAAATGAATAAGTCGCACTATGAAAAGAAAGGTATTTTAACGCCTGACTTGTATCCATAACATTGCAATCTTTACATTACAATGTAAATAATCTGACCAAATCGTAAAACCAATACTGTTATTTTAAGTGCATTTTAACAACAGAATAACAAAAAATCTTCCTTAATTCAATATCTTTGACAACATGGAATAAACCTTGTTGTCAAAAGTACGTCATAACGTCAGGCCAACAAGTTTATTATTGCTTTAACCAGAAAAAAAGTCGTTTCATCGCGCAAAATGGCCCATTAACATTTTTTAACTTTTTAGTTAAAATTGATTATCGTAATTTTCGGCCTGAAATTTGATAGTAATATTTCCAAACCACACTAAAAGATATTGTTTTCAAAAATTTATTAAATCGCATAGCTATGAAAAATCTTTTCGTAATTGTATTTATGTTGTCGATGGCCTTAGGCTTACCAAAAGCCCACGCCGCTAAAGCCCTGACAGGTGCCGACAAAACCACTATTAGCAGCATTTTCCCAAATCCTTGCACAGAATCTACACGCATCAACATCACGGCGGTAGCGGGAAAAATGCCAACTGAACTGAAAGTATATGACCTTATCGGCAAAGAAGTAGTCAAAATCGCACTCGAACCCAACGAGATGCACCACACCATTGACCTTTCGCACGTGCAAGCAGGCGTGTATTTGTGCAGCCTCTACGCCGACAACAAGGTATTGGATACTCGTAAAATCGTAAAGACAAGATAATGGCATAAGATTTTACTTGACAAAACTAAAAAAGAGCGGGGATTTCCAAGATTTGGAAATCCCCGCTCTTTTTTGGATTATTTCGGTATCACTATAACGCTTCCGCTACTTTGCGCAACACATATTTCTGAATTTTGCCTGTGGCAGTTTTGGGCAACTCCTGAAACACCACCGTGCGCGGCACTTTGAAACCCGCCAACGCCCCTTTGCAGAAAGCAATAATTTCGGCTTCGGTGGCCGTGTGGCCTTCGCGCAGCTTCACGAAAGCGCAAACCGTTTCGCCCCATTTTTCGTCAGGACGCGCCACTACGGCGGCTTCCTCTACGGCCTCATGGCGGAACAATACGCCTTCCACTTCAATCGTCGAGATATTTTCCCCACCCGAAATAATAATGTCTTTAGAGCGGTCTTTGATTTGAATGTAACCATCTGGATACACTACCGCCAAATCGCCGCTATGGAACCAACCGCCTTCAAAGGACTCTTCCGTAGCCAAGGCATTTTTGGCGTAGCCTTTCATCACGATATTTCCCCTGAAAAATACTTCGCCCATCGTCTTGCCATCGGCGGCCACAGGCTCTAAAGTATCGGGGTCGGCCACCATCAAATCTTCCAAGAACAAATACTTAACCCCTTGACGTGCTTTGAGTTCGGCGCGTTGCTCGATTGGCAACTCGTCCCATTCTTCCTTCCAAGCACACACCACCGCAGGGCCGTACGTTTCCGTTAGGCCGTACACGTGCGTTACTTTAAAATTGAGTTTTTCGATGGCTTCAATTACCGACGCAGGCGGCGGCGCACCCGCCGTCATGGCATGCACGGGATGCGGCAACGTGATTCGTTCTTCGGGTTTGGCATTAATAATCATACCCAACACAATCGGCGCACCGCAGAAATGCGTAACACCATGGTCGCGGATAGCTCCCAAAATAGCAGCAGCACTTACTTTGCGAGAAAACACACTCACGCCACAAATAGCGGCCATCGTCCAAGGAAAACACCAACCGTTGCAGTGAAACATGGGCAGCGTCCACAAATAAACCGATTGGCTCGGCATTCCCCACGTCATAGCATTATTGGAGGCATTCAGATACGCGCCTCTGTGATGATACACCACGCCTTTTGGGTTGCCCGTAGTGCCCGAAGTATAGTTGAGCGTAATCGCGTCCCATTCGCTGGCTGGCAAATGCCACTCGAAATCTTCGTCGCCTGTTTCCAAAAACTGCTCATACGTGATTTTGCCCAACAATTGGCCTTCTGCATCCTCGTCGTCGATGTCAATAACAATAGGGTGATGTTCCAAACCCGCCAAAGCCGCCTTAATGACGTGCGAAAATTCTTTGTCTGTAATCAAAACTTTGGCCTCGGCGTGTTCGAGCATGAACGCAAGCGTCGGTGCATCAAGTCTGATATTGAGCGTATTAAGCACCGCGCCAGTCATTGGCACGCCAAAATGCGCTTCAAAAATCGCGGGTACGTTCGGAGCCATAATCGAAACCGTATCGCCATGCCCAATGCCAATTTTAGTCAGAGCCGAAGCCAGTTTAAGACAACGTTTGTAGGTTTCGCCCCACGTGCGACGAATATTTCCGTAAATTACTGCTGGATAATTTGGGTAAACCATGGCCGTACGCTTGATGTACGAAAGTGGCGAAAGCGGTGTGTAATTGGCCGCGTTCATGTCCAAATCGTGGTCGTACATGGTGGATTTTTTGGCTGTTTTCATAGAATAAATTTTTAGGTGTTGTGTTTTAGGGGGATATATTAATTTTAATGCAATCTATACAATTTGCAGATAAAAACACAAAATACAGTACAATTGTCAGATATTTTTTATGGCAAAACCCAAAATACCTATCAAAAAACTACAATTACACCACACATGACAAATATTAGTTTTTCCTAAAAAAATATTACAGAAATTGTGCATTATTCGTTTGGCTACTAATTATTTACATCAACTTATTTTTATCTTTCAACCCTATACAAACTTATGAGTAGCAAACCGTTTTATTACAATTTAGCTCCCGAAAAAATTTTGGAGCAAGTCCAAAGCTCCCCGCAAGGCATTTCCGAAGCACAAGCCCAGCACCGACTTTTGCACTATGGAAAGAATCAGCTAAAAGGCAAAGCACATAAACCCGCTTGGTTGATGTTTTTGGGGCAATTCGGCGATTTTATGATTATTATTCTCATGGTCGCGGCCATCGTTTCGGGGCTAATGGGCGAAATCACCGACACTATTATTATTCTGATAATCGTCTTGCTCAATTCGGTTATTGGTTTTGTGCAAGAATATCGTGCCGAAAAAGCCATTGACGCACTCAAACAACTGAGTATCACCACTGCCAAAGTAATCCGCGATGGAAAAATACAAAACATTGATTCGCAAGATTTGGTACGCGGCGACATTGTGCAGCTCGAAGCAGGCAACGCCGTAGCCGCCGACTTGCGCCTCGTCGAAGCCCACAGCCTGCGCATAGACGAGTCGGCACTCACTGGCGAGTCTTTGCCAGTTGATAAAAATGCCCAAACGCTCACGGCCAACGATTTGCCGCTCGGCGACCGCCTCAACATGGCCTACAAAGGCACACTCGTCACCAATGGCCGTGCGCTTGGCGTGGTGGTGGCTACGGGTATGCAAACCGAACTCGGCCACATCGCCCGACTCTTAGACCAAGACGAGGCCGAAACGCCGCTCAAAAAACGGATGAGTGTTTTTAGTAAAAACCTCACTTACATTATTTTAGCCATTTGCGCTATTATTTTTATGGCGGGTTGGTTGCGCGGCGAAGACCTGCTCCGAACTTTTATGATTTCTATTAGCCTTGCCGTGGCCGCCATTCCCGAAGCCTTGCCCGCGCTGATGACGATAGCTTTGGCGCAAGGCGCAAACCGCATGGCACGCAAAAACGCTTTAGTGCGCAAGTTGCCAGCCGTCGAAACGCTCGGCTCGGTCTCGTACATTTGCACCGACAAAACGGGCACGCTTACCCAAAACAAAATGACCGTTGTAGAGTCTTTATCTTTTGATAATCAAGACAATAACCTTGCAACTTCTCCCCTACTGCTGGCCATGAGCCTGAGCCACGATGTAGCCGTTAATGCGCCCAAAAACCTGAATGGCGATTCTACGGAAGTGGCCATCGTGGAAAATGCCATTCATACACTGGGTTTTGAGCAATACCAGCATTTGCACACGCAATACGAACGCATCGCCGAACTGCCCTTTGACTCTGACCGCAAACGCATGAGCACCATACACCGCACCGAGCACGGATATATTGTACTTTGCAAAGGTGCAGCCGAAGCCATAGCAAGCACGTTAAGCGATACCACGCAAGCCCAAAACCTACTACAAGCCGCTGACCAATGGGCAAAACAAGGGCTTCGCGTATTGGCTTTTAGTTATAAAAAAATCAAAGATTTACCCGAACAGACAAGCATACAATCCATTGAAAATGAATTTGTTTTGGCGGGAATCGTGGGCATTATAGACCCGCCGCGCGAGGAAGTGAAACAAGCAATTGCTGAATGTAAACGTGCGGGCATCAAAACCGTGATGATTACAGGCGACCACCCCGCCACTGCCGCCGCGATTGCTTCGCAAATTGGTATTTTTGAAGAAAATGATTTGTTGCTTACAGGCCAGCAATTAGCCCAGCTTTCGGCTAGTGAATTTGATAAAAAAGTAACGCAAATAAGCGTTTATGCGCGTGTTTCGCCCGAACAAAAATTGCAGATAGTCAAAACGTTGCAAGGAAAAGGCCATTTTGTAGCCATGACGGGCGACGGCGTAAACGATGCGCCTTCTCTGAAAGCCGCCAACATCGGCGTAGCCATGGGCATCAATGGCACGGACGTGAGCAAAGAGGCCGCCCACGTGATTTTGTTGGATGATAATTTTGCTACCATCGTGAAAGCCGTGCGCGAAGGACGCCGCATTTACGACAATATTCGCAAGTTCGTAAAGTACGTGATGACCTGCAACAGTGCCGAAATCTGGACAATTTTTCTCGCGCCGCTCATCGGTTTGCCTATGCCATTGCTACCGATTCATATTCTTTGGATAAATTTGGTTACAGACGGACTCCCAGGTCTTGCCTTAGCCAGCGAACACGCCGAAACCAACGTAATGCACCGCGCCCCACGCCCCGCCAACGAAGGACTTTTTGCGCAAGGACTGGGCTATCATATTCTTTGGGTTGGGCTTTTTATGGCAGGCGTAACACTTGGTACACAGGCTTGGAGTATTCAGGTGGCGGGCAGCCATTGGCAAACAATGGTTTTTACGGTGCTGTCTTTGAGCCAGTTGGGATGTGCGTTGGCCGTGCGCAGCGAACATACATTTTTGTACAAACAAGGCATTTTTGGTAATATTCCGCTGCTTGCCTCCGTACTGCTGACGGTGGTTTTACAGTTGACCATCATTTACATTCCGTTTCTTAACGACGTGTTCAAAACCTCTGCCCTGACGCTCAACGAATTGTTGATTTGCTTTGCAGCGGCGGCGGTTATATTTCATGCCGTAGAATTTACCAAATTTATTAAACCACAGAAACAATGAACGTAGATACGCACAGCTGTGCGTATCTACCATAAAAACAGACAATTACAGTTTATCGGCGCGGCGGCGCAAGTAAAAATCGGCTAACACGAGTGCGGCCATCGCTTCCACAATCGGCACGGCACGCGGCAATACACACGGGTCGTGCCGACCTTTGCCGCTTACGGTTACAGCTTGGCCGTCGGCATTGATAGAGGTTTGGTCTTGCATGAGCGTTGCCACAGGCTTAAAGGCCACTTTGAAATAAATGTCTTCGCCGTTGGAAATGCCGCCTTGTATGCCGCCCGAAAAATTGGTTTGGGTGCGCACTGCGCCCGCCTTGTCGGTATAAAAACCGTCGTTGTGCTGCGAACCGCGCCATTTTGCCCCCTCAAAACCACTGCCGTACTCAAAACCTTTCACGGCATTGATAGAAAGCATGGCTTTGCCCAGTTCGGCATGAAGTCGGTCAAAAACAGGTTCGCCCAAACCCACAGGCGTACCGCTAATCACACACGAAACCACGCCGCCGATAGTGTCGCGATCGAGGCGCACCGAGTCGATGAGTTGTATCATGGCTTCGGCCATTTGCGGGTCAGGACAACGAACAATATTGGATTCTATTTGCGAAAAATCTAATTGCTGATATGGCGTAGTTAGCTGCAAATCACCGACTTGCGACACATACGCATTAATTTGAATATTGCCAACGGCTTTGAGCAAAAGTTTTGCCACTGCGCCTGCGGCCACACGTGCGGCAGTTTCACGCGCCGAACTGCGCCCGCCGCCTCTGTAGTCGCGGTGGCCGTATTTGGCGGTATAAGTATAGTCGGCGTGCGAAGGGCGGAACACGTCGGCGATGTGTCCGTAATCTTTGCTGCGTGCGTCGGCGTTGCGAATCAGCAAGGCGATGGGCGTACCAGTGCTTTTTCCTTCAAAAATACCCGACAAAATCTCAACTTCGTCGGCTTCGCGGCGTTGGGTGGTGATGCGCGATTGGCCAGGTTTGCGGCGGTCGAGTTCGGACTGAATAAAGTTAAGGTCTATTTCCAAGCCCGCAGGACAACCATCTATTACCACGCCAATAGCCGCGCCATGCGATTCGCCAAAAGTACTGATTTTAAATATTTTACCGTAAGAATTACCCATTTCTACTACTTTTCGTTTTTTCAAATAAAAGCATTACTACTTAATTTCACAAACTTTTATACTTTTGTAATAATCCGTTCTATGCAATACCAAAAAACGGATAATTTATCTGCTTAGAAGTTTATTTTTAGTACATTTAACTACATTTTGCATATGAATCCTACTTTTGAGGTTCGTTATGATGAACAGACGCGCACGGTATGCGCCGACACGTTTGGTTTTTTGGGGCATGATCTTTACCAAGAAGGTTGGCTCAAAGTATTGAAATTATTAGAAGTGCACCATTGCCAAAAGATTTTTATGAATGTCTCGGACGGCAAAATTATTTCTGCTGAAAATCAACAATGGTTTTTGGAGAAATTTATCCCGAAAATGGAGAGGCTCATGAGCGGACGCAATTTGTATCAAGCTCGCGTTGTTAATGACAGCGATTATTTCAGTAAAATATCAACGCAAAACGTCTATAAAAAAGTGCAACAACAGCACTCCAACGCGCATCTGATGGACTTCAAAACTCAAGAAGAAGCTTTGGCATGGCTGTCTAAATACTAACTGATTACCAATAGTTTAAATACTAAATCTTTTATCTTTCAACCCTACGCTATGAGCCAGTTTAAAGTCAGTTACGACCAAGAGCATTTTTTTATTCGAGCCGAAACCGTCGGTTTTTTGTCGCATGAGATGTACGCCGAAGGTTGGGCACAAGTGGTGCAACTCTTTGAAAAACACCCTGCTTGCCATCGTTTACTCATTGTGGTCATCGACGGAAAAATTATACCTACCGAGAATCAGCATGTTTTTGTAGATGATTTTTTACCCAAAATACAAACCGTCATGCATGGCCGAACACTCAAATATGCACGTGTCATTCATGGCGATTTGTTCAATAAGATTTCTACCCAAAATCTGTACAAACAAATACAAGACCGCCTGCCCAATGTTACCCTGAAAGACTTTGATGCAGAAGAAAACGCTATCGAGTGGCTCGATCAACTGTAACACAATGCAGAAATAATTGAACCAACCAAAGTTTATTTGTTTATTCTATTAAAAAATGATTAAAGACGGAATTTTATTACAATAATATCGGTTGCTACCACATACTTCATTCCGTATCTAAACAAACACTAAGGTTCAACAATTATCAATCTTCATCAAAAAAATGAGTCAATTTAAAGTTAGCTACGACGACCGCCATTTTATTCGTATAGAAATGGATGGCTTTTTACCACATGATTTGTACAAAAACGGCTGGCTACAAGCCCTTGAATTATTTGAAAAACACCCTGCTTGTCATCGTGTTTTTATTAGCGTAAAAGATGGCCGAATCATTTCCAACGAAAACCAACAGTGGTTTGCCAACAACTACATTACGACATTAAAAGAGTTGCTGGCCAAACGACATCAGACCCTCAAACAGGCGCGTATGCTGGATGGCGATTATTTCAATCAAGTTTCGGCCAAAAACATTTACAAAACATTGCAAGAATCAAACTTGCCACTTGTTTTCAAGGATTTTGACAGAGAAGACAGAGCCATTGCTTGGCTGATAGAATAATAAAAAAAGAGGCGTTAGAGTAATATCTAACGCCTCTTTTTTTATGCTAATTTCGGTTAGCCAGCAAATACATAACGGCCATACGCACGGCCACGCCGTTTTCGACTTGCTCCAAAATCACGGAGTGCGACGAGTCGGCTACGCTGCTGTCCAGTTCCACGCCTCTGTTGATGGGACCTGGGTGCATAATCGTAATGGGCTTGGGCAGCCGCTCCAACATGGCTTTGTTGATGCCAAAATATAAGTTGTATTCGCGCAACGAAGGGAAATACTGAATCTGTTGGCGTTCGAGCTGAATACGCAATACGTTGGCCACATCGCACCAAGCCAACGCCTTTTGTACGGAATGCTCCACGATTACGCCCAACTCGCTGATATGGCGCGGAATAAGCGTCGCAGGACCGCAAACCATGACTTCCGCCCCCATTTTTTTCAAGCAAAAAATATTGGAAAGTGCCACGCGCGAGTGCAAAATATCGCCGATAATGGCTATGCGTTTGCCCGCCAAATCGCCCAACTTTTGTTGGATAGTGAACGCGTCCAAAAGTGCTTGTGTGGGGTGTTCGTGCGTGCCGTCGCCTGCATTTACAATCTGCGCATCAATGTGTTTGGACAGAAAATGTGGTGCGCCCGCGCTGGCGTGTCGCATCACAATCATATCTACTTTCATAGCCAAAATGTTATTGACTGTGTCCAGTAGCGTTTCGCCTTTTTTGACAGAACTAGAAGCTGCCGTAAAGTTCAGTGTATCAGCCGAAAGACGCTTTTGCGCCAACTCAAAAGAAAGACGCGTACGCGTTGAGTTTTCAAAAAAAATGTTGGCAATAGTAATATCGCGCAGTGAAGGTACTTTTTTGATAGGTCGGTTAATGACCTCTTTGAAATGGCCAGCAGTCTCCAAAATAAGACTGATGTCGGTTTCGGTTAAATCCTTGATACCAAGCAAATGCCTGACGCTAAGTTGTTTCATTGGAAGAGAAATATAAAATTAGCTCGAAAAAACGATAAATCGTGTACAACTATGGAGGCAATGTTGCGGGGCAACCGCCAAAGTCTAAACCTATGACTTTGGCCGCCAAAGGTAGCGCATAGAAAACAAAAAAAGTAGTGATTGCGGGGATTTTTTGAGCAGAATGTATCAAACCTTTGAGCCTTAAATCGTTCAACTGCTTTGCATTGTTTACAATAACTTAACATATTCTTACTAAAATTATACAATCTTTGCCGAAACATAATACTTATCTACTTCCATGAAATATTTATTAAACATTGCTCTTGCTTGCCTGTTTTTCAGCAGCTACGCCCAAACTGACACTACTTACTATGACGACGATGACAAAGAAGTTAAATCTTGGGATTATTGCACTTACTACAAAATCACTCACAATGAGCCTACTAAGGAAACTGTCAATTATTACACCGCGGCAGGGCAGCATACATCAGAATATCATTATGACGTTAATTTTACAGATGACGGACATAAAATGCAGACACCTTCTGGCGTTCATAAAAAATGGTACAGTAATGGAAAACTTAAATCTGAAGAAAATTACAACTCAGGAAAATTAGACGGAACCGTCAATACCTTTTGGGAAAATGGCACGAAACGTAGAGAGGATATTTTTAAAAATGGCCAATCCGTACAAGGCAAATGCTTTAACCAAAATGGCGAAGAAATCCCTTATATAGCCTATATCGTAAACCCCAGCTTTGATGGAGGATTGGAAGCACTCATGAAGTTTTTGCAAATAAATGTCCGCTATCCCAAAGAAGCCCAAAAATACAATGTAGAAGGGATTGTTTATGTTGGATTTGTTGTAGAAAAAGATGGTTCTATTGCCGACATCGAAGTAGTAAAAGGTGTTGTTAAAGAGCTTGACGAAGAAGCACTTCGAGTAACCAAAATGATGCCCAAATGGCAACCAGGTCTATTAGAAGGAGAACCTTTAAGCGTAAGATATACGCTTCCATTTCGATTTGCATTCAAAAACTAATCATTTCGGACGAAAAGGCACGCTAATTAAATTGCGTGTCTTTTTTATTTTTAATCAAAAAACAATACATTTAGAAAAACTATATTAGCAACAAAGCCTAATTTTTTTATTATTTATTGTTTTAATGCCTTTTAAATCTATTTTTCATAATGCCTGAAAAATCAATCTTAGTTATAGACAACTACGACTCTTTTGTTTACAATCTTGTGTATCTTCTGCGCGAAGCTGGCCACGAAGTGCACGTAGTCCGAAACGATAAAATTACGCTGCCCGATGTGGCCGCTTACGACAAAATTTTGCTTTCGCCTGGCCCTGGCATTCCTGCCGAAGCGGGCATTATGCCCCAAATCATTGAGCAATATGCTCCTTACAAAAGTATTTTGGGCGTTTGCTTGGGTCATCAGGCCATTGGCGAGGCGTTCGGCGGCACGCTGGAAAACATGAGTGACGTGTATCATGGCGTAGCGCACCAAATCAGCGTAAAACCCGACGAAAAACTGTTCAAAACATTGCCCGACAGCCTCAAAGTTTGTCGTTATCATTCTTGGACGGTTTCGCCCGAAAATTTCCCGCACGCCCAGTTGCGCATTACGGCCACCGACCCCGACGGGCGCGTCATGGCCTTAGCACACAAACATTACGACGTACGCGGCGTACAATTTCACCCCGAATCTATCTTGACCGAACACGGCAAGCAAATAATAAATAACTGGTTGTCTGCAAATTAAATAAAAGATTTACGCCATTGGCCAACATAGTCAATGGCGTTTTTTTGTGATATGGAAAATTTTATCCACTTTTTAAAGCAAGTAACCCCTATTTCCACACAAAGTTTGGAAGCTGTACGCACCAAGCTCAAGGTGCAGTATTTTCCTAAAAATCATATTCTAATTCGCGAAGGAGATGTTTGTAACCGTCTGTATTTTATTGACAAAGGCTTGGCAAGAATATTTTATTACAAAGACGGTAAAGAAATAACAGACTGGTTCGGAACAGAGCATACTTTTATTAGTTCGATAGTTGGATTTTTTGCCCACAAGCCCAGCCCACATATTGTAGAAATTTTGGAAGATTGCAAACTTGTTTCTATTGACAGCCAAGAACTTGACAAACTATATACTCAATATCACGATTTAGAGAAGGCAGGCCGCCTATTGGCCATCGATACGGTACTGCGCCTGCAAGCTCGCATCGATGCCATGCACTTTGAGTCCGCCAAGCAACGTTACGAAAAATTATTAGAACAACACCCCACTCTATTAAATCGGGTTTCTTTGGGTCATATTGCCTCGTATTTAGGTATAACACAAGTTACACTAAGCCGTATTCGGTCAAAATCTTAATTTTTTAGCATTTGTTAAAAATGCTTCAATGCTGGGCATATACTTTTGCGCCAATCAAAAAAATATATGCTATGAATACTATCGAAATTATTGCTAATGGCCTT
The DNA here is from genome assembly GCF_900112255.1 of Flexibacter flexilis DSM 6793. Classification (NCBI taxonomy): domain Bacteria; kingdom Pseudomonadati; phylum Bacteroidota; class Cytophagia; order Cytophagales; family Flexibacteraceae; genus Flexibacter; species Flexibacter flexilis. Next base: position 146,331 of record NZ_FOLE01000004.1, read on the forward strand.
GTAATCATTACTTTTTTAGTACATACTTTTGCAGGCGATAGCGATTTACGCAAGGCAAAACCACACAAAAACACGGCTAATTATGCACACCAGCAACAAATTTGGATTATGGCACGAGGTGCATTTCACCTTGTTTCTATCGATTTTTTATTGGCCAGTATTGCATTTACGCTTGTTAATTTTACTAATTTTTTCGCCGATAAAACCAGTATTTTAAAAATTTTATCGCTCTATTTTGGAGGTTATGGAATTGCATTTTTGATTAGTATTATCATTTCTGATAAAATACCAAACGCATACCTAAAACTTCCTCAATGGATATTATTATTAGGAATCAGCATACTAATTTACTTAGGGATTTAATTGTATTATACGCCTTATTTTCCGCTTGGAATATGGTCGTAACTCAAAGACCTACTTAATTTCCATTCGCCATTTTGCAATAGCCAAACGTGCGTAAATTTGGCTACACTGGCATAACGTTCTTTTTGGCCATTTATATTTTCATAAAATTTGTGTACGCCCACCTGAATAGCCCCATACAATTTTTGTTTTTTGTATAACGGATAAATTTCGGTACTCTTGGGCATTAGCTCGCGCCGCGACTGATAGGTTTTTGGGGATGCACACAAGCCATTTTTTATATTAAACAAAAATGTTGCTCTATCCGAAATACTGTCTTTGTCGTGATAAAACTCAAAATCATCGGCCAACAAACGGTCAAATTGCTCGATATTGCAGGTATTGAATCCTACATTAAATAACAAACTATCTTGAGTGAGTATGGTCTTCCGCAAGGCCTTATCTGGTGCAGGTTGCGCCCAACTTGCATAACTGACCATCAAGGCAAAAACCAAAAAAAGTGTTTTTTTCATACCAATTCTTTATTTTAAGATTTATAAAATCGTCAAGTCGATGGTTAAGAATGTTATCAAAAAAATCAATGCGTTTTTCGGGCTAATATTTTTTTGAGCGAAGCGGCCAACTGTTTCATAAACGGGAAGAAAACCGTCATGATTCGGATGCTTTTTGGCCCCAAACTTGCCACAATCGGATACACAAAGGTGTTTTTGGTATAATACGGCGGCGGCACAATGCCCGCCAACGAGGCCACCCAAAGCAATGTACTAATCATAAACATGACTTTGAGCATTCCCAGCACCGCACCCGCCACATCGTCCACGCTGCCAAATACTGTGTAACGAATGCTTCGGCGCACCCAATACCCTAACTGCCTTATACCCAAGCTCATCAGAAAAAAAATAAGACCAAAAACCACAAACGGCAATATCATGCTGTAACCTTTGATGTAGGGTTTGAGCAGTGCCAACGCCCAATCCAGCAAAGCCAAACCGCCAGCCACCGCCCCGACCAAGGCCATGGAGTTTACCAACTCCACCACCATACCGCGCCGATAACCTTTGTACGCACCCCAACTCATCAAGCCAATCAGCAAAATATCGAGCGGCTGTATAAATGCTGCCGACTTCATTAGGCCTCCAACTTATGTATAATATTTTGTATTTCAGGCATTTGTTCAATTATTCCAAGCCTAAAAAGTGTTTGTGCCACTGGCTCTACTTCTGCTTGTGTGATGGGCTGCGCATTGTAGTTCCAGTCTGTGGCCTCATGCCATTCCTGCGTTTGAGCCAATGGCAATTCATAACGCTGCGCCACGATTTCCACCGCCTGCGAATGTTTTTTTAATTCTGCTGCCAACTGCCCAACGCTTTGTAATATGGTTTTAATTTCGGCGGCGTATTGTGCAATAATTTCGGTACGCACCACCACCACAAAGCACGGCCAAGGCGTTGGGCAAACCCCTACCCTACGAAAAACGCCTTTGCTTACAAGTGGCTGTGTCATGGCTTTTTCCCACATAAAAACATCCGCTTGGCCTTCGGTGAGGGCTTTTTCTGCCCCGCCAATATTGCCCACTTGCACCCAATCTACTTCGGCAATCGTGTAGCCGTTTTGGTCGGCATTGACCAAAGCCATCAGGTGCGAACCCGACCCTTTGCGGGAAATGGCATAGCGTTTTCCTGTCAAATTCGTTTGTTCGGTAATGTCGCTGTGCGCCGCCACGTGAATTCCCCATTGCAAAGGCGTATTCACGTAGGTCTGCACGATACGTGCATCATTTCCTTTGGCGATGTCGGCTACCGCGCCTTCCGTCAACACCAAAGCCATGTCCAATTGTTTGTCGCGCAAAGCGGCCATCATTGCACCCGTTCCGCTGGAATAATCTGTCCATTGTACTGAAACCACTAATTTATCCCAAAGTTGTTGTTCGGCGGCCCAGTGCCAAGGCAAATTGAAATGTTCGGGCACACCTCCCACACGCAATATATGTTTCATAAGTTTTTCTCTATTTGATAAAAATATATTTCCGAGCAATGTTATTGCAAAAAAATCAAGATGCAAAAGTATAGGCAATTCTCCAAACAAAAATGGCGTAGTATAAAATGTTATTTTGACCCAAAACAAAACAGGGATTTCCGTTTGAATAGAAACCCCTGTTACAAGTTTTTAAAATTATTTTTCTGCAAAAATTTTATCTTAACTGATGCGCTCCGTGTGCTTTCTTGTTGCTGGTATGACCTAAATTCTGTGCCTTTTCAAACAACTTGGTAGCGGCCAAAAACTCGTCATCAGATTGATTATAAACCGCATAAAATCCTTCTTCTTTCCAGATATTGCGAGCTATCCACGCTTTCACTTGGTTGCGTAAAAATGCTTCCGAACGTTTAAAATCTTTGGCATCTATCGTAATATTAGCTTTGGTTGCGGCCTTATTGATGTCTTCAATCATGGCATCTGTTACTTTGAAATTTTGCTGAAACTGCGACAATGTACTAGTATTCAGTTCTTTTTTATTTTTCAAAGAATAAGAAAGCGCGTATTCTCTAATGATATTTTGGTTATAAAGCTGTACCAAATAATCCGTGTAAACAGTCGTGTCGTTCGGAATAAAACAGTCGGGAACAATGCCACCACCGCCATACACCAAACGGCCAGAAGCCGTTTTAAACTTCAGGGTATCAGCTACTTTTACGCTATCTGCAAAAAACATTTCGCCCGAACGATAGCGGTTATCCATGTCCATAAAGTAGGCTTCTTTGCTGCCTTTCTCGTAAGGTTTTTGGATACAACGACCACTCGGAATATAGTAGCGGGCAATGGTCAGGCGCAACTCCGAACCATCTTGCAAGTCGATGGGAGCTTGTACAAGCCCTTTCCCGAAAGTGCGGCGACCCACCACTAAGGCGCGGTCTTGGTCTTGCAACGCCCCCGACACGATTTCGGAAGCCGAAGCCGAACCCTCATTCACCAACACAATCAGCGAACCGTGTTCAAATTCGCCACGCACACCGCCTTCGTAGCGCATATCGTTTTGTGGATTTTTGCCTTTGGTATAAACAATCAATTTCGTACCCGACAAAAACTCATCAGCCATCTTGATAGCCGCCCCCATGTAGCCACCTGCGTTGTCGCGCAAATCCAACATGAGTTGTTTCATGCCACTGGTTTTGAGTTTTACGAGTGCGTCGTGTACTTCTTGGTCGGTGCTAAGTGTAAAACGGCTCACTTTGATATAACCCGTTTGGGCATCTATCATATACGAAACTTCAACGGAATTGCTGGGAATTTTATCACGTACCAACTTGAATGATAGCATTTTATTGCGCGAAGGTCGCCATATCTTGATGCCTACCACCGTGCCTTTTATGCCGCGTAGGCGTTGGCGAACACCATTCGTGTTAATGCCAACGCCTGCCACGTTTTCTTTATTAATTTCAATAATTCTATCGCCAGCCTCTATGCCTGCTTGTTCGGAAGGACCTCCCGCCAAGGGCATTACCACACAAATCGAATCGCGCACAATGTCAAATTCTACGCCAATGCCTTCAAAATTGTTTTCGAGTTGAATTTTACTTTCTTCCATGTCCGAAACGGGCACGTACATCGAATGCGGGTCCAAATCGTCGAGCAGTGAAACAATGGCATGATCTGTAAGCGTATCCGTATTGACTACATCCACGTAATCGCGTTGAATATAGCCCAACACTTCCCTGAATTTGATGGAGTTGGAGGCAATATTGTCGGCGGTATTACGCCCTCCAAACATGGCTGCACTCACCAAGCCGCCCGCTAATGCAGACACTGCCAATAATCCCAACTGTTTTACCCACCTACGCTTCTGATTCGTTGCCATGTTTCCGACTATTTGAATTTAAGATATTTAATCTTGTAACAAGGCGTAAATTTCAAATAAAATTACAAATAATACAAAGAATATTTCTTATTTGTTTGTAACATTACTCATTTGACGTGCTTTAAACTCATTTATTCGCTCCAAAGCCCGATACGCCACAGCTTCTCTATATTTTTTTTCCGAAAGAGTGTTCCAAATGTCGCGGTCTTCGGGTTGCGAAAACATGATATTGTCGCGACGCACGACCCACACATTAAAACAAACCGATTCTGGATACAAACGCGCCGCTTCTGCTGCCGCCTGCGAATACGTGTCGGCTTTCACGCTACCAATGTGTAAGTGTTGTTTACCTCTTTTTTTCAAATAAAAAACCTCATACACAGTGCTTTGAGCGTTTTGTTGGTAGCCCTGCCCCAACGTATCCAGCACATTTACATTGCCGTCGGTGTAGGCCGAAACCCAAACCGATTGCGTACAAATCACAAATATTCCCGTACAAGTATTGCCTCTGCGTGTGTATTGTTCTTTTCCAAACAAAAAAGCCATATCCGCATTGGGCGCGTGCACGATGCCAACGTGTTGGTAAGGCTTGTCTTCTTTTACTTGCTCAAAAACCTCAAACGTTGGGAATTGGTCAAGTGGCTGTTTGGCGGCGGGTTCGCTTTCATAGTCAGGCACTTGCAAACGATTGATGCGAGGGTCTAAAGATGCTGTTTTCATGGTATAATTTGGTATAATAAAAAGAAATTGGATGTATATAAAATTGTTTTACTTTGGCAGCAAAACTAAGCAATATTACGGATTTTGGGCAAAAAGTAACGAGTCGGTGGCCGCAGGAATTTGCCCCACAAAATCGCCCGAACTTTTGCGGCACTGCTGAATATGGCGGCGCGTCCGCACCGACCAAAACAGCCCACAACGAAATGTAATCGCGGTTTTTGCCCACAAATTATGAAAAAATACGCCTAACGGATTGCGGTGTTTGGTGGGGTCAGAAATCACGGGAACGTATTCAAAACCTCTTGCTTGGGTGTAATCAGAAGCGCATTTGTTGCCGTAGAGCACTTTGCGCGGCTTATACACAAACACCTGATACATACGTCTTAATTTTTCGGGATGAACGGTTGGGCGTGCGCTTGTCGCTGTGGTGCGTGCGTAAGGCAGTTCCGTTCGTTGTGCTTGCACTTGGTGCGCGTGCAGGCAAATATTAATCAATAGCAGAAAAAACAAATACTTCGTTTTCAATTTCTTTGATGTGGGATTAAAAATTTAAGGTGTAATAATGTGGTGCGGCAATTTACACAAACATCACTATCTTGTTTATAAAATCATCTTAAAAACACAGATATTGCCATGATAACGTCCGCGCAAGTCAGACATTTTATTCTTCCAAAAATAATTACACAAAAGCCAATATGTTTTTATCCAAAAAGCATCTATTGTTCCTTGCATTATTTGGGGCTGCGGCGGCTCTGTATTGGCTTTTTGACCCAGCCACAAAAAGTTGGTTTCCAAAGTGTCCACTATACCAGCTAACACACTGGAAATGTATGCTTTGTGGTACACAACGCGCCACGCACGAACTTTTGCACGGACATATTTCGGCTTCTTTCGCCCAAAACCAATGGCTTTGGATTACTGCGCCATACTGGGCGGGACTAATAGGCATGCCGCTACTGCCTGTCTCTTGGCAAAATACAAACATCGCGACACGCCTACGCCGTTGGGCAACACATCCGTACACCAGTTGGGGCGTTGGAATATTGACCGTAATATTTATGTTGTGGAGAAATTTAGCTTTATAAATACCGCTCTTTCAGTACGTTAATATGGTGTATGCCATGCCCCAGCATAAACCACGCAATGCCGCGAGGCGTTACGGAATTGCCGCGAACTGAGCCTTTGAAATCCAACATTTCGTCGGTCAGGTACGAGAGCAACGCAATACTTGACTTACGCAAATACCCAAATTCTTCTATCATTTCGGCCAACGTGCGTGCGTCGGTGCGGTCGTGGGCGGCATAATGGTTTTCGTCGAAGGGCTGAAGCTCTGTTGCATCGAAGCGCGAAAAACGCCAAATCCGATACGCAAACATACGTTCACAGTCCGCAATATGGCCAATGAGTTGTTTTACTGTCCATTTTTCGGGTGCGTAACGGTAATTTTCTTTTTCGGCAGGAATGCTTTTGAGCAATGTTTCTATCTCTTGCCAATTTTTTTCTAACGCCAAAATCAAGTCTGTTTCGTTCTGACTCAAATCCAAATACTTATGATAATAAGTAGGCGTATCGGCGTAATTGGGGCGTGCAATCGGTTGTTTCATTTTTTTCAGATAAAATTAATACAAAACTTCAATGGCCAGCAAGCTAAGAAAAACAGCGCAAGAATAAGCGAGATTTTTATTTGTGTAGAAATATACTTGTATAGCTTTCGGGAGTTTTCGTATTTTTGTAAAACTTGTGTAGGTAAACGCTATTTTGTTGATATGGAAAAAGCACGTAAGACCATTGCCCAATTAGTACGCGATAATTATATAGTGGCTTCAGTTCTGCATTTTTTCGGGATTCATTTCTACGAACACACCGACAAAACGCTGGAACAAGTCTGTAACGAACACGCCGTAAGTGCCGACATCGTCAAAAATCGGTTGGAGACGGCGGGCGAGTTGCCGCTAAGCCAACTTTCGTTGATAGACTATCCCGTAGAACTGGTGATTGGGTATTTGCGCCACGCGCACCATATTTTTATTAAAGAAAAGTTGCCTTACATGGCGCACATTATCAAGCACATACGCCCCAATTCGTTTTCTGACCCACAAATTGCGCTCGACTTGCAAAGCGTTTTCCCGATTTTTACGGAAGACTTCATCAGGCACATTTACGAGGAAGAAGACCATTTGTTTAGCTATATTCTCAAACTTTCGGAAGCCAAGCGCAACCTCAAACCCACGCAATTGTATTTTACGATGGAGAAAAACTCTATCCAAAAATTCAGCATGGAACATGAAGGCTACGACGACGAAATGGCAGGCATTCGCGCCATGACCGACGACTATTATTTGCCGCCAACCGCCGACCTGCACCAACGCGTTGTATATTCCGAACTCATTGGTTTTGAGAAAAGTTTGCAGATTCACGCCAGCATCGAAAACCGCATTTTATTCCCCAAAGCCTTGCAATTGGAGCAAGAAATAAAAAGTTTGATGCAAACCAAAATCAAACTTAACTAATTGATATGAAAAGAATTATAGCCGTAGATTACGGCACAAAACGCGTCGGGCTGGCCGTTACTGACCCTCTGCAAATCATCGCAGGGCCGCTGGACACGGTGCACGCCAAAGACGTAATTGAGTACCTGAAAAAATATTGCGCCCAAAACCCAACAGAATCTTTTGTGGTCGGGATGCCCGTTCGTTTGGACAACACCGCCACCAATAACACTTCACACGTGCGCGGATTTGTGCGCATTTTGCAACGCACGTTCCCCGATATTCCTGTTTTTACGACCGACGAACGTTTTACTTCGGTCATCGCCTCGCAAGCCATGCTTGATGGCGGTTTGGGAAAAAAAGCCCGCGCCAACAAAGCCACCGTGGACATGGTCAGTGCCGTGATTATCCTGCAATCGTTCATGCAACAACGCAGCCTTTTTGCCAAATATCAGCAGCAAGACGAAAACACCGAAACTAACACGCTGTAACCGAAGGGTTTTTAATATTTTCCGTATCAGGGCATCACGTTTTTCCGAAAAATTAGATTAGTTTGCAAGAAATTTACCCCGTATAATACACCTGATACATCAATGGAATTTATTACCGTAAACCCACAGGCCAAACCAGCCGTTGCGCTCGTGAGCCTGAACCGACCGAAAGAGTTAAACGCCCTTAATTTGCAATTAATGAGCGAGTTAAGAGACGCAATCCAAGCCCTTGACGCAAACCCAGAAGTTCGTGCCATTGTCATTACTGGCAATGAAAAAGCCTTTGCCGCAGGCGCAGACATTAAGCAAATGGCGGGGAAAAATACAATTGATATGTTGTTGGCCGACCAATTCGCGACATGGGAAGCCATTCGTCGTTGCAAAAAACCGTTGATTGCTGCCGTGTCGGGCTTTGCGCTGGGTGGCGGCTGCGAACTGGCCATGACTTGCGATATGATTGTAGCCTCCGAAACGGCGCAATTCGGGCAACCCGAAATCAAAATTGGCGTAATCCCTGGCGCAGGCGGTACGCAACGCCTCACACGCGCCATCGGCAAGGCCAAAGCCATGGAATTGGTACTTACTGGTCGTTTTATTTCGGCAGCCGAAGCCGACCGTTTGGGTTTGGTTACGCGCGTTGTTCCTGTGGAATTATGCTTGTCCGAAGCCTTGAGTTTGGCCGCCAAAGTGGCCGAAATGTCGCCGCTGGCCGTGCGATTGGCCAAAGAAGCCGTCAATCAGACCTACGAAAATCACCTGAACGACGGCCTACATTTTGAACGCAAAAATTTTTATATGCTTTTCGCCTCCGACGACCAAAAAGAAGGAATGGCGGCATTTATCGAAAAGCGGAAACCGCAATTTACTGGCCGTTAGGCTATTAAGGGGCAAGTTGCGCAAACAATTTGCCCCATTTTTTTTGACTTACTTAAAAGAAACTATGACAAAAGGATTTTTGACGGTAGCCCTATTGCTACTTTCTAATGTGTTTATGACGTTGGCTTGGTACGGCCATTTGGAACTCAAAAAAATAACGTGGCTACAAGGCTTGGGGCTGGCAGGCGTCATCTTGATGAGTTGGGGATTGGCATTTTTTGAATATATTTTCCAAGTGCCCGCCAATAGGTTGGGTTTTAAGGACAATGGCGGGCCATTTTCGCTGTTCCAACTCAAAATCATTCAGGAAGCCATTTCGCTGATTGTGTTCATGTTTTTTGCCGTGTACGTGTTCAAAAGCGATAAATTGGCTTGGAATTATCTGGTTGGGTTCGGGTTCATTGTGCTGGCCGTGTTTTTCATTTTCAAGAAAAACTAATCAGCTATTAATTTCTGAACACTTACCCCTTCGCGGCTTTGGATTTTAAGGAAATAAACGCCTTGCGCGATGTGGTGGCTGCTGTGGTTTTGGTTAATATCGGTAGCCGATACCACACGTCCCAACTCATCTACAATCGTCAATTTCACTTCGTGCAGATTTTCCAAATCCAGTGTAAACGTGCCTTGTGTGGCTGGGTTCGGGTAAACTTTCACCAAATGATTGATGCGCGAAGCCACGCCAATCACTTCCACCAACACACCCGACGAGGGACGCGTACAACCTGCCGCCGAAACATATACCGAGTAAACACCCGTCACCGTGGCCGTATAGCTGGATTGCGTTGCGTTCGGAATCAGGTCACCATCTTTGTACCATTGATAAAAAGTATTTGGCGCAGCAGGCACAGAAAGCGTAGTGCCGACAACGGTAACCGTTGTATCTGGGTGCGGCGCAATGACTTGCACGGGGTCAGAAACCACCGACGTACAACCCGCCGCCACGCCTTGCAGCATATAAGTACCATCTTCCAACGAGTCCAAATAATTCATGTTTTCGTTCGGAACGATATTGCCATTAAACCACCAAATAAAGCTGTCGTAGCCTGTCGGCATAATAAACAAAACTGGGTCGCAAGGGCTACCTTCTATGCTAAAGATTGGCTTGGCAGGCATAGGTGTAACCGACACCACAACCGCCACTGATACTGCCGAAGTACAGCCGCCTGAAATGGCTTGTACCGTATAGCTGCCTGCTGCCGTTACTGTAATGCTGTTGCCCGTAACACCATTGTTCCACAAATACGAAGTATTCGCCACAGGATTTTGAACCGAAAGAACCGTAGAGCCGCCCGCACAGAAGGACGTGTTGCCGCTCGCCGTTGGCATGGTTGGCAATGGTGTAACCGAAACCACAACAGCCGCCGATATTGCCGAAGTACAGCCGCCTGAAATGGCTTGTACTGTGTAGCTGCCTGCATTGGTTACCGTAATACTGTTACTTGTCGTGCCATTGTTCCACAAATACGAAGTATTCGCCACTGGGTTTTGAACAGAAAGAACCGTAGAACCACCCGCACAGAAAGACGTGTTGCCGCTCGCCGTTGGCATGGTTGGCACAGGCGTAACAGAAACTACCACCGCCGCCGATACTGCCGAAGTACAGCCATTTGAGATGGCTTGTACCGTATAGCTGCCTGCTGCCGTTACTGTAATGGTGTTGCCCGTAACGCCATTATTCCACAAATACGAAGTATTGGCCACTGGGTTTTGAACAGAAAGAACCGTAGAACCACCCGCACAGAAGGACGTGTTGCCGCTCGCCGTTGGCATGGTTGGCAATGGCGTAACCGAAACTACTACCGCCGCAGAAACCGCCGAAGTACAGCCGCCTGAAATGGCTTGTACTGTGTAGCTGCCAGCATTGGTTACCGTAACGCTATTGCCTGTAACGCCATTGTTCCACAAATAAGAAGTATTCGCCACTGGGTTTTGAACCGAAAGAACCGTAGAACCACCCGCACAGAAGGACGTGTTGCCGCTTGCCGTTGGCATGGTTGGCAATGGTGTAACCGAAACCACAACCGCAGACGATACTGCCGAAGTACAGCCGCCTGAAATGGCTTGTACTGTGTAGCTACCTGCATTGGTTACCGTAATGCTGTTGCCTGTCGTGCCATTACTCCACAAATACGAAGTATTGGCTACTGGATTTTGAACTGAAAGAACCGTAGAGCCGCCCGCACAGAAGGACGTGTTGCCGCTTGCCGTTGGCGTGGCTAAAGCGCAAGCAGGATTATAATACAAAGGCATCATGTTGCCGAACGCATAAGGCGCAGTACCTACCGCCACGTTGGTAATCGTGGTATTGGTGGCCGTGCTTAGCACTTGCACTGCACTGGTATTCATGTCGGCACAAGCCACTAACACTTTAGCTCCGTTCGGGGTAATAGAAACACCTTGCGGAAGTACGCCCGTGCTCACTGTACTAACAACGGTATTAGTATTGGCATTAATTACAGAAAGCGTATTGTCGGTTGAATTGGTTACATAAACTGAATTTCCGTCTCTGGACACGGCCACAAATTGCGGATTAACACCCACCGAAATATTAGTAATGAGGCTATTGTTAGAAGTATTAAATACAGAAACCGTATTACTGAACACGTTCGCAACATAAAGTCTCGTACCTGTCGGGTTCACGGCCATACCGTAAGGACGTGTTCCACTCGACGCAAACGTAGCCGCGACAGTGTTGGTTGCCGTATTTATCACCGAAATAATATCGTTAAAAATGTGAGATACATATACTTTGCTACCGTCCGCACTCACCGCAATACCATTCGGATTGGCTGTTACGGAAATAGTAGCCGTTACTGTATTGGTAGTTGCATTTATCACCGAAATAGTACCACTTGAGTAATTAACCACATATACTTTATTGCCGTCTGGTGATACCACCACATTTTGTGGCGTGCTGCCGACCGTAACCGTCGCCATCACAGTATTGGTACTGGTATTTATCACCGAAAGCGAATTGGAATTTTGGTTGCTAATATAAGCCCTTGTACCTGCTGGATTGACAGCAACGCCAAGCGGCGTAGAACCGACCGAAATAGTCGCTGTAACCGCGTTCGTACTGGTATTAATCACCGAAACCGTATTAGCAAATCCGTTTGGAACATACGCATAAACTGCGTTCGGATTGGCACTTACCGTAAGGCTATACGATTGCGTACCTGAGCAATTGCCTGCGGTAGCTTTTACAGTAAAATTGTACGTTCCGACTACCGTAGGCGTACCCGAAAGCACACCCGCGCTGCTCAACGTAAGACCCGCAGGCAATGCCCCCGCCGACACACTAAACGTAGGCGCAGTAAGGCCTGTTTGGGTAACGGTTTGGCTGTATGCTACGCCTTCAGTAGCACTGCTAAGGCTGGCAGGCGAAAACGAAACCGTAGGGCAAGCGATTGTATAATACAGCGGCATCATGTTGCCGTTAGAATACGGACTTGTACCAACAGGTACAGTTTTTATAATGGTATTGGTACTGGTGCTAATCACATACACGGCATTATTGGTAGCGTCCGAAGCATACACCAAGCTGCCGTCTGGCGTAACCGAAATACCAAAAGGCGATATGCCCACACCCGTTACTGTGGCCAAAACGGTATTGGTATTAATATCAATCACCGAAACCGAACCGCTACCCGTATTGGAAACATATAATTTATTACCGTCGGGGCTTACAGCCACCGAGTTAGGCGACGAACCTACCGTAATATTGCCTATCACAGTATTAGTGCTGGCATTAATTACAGACACGGTATTTCCGCCATAATTCGCTACGTAAGCTCTCGTACTGCTTGGATTAAAAGCCACGCCGTAAGGTCCTGCTCCTACCGTTAGGCTCGTTACGACGCTTTGAGTAGTGGTATTAATCACCGATACACCCGCAGAAGTAGTAACATACAATTTTGTTCCGTCCGAAGAAACCGCCACGCTAAAAGCATCTGACGTAAGTCCAATGTTGGCAATTACGGTATTGGTGCTTGTGTTAATTACTGATATTCCAGAAAAACCTAAACGGCTCACATACAGGCGGCTACCATCAGGACTTACCACCAACATCGAAGGCGTAGAACTTACAGGAATTGAAGCAATAACCGTACGCGTTGCCGCATCCACCACCGAAATATTGGTAGTAGATTGATTGGCTGTATAAATGCGCGTTCCGTCTGGACTCACGGCCACTGCCCCAGGCGCAGAGCCAACGGGAATAGTAGCCACCACCATATTAGTAGCCGTATTGATTACAGATAATGTACTGCTCCCGATATTGGCCACATACGCATACACCGTAGAACCTACTGGCATTGGAGCAATGTCGCTGTTGCGGCGCGGATAAATCTGATAACCACCCACAAACGGCGCAGCAGTTGTTGGGGCAAATTGATAACCAATACCCATAACACTAAACGCATCTGTTGGGCGAGCCACCGTAATTAAAGCATCAGAATCTATACGAATATAAATAGTATCAGTACCGCCATTGAGGGCTTTGGCCGTATAGCTGCCCGTTCCGCCCCAAGGCGAGTTGCTGGTCAAATATAAATTATCGAGCTTGACCAAACGCCCTTCTGTACTTTCGTTGAGAGCCGTAACCACTTGCGGTGTTTTTAATGGGCGATTGGTTGCCAATATTTTGATAGAATCAGGAGTAATTTGCGCAAGGCCTCTGAACTGAGCCACCGTGCCGCGCACACGCAACGAATCGCCTTCGGTTACTGTATAAATAGGGCTAAGTGCTGTACTTTTAAAAATATTAATACCACCTGTATAATCTGCAATTGCAAATTCCAGACCAGCAGGGCGGAAATTAATGCTATGTACTGTGCCCATCACAATCACGGTTTTGCCTAACGAGTCGGCTACGCCGCTTGCATTTACGCCACGCAACGAACCTATTTCGCGGTACAAATTAGCTGCTCCGCCCGAAATAGCCGTACCTGAAATACTGACCACCGCAGGACTCACACCCGCCGCCGCAGCCGTAAGTGTTCCACTAAAACTGCCTGCTGCCGTGGGCGAAACCCTGACATAAACCCGCGTGCCGCTACTGGAAGGAACAATACTCATCGTGCCTGCTGGCGTAAAATTTGCACTGTCCAAAGACATTTGTACGCCGCTGCCACTGACCGAAACCCCAATACTGCCCGACAGATTTTGGCCAACAATTAGCACGCCTTTGATGGCCGAAGAGCCTACCGCTACGTTATTGAAAGTCAAAGAAGTAGGATTTACGGTAAGGCTTGGTGTGGTGGTTTGGCTGGCATCAGTTACCGAAGCGTACACACGCACGCTGTCCACGCGCCAAGTTCCGCCAGTGGCTTCCGCGCCATAGCCGTAAAGCCTTATGCCTACGCTGTCGGTAATGCCATTGAACAACGACCCCACAAAAACCGTTTTTTGGCTGTTGCGGAACGTAGTTACATCGGGAACAGTAAATTCTTTCACGGCTGTCGTGTAATTATCGCGGCTGGTATAAACCGCCCATTTGGTAATACCCGAAGCCGAACGAGCTTCGTCCAGAATCAAACTATCCAACTGGACTTTTTTGCCGACAATCGGTTTTACCGAAAACTGATAATAGTCACTGTCGTTGCGCGTAGCCGCAAGCGTCCAGCGGCTGGCCGTGAAAGCACCATTAGTACCTGCAGAAGCTGGTTTGAGAATGCCTGGCCCTCTGCTAAATGGACTAAATGTCGCGTTAAGTGGTTGCACGTTCACTGGCCACGTATCGGTAACGTTAGTGTTGCCACCAAAGCCATAAATGCCCAATGGTTGAGCCAAGCTGCTGGTAATCTGCAACAACAACCCCATAAGCGCAAACCAAATCACACGTGTAGTCTGTTTTGTTTGGTTGATGTGTTTCATAATAATCAAGGAGTTACAGTAGTTAGTTTTTAATGTGTAATTAAAGATAATAATGTTTTGTAGAGTATAAATTGGTTTGTTTAATACTGATTATCAATACAATAAACTATTTCTATTTTACAAAGATGTATATTTTATAATAGAAATATACCATGTACAAAAGTAGTTAGCCTAATACAAATGCAAAATTTAATATTTAACAAAATAGTACAGAATCACATATACAAATACATATTTTATTACTAATTAAATAGCTATTCATTTTTGTTGTACAATGCCTTTTATTACTCTAATTTAAAGCCATTCGCAATTTAGAATAACATTTAAATTACACTATTAGGCTAAATATTAGCCTCAAATATTGGGCGAACTTACACGCCTAAGCGGCAACGTTTGTTTTAACAGGCGGAAATAGGGAAATATTCGGTTGGCGGCCAATAATGCGTTTGCATTATTATTTACCCCAAAACCCTGATTTAGCATTGACAAAGCCTTATAAACGCAAAAAGTACAGCCCCTTGTGACGGAAGCTGTACTTTTGATGAATTTTATTTTTTCAGAAAAATTATTCTACTACCAATTTTTGAATGCTAACGCCCTCACGGCTTTGGATTTTGAGGAAATAAACGCCTTGCTTGAGTGCAAATGTTGTATGTTGTTGATTGATAATCATTTGTTTGATGCTTTGGCCTAACTCATTGGTAATGGTTAGTTGGGCATCGTGTAAATTATCAACCTCCACATTTACTTTTCCGTCGGTAGCAGGACTCGGATACACTTTTACCAAATGGCCAATGTCTTTGCCTTTGATGCCGCCCACCATCTCGATGAGTGTGCCTTGTGTAGAAATCATACAACCCAAAGACGTGATTTGTACCGAATAAACGCCCGTCGTGAGAGCCGTATAAGAGGCTTGCGTAGCTCCTTGTATCAGTTCTCCATCTTTGTACCATTGGTAGGTAGTATTGGCGGCGGCAGGTACAGACAACGTAGTGCCCGTAACGGTAAGCGTTGCATTGGGGTTTCCTACTTGCACAGCCAATGGAGCAGAAACTTCCGAAGTACAACCGCTTGTACTAATGTATTGTACCGTATAAGTTCCTGCTTCGGCAGAATCCAACCAGTTAGTATGTACATTAGGTACGATGTTTCCGTTATAATACCACATATAGTCGGCTTGGGTACTGTCTGGAATCACAAATAAACCAACATAGCAAGGAAGTGCATCCTGAGAAATAGCGGGTGCTGGTGGTGTAGATGGAATACCTACTTGTACCGATGCAGGCGGCAAAACAATAGCTGGTATATTGGGACAACGTTGGTAGTTTCTTACTACGCTATATGTTCCTGCACCAGAGACCGTAATACTTGTACCCGTTTGGCCATTGCTCCATACAAAATTAGAATACGCCGTATCAGCAGCAGCCACACTCAATACCGTTTGATTACAATTAATCGTTTGTTTACTAATGGTTGGCATCATAGGCACAATAATATTTCCAAAACTACTCAAACTGCCATTTTCAATAAAAACACCTGAGTCAAAGATACCATCTTGTACATCTGCAATCGCGAAAGTAAGTGTATAAGTTTGGCAAGGAAATACCGCCGCTTTGGCTGTAAGTTTTTTCGTAAGGCCATCATAGCGCAAGTTATTGCTACGCGAATTATCTACAGGCGAAGAAATATAAGTTCCTTCTGTATTATCATTGTTGATGTAATAAGAAGAATTAGACGCTGACGCATTCATTCCATTCCCTGCATTTACGTTATTGATAGAAACTATATTAGAATTAGTGGACGTACTTGGCAGCACTGCAATATTGCGGGTGTTGGCTGGCAAACCTGCTTGTGTTACGATACCAGGCCCTTTGATAAACAATCCAAATACATCATTAAAATCAGTTCCTACAAAGGCATTATATTCCTCTGAAGCAAATACATAATTAAAAGATATGGAGTCTGAAACAGGAATAAAGTCAAACTGCACAACACAAACATCATTTAAGGTGGTGGAGGTAGGTAAAATCCCAGTCAATAATGTATTGCCATTCAAACCATTATTATTGCCATTGCTGCTTAATCCATTGCTGGTGGATGAATTTACGGTTGATGTACCTGAAGCTCCAGATACCAAGCCCGTAGTAAGTAACACGCCATTCTTGATACTTGCTCCAGACTTCCCTACAATGCCATCATTGGCTTTAAAAGAACCTAAAGCATTAGAAGTAACGGAAGTAGAACCACTACCTAAATTGGTTTTTACATTGCTAATCACGACACCCGAACCAGCCAGTTTATTAATAATAGAGTCAATCAGAGGATAAGTTGTGCTGTTCACGGGTTTTACAGAGACACTTTGAGCAGAGACAGATGCCCCACAAAGCAAGATTGTGCCTAAGGCAAATAATGTTTTTTTCATAAAATACAATCAGTTTTAGTTTAAATATTTTTTATCAATACAATTAGAGTAGTATTTACTTTAACAAATCTAATAAATTAAAAGGGGAAATCAAGTATAAATGTAATGTTTTTACCATTAAAATACAGAAAATTATTTAAAAATAAGAACAATCCATTCATAATCAGAGATACACGGAACAAAATCAAGAAAAACAAATCATAGCGACCAATAATGATTCGATTTTTACATTATTCTTGGTAAATAGCACTTCAATTTGATTTTTTTATTGCAATGAACGTGAATACCGTATTTGAGGACTTTAACAACCTACGTGCGCTGATTATCGGCGACATTATGATAGATTCGTATTTGTGGGGCAAAGTAGAACGTATTTCGCCAGAAGCTCCAGTACCTGTGCTCAACGTGCAACGCCGCGAATATCGCTTGGGTGGTGCGGCCAACGTGGCTCTCAACGTGCAGGCTTTGGGCGCAACGCCAGTGCTTTGTGCGGTGGTCGGCGACGATGCCGACGGGACAAAAATGTTAGATATACTTTCCGATAACGGCCTTGCCACCGAAGGTATTTTGCAAAGTGCCAACCGCATCACGACCGTAAAACATCGTGTTATTTCGGGTTCGCACCATTTGTTACGCATTGACTCTGAGGACGATTCGGTAATTAAAGCAGCCGAACAAGAAGCATTACTTCAGAAAATAGCCGCGCTTTTGCCTACTTGCCAAGTCGTGATTTTCGAGGACTACGACAAGGGCGTTTTGTGCGAAAACGTAATCCAACAAACCATCAAACTCGCCCAAGAGCTCCAAATCCCGACGGTAGTCGATCCCAAAAAACGCAATTTTATGCACTACACGGGCGCGAGTCTATTCAAACCCAACCTGAAAGAGCTACGCGAAGGCCTCAAAATAGAAGTAGATATCAACGACGATGCGCAAATCGCGCAGTCTGTCGAGCAACTCAAGGCGCGTTTGGGTGTGGAAGCTGCATTACTCACGCTCTCCGAACGCGGTATGTACTTGGACATGAACGCCCAAAAACACCACGTACCCGCACATTTGCGCCAAATCTCGGACGTGTCGGGCGCAGGCGATACGGTGGTAAGCATCGCGGCGTTGTGTATGGCCCTAAGGCTGCCGCCGCGCCAAGTGGTAGAGCTGGCCAATTTGGGCGGTGGCCTCGTGTGCGAGCACGTGGGCGTTGTTCCCATCAACAAAGCACGCCTCAAAGAAGAAGCCGAAAAGTTGGAGATTTAGACGATTTGTGGTGTAGAGTTGCCTCATAATTCTACACTACAAAGATTTCAATCCTAACGGATTTTTGAGGTAAAACCGAAAGCCTTTAGGCTTGCTATCTTTGTAGTAAAAAATAGTGAACATGACACGAAGGCCGTAGGCCTGAAATCTTGGTTTTGCATCACACCCAAACGTTTATCATAAACTAAAACACTATGTCCCGCAATCTCTTTTTTCTTGTATTTCTGGTGGTGTTTTCGTCGGCTACGGCTCGCAAAGATTTTCTTTCCGAACAAAAAAAATATCCGCGTGTACGGCAGGCTTTCCAAGAAAAAGGAGATTTTATTTCGGGCGTTTTGGGCACCAACCAAATACAAGAAAATGCGCTGCAAATCTTGCTGGTAGCCTACAAAAACGAGCAAATTTTGGAGCTTTACGCCAAAAATAAAACCGACCAGACTTACACCAAAATCGCAAATTATCGTGTATGCGAGCAGTCGGGTGAGTTAGGTCCAAAAAGCGAGGAAGGCGACGGCCAAGTACCCGAAGGATTTTATTACATAGACCGTTACAACCCTGCCAGCACGTATTATTTGTCGTTGGGCGTAAATTACCCCAATCAGGCCGACCGCATTCGCAGCAAAGCCAAGCGGCTCGGCGGCGACATTTTCGTACACGGACAATGTGTGACGATAGGCTGCCTGCCCATGACCGACGAGAAAATCAAAGAAATTTATTTATACGCGATTCAGGCCTGTCAGAACGGCCAAAAACTGATTCCGATGTATATTTTTCCGTTCCGAATGAACCAAAACAATATGCAGCGGTTTGCAGAAGAGTACGCCGACCAACCCGAATTGTTGGCCTTTTGGAAAAACCTCAAAACGGGTCATGATTTGTTCCTGCAAACGCGCCAAGAGCTTCGGCCACGCGTGGCCAGCAACGGAAAGTATTATTTCTAATCTTGACCAAATCTTAAAAACACGTATATTCGCTGGATTTTTTGTTAAACTCATTCGTTTTAAACTTATTTAAAGATGATGCGCAAACTTTTTTCTAAAATAACTTTAGCAGTAGCCGTTTTGAGCGTACAAATGGCCGTAGCTCAGCCCGCTATCAAATTCAAGACCGAAAGCCACGACTTCGGCGAAATCGTAGAGGGTACACAAGCCGTTTACGAATTTGAATTTACAAACACTGGCAATCAGCCGCTTATCCTTTCAAGCGTAAACGCTTCTTGCGGTTGTACTACGCCGTCTTGGACGAAAGAACCCATCATGCCTGGCAAAAAAGGCAGTATCAAAGCCTCTTACAACAGCTCTGGCCGCCCTGGTACTTTCAACAAAACCATTACGGTAAACAGCAACATTGGCACACCGTCTATGCTTTCCATCAAAGGCATGGTAGCGGGCAAAGACGCTCGCCCAACCTACACGGCGGAACAACTCAAAACTTCTCCAAAACTCGAATTGACCAAAAATACGTTTGCTTTGGGCAAACTCGAAGGTGGACAAGTGGCCGTATCGCACGTAACCGTAAAAAATACGGGAGCTTCTACGCTGGAAATCAACAATGTACAAAGTGCTTGCAACTGCGTGACTTACACGGTTTCGGACAAATCCGTAAAAGTAGGCGAGTCGGCAACCATCGAACTCAAATACACTGCCCCACGCAATAAAGGCGACGTAAGCGAAACGGTTTATATCTATTCCAACGACCTGAACTCGCCAAGCACCAAAGTAACACTAAAAGCAAGCCTTACAGATTCGTTTGCTTCTCAAGGACTTATGCGCGAAAATCGCATGGCTGTTCCTTTCAAATAAAAACTTAAAAACAAGGTTTTGAGCGTAAGTTGCATAAAAGTAGCTTACGCTTTTTAGTTTTGTTTCAAGAAATTTTTGGGGCTTTGCGAGGTTTGCTGTATCTTGTGGCTCAGGGCGTTAGCTCATTTATTTATTTTGATTTTTACTAAAAAAGATATGAAAAAAATATTGTATTCGGTTTTGGTAGTCTGCGGCCTAATGCTCGCTTCTACTGGTGGTTGGGCGCAAGCCGTGAAGCCAACCAACAAACGTATGTATAAGTCAGTGCAAGAAGCAACGGCAGCGCAAAAAAACAATGTAGCGGTTAGGTCTTTGGATTTGCGTAATCAGAATCTTACGTCTTTGCCGCCCGAATTGTTCGAGCTCACCGACCTAAAGGTACTGATTTTGGATAACAACCAACTGCAAAGCATTCCGTCGGAGATTTCCAAGCTACAAAAACTCTCGGTACTGAACCTGCGCAACAACCAACTGCGAGAGTTGCCCGCCAGCCTTACCAGCCTTACAGATTTGCGTTTGCTCACACTCGGCAACAACAAATTGAGCAGTTTGCCAACAGGTTGGGGCGCAATGACGCACCTTTTCAGCTTGGATATTACTCAAAATCAGTTCACAGCGTTTCCGAGTGCCTTGTCGGAAATGGTTGGTAAAAATACCGAATTTCGCAGTTTCTTAGACAAAGGCAACCCGTACAGCGGCAAACCTAGTTCTATTCCTGCCAACTTCGAGAAGATGATTCAGGGCAATCAAGCGAAGGCAAAAGCCAACAGCAAAGCCAAAATTATTTATAAAAAATAAAAGATTTTGGTTCAAAAGACCCCGCCTAAATCCTCCCCAAGGGGAGGACTTCACTTTGCGGAGGACTTTAAATGCTCCTCCTCACTGGGGAGGCTGGGTGGGGTTCTTTCGCGCGATCGGGGTTAGGGGTGGGTATCCAATGCCGCCCGAATTTCTTTCAAAACACTGTCTATTTCCTGCAAAACTTGGTCGTTGGTGAAGCGTATCACTCTAAAGCCGCACTGATTGAGTAGCTCAGTACGCATTTGGTCATATTCTTTTTGTTGGTCATGGACGCCACCGTCCACCTCAATAACCAGTTTGTGCGGCAAGCATACAAAATCTGCGATAAAAGCATCTATGGCATGTTGGCGGCGAAACTTTACGCCTAACTGTTGGTTGCGCAAATGTTCCCACAAGGTCTTTTCGGCCAATGTAGGGTTTTTGCGGTTGCTGTAGGCAAAATCTTTGAGGTGTCGCCATTGTTCGGGCGTGGTGCTTTGCCAGTTGTAAAGTGGTTCGTCTGGTGGTGTCATAACTATTTGGTTTGTGGTAAGTTATGATTTGTTGTTAGGATTTGCAAGAAAATCCAGCCTAAATCCTATGGTTCAAAAGACCCCTCCTAAATCATGTGATCCCCAAAACCCCTCCTAAATCCTACGTTGAAAAAAGACCCCTCCTAAATCCTCCCCAAGGGGAGGACTTCACTTTGCGGAGGACTTCACTTTGCGGAGGACTTTACTTTGGGGAGGCTGGGTGGGGTTCTAAAACACGGGTTCAAAAGACCCCTCCTAAATCCTACGTTGAAAAAAGACCCCGCCTAAATCCTCCCCAAGGGGAGGACTTGAACAGAAATTGTAGGTGAGACAACAGAAGTCCACGAAGCAATAACAGAAGTCCACGAAGCAATAACAGAAGTCCACAAAGCAATAACAGAAGTCCACAAAGCAATAACAGAAGTCCACAAAGCAATAACAGAAGTCCACAAAGCAATAACAGAAGTCCACAAAGCAATAACAGAAGTCCACAAAGCAATAACAGAAGTCCACAAAGCAATAACAGAAGTCCACAAAGCAATAACAGAAGTCCACAAAGCAATAACAGGAATTGCAGGTGGGATATGTGGTTTGTGAAGACACAAACCATGGGAGGGGTTTCAAAAGACCCCTCCTAAATCCTACGTTGAAAAAAGACCCCTCCTAAATCCTCCCCAAGGGGAGGACTTCACTTTGCGGAGGAATTCACTTTGCGGAGGACTTCACTTTGTGCGGAACTTGCCTGTTACGGCCTCATTGATAAGCGATTGTTTGTAGGATTTTAAATACTCGATTTGCTCATTTTGGAGGGCGATGGCGCGGTCTATGCGCTCGGTCTCCGATGACAAATACGATACGATCGCCTCCTGCTCCGATAAGGGTGGAAGTATCGCTTCTATACGATACAAATCATCTGTATATAATCTTATAAAACCTTCCATTACTCCTGTTACAACTTTTTTATATTGCTCTAAATAAAACGGAAGCAATAATAGTTTACCTATATAATCAACATTATCTATTTTGCATTTATATATAGAATAATCAGGACTAGTGATACCCTCAATTTTAGCTACACCAATCAATCCATTTACGGCTTGCATTTTATTTATTACAATATTATTATAATAAACTTTTTTATATCCAATAAGAGACTCTGCCCCACCCGCTCTTTCTTCTAACGAAGATTTAGGAATTATTCCTAAATATTTACTTAAAGAAAGCAACTCCTCACTTCCTGTTGTTGTTCTAATGTTGATTTCATCAAGCACATACTTCAGCCTTTTTACTTCCCAGTGTTCGGGGATTTGGCCAATCCAGTCGATGCCCGACTCTTTGAGCGGCGCGTCTGCGTCCAGACCGCGCGTAACCGCCTGCTGGATACGCACTTGCCGCAAGGTTTTGAGCTGCTCGATTTGCTCGGTTTTTAGCCCAATCGCGCGGTCTATCTTCCCGCATTTATCGTCCAAATACGCCGCTATCGCCGCCTGCTCCGATAAGGGTGGAAGAGGGATAAATAATTCAGAATATTTATCCGCCCCAATATTTTCAATTGTAGCTTTATTGAAAATAAAATCTTTCCAAGATGCAAAAACCCCCGATTGAGTATAGGCATACAAAAAATCACTTAGTATTTTACTTGTATCAGGCTGTGCTTTTATAAGATAACCTGCGAAACAATAATTTTTTTCAGTACTTAAAGAGATTTTAAATTGATAAGACTTACCTACTGTTGCCCCACTTCTCGCAAATAAAATATCACCATCTGACAACAAATAATTATTTGCTATTTCAAATGGTAGCGATAGTTTTTTATCTTCACTTAATTTCCCTTCTAATCCAAAATCAGAAATTCTAATATATCGAGGTAAGTTAGAATCATATTCCCAACCACTTTCATTTGCGCCATATTTTAATTTTCCTAAAATCACATACTTCAATTTCTTTACTTCCCAATGTTCGGGGATTTGGCCGAGCCAGTCGATGCCGCTATTTTTATATTTTTCGTAAGGTTGCATAGGGGTTGGGGTTTAGGCGTTCAGGATGTCGTGTAGCAAACCGTCGGCTTGTTGTTCCAGCTCCAGCAATTTTTCTTTGAGCGTTTGGGCGGCAGGCAAGGGCGTATGGGTATAGAAATATTTGTTAAAAGAAATTTCGTACCCGATTTTGACACTTTCCAAGTTGATCCAAGCCTCTGGCACGTGTGGTTTCACCTCGCGGCAGAAGTAGTCGTAAATGGACTCGGAGAGCGGAATTTGTTCGGCGTCGCGCAGGTCGCTTTCCGTCTCATAACAAACGTACTCGTGTGGCAGCCCCGTCGGGAAATAGCCAAATTCGGGAAGCTGTTCGGCCTTGCAACCGAGTCGGTCCAAGAGTTGTTGTAGCTTTTCGCCTGTGAGTTTTTCGGTTTTACGGATTACTTTTTCGGCGGCGGCATCGTAAGTAGAAATAGCCTGCAAAATGGCTTTTTTGTCCGTGCCGCCCAGTCCCAACTGATGTTTTTTGTTGAGTTGGTCAATGCGTTCGCTCAGGGCGTTTTGGTCGGCAAGTGGCTCACTGCCAATGTGTCGCCAAAGCGTACAAGCGGCCTCGTAAATGGCTTTTGGTTTTTGCCAAGTGGCAGGCTCAAGGAGTTTGATAATTTGTTTTTTGTTCAAATCCCAGCCTTGTTGCTCGGCCAATTTCTGAATGTCGGCGGCGTGTGGAGCCAAATTTTGGTAAACGGCCTGCCCGTAGCGTTGGAACAACGCCTGCATGGGCAAGTACATGGCCTTATCGAAACGCAAGGTGTCGAGGGCTTCTTGGGAAAACTGTGCGCGTAGTCGTTTGGGGCGTTCGATGTTTACTTTGTAATAGCCAAAGTCTTTGTTGTCGAACACTTTGGCGTTGAGCGGCGCGTCTGTGGCGGGTTTGTCCTGAAAGCTCATGTAAGCCTTCACGATTTGGGCAATGTGTTCGGGGGCAAATTCGGCGTTTTTGTTGCCTAAGTTTTTGCGCAATTTTCGGAAAAGTTGGTTGGCATCGATGAGCTGGACTTTTCCTTTTCGGTGTTCGGGTTTGTGGTTGTTGAGCAACCAAATGTAGGTAGTAATGCCCGTGTTGTAAAACAAGTTGTTGGGCATCTGTACGATAGCGTCGAGCCAATCATTTTCGATGAGATAGCGACGGATATTGCTTTCGCCGCTGCCCGCATCGCCCGTAAACAAGGAACTGCCGTTGTGCACGGAAGCCACGCGCGCACCAAAAGTGTTGTGCTCGGCAGCCTTCATTTTGTCGGCCATTTCCATCAGAAACAGCAGTTGGCCATCCGAACTGCGGGGGGCGGCTTCTACGGTTTCCATGTTGCCCCAATAGTCGGCCAGCCTGACCATAAAGCGGGTGTCAATCACGTCTTTCCCGTCTTTGATGTATTTCTGTTCGCTTGCCCACGACTTACCGTAAGGCGGATTGGAGAGCATAAAATCAAACTTATAGCCCGAAAACTCGTTGGTGGAAAGCGTAGAGCCGACGCGAATATTTTCGGGGTCTTTGCCCTTAATCATCATGTCGGATTTGCAAATGGCGTAGGTTTCGTCGTTAATTTCTTTTCCGTACAAATACACATCGCCTTGATAACCAAATTTATTTTCGGGTTCTGTCAAGAAATTTTCGCTTTCGGTGAGCATGCCGCCCGAGCCGCAAGCGGGGTCGTAAATGGTAATAATGGGCGGCAACTGTCCTTGTAGCGGCTCAAAAACCATGTGCGTCATGAGTTCAATTACTTCTCTTGGGGTAAAATGCTCTCCTGCTTCTTCGTTGTTTTCTTCGTTAAATTTTCGGATAAGTTCCTCAAAGACATAGCCCATGCCCAAGTTGGACAAAGGTAGCAAGGCGCGGCCTTCGGGGTCGTTTTTTTCGTGTGGCGTGAGGTTGATGTGCGGGGAAGTGAACTTTTCGAGCACGTCCAACAACACATCTTTGGCGGCCATGTGTCGGATTTGGGCTCTTAGGTTAAACTTTTCGATGATTTCCTGCACATTGCCCGAAAAGCCATTGAGGTATTCCTCGAAGTTGGCGACTAATTTTTGTTGGGAATTGGTGGCCGTGCCTTTGAGTTTCTCCATTGTCCAAGTGGAGGTGTTGTAAAAGACAAAACCCGCGGCTTTTTTGAGTCCATCGGCATCAAGGTCAGCCACTTTGATTTGCTCTTTTTGGAATTTAATTTCTTCCAATACGGCCTCTTTGCTGCTTTCCAGCAAGGCATCTATGCGGCGCAGCACCACGAAAGGCAGAATTACGTCGCGGTATTTTCCGCGTACATACACGTCGCGGAGGCAGTCGTCGGCAATGCTCCAAATGAAGCTAATGAGTTTATTATGAGTCTGTTGTGTCATTGGTCAAACGTTTACGGAGTCCAAAATGAAAAAGGCTACAAAGCTATGACAATTCTCGTTAAAATCCACCAGAGAACCCCACCCAAACCCCACCCGACCTCCAAGACCCCACCCGACCTCCCCAAGGGGGAGGGGAAATTGAAGTCCTCCCAACCTTGTGTTATTAAACCCCACCCGACCTCCCCAAGGGGGAGGGGAAATTGATGAAGTCCTCCCAACCTCCAAGACCCCTCCCGACCTCCCCAGTGGGGAGGGGAAATTGATGAAGTCCTCCCGACCTCCAAACCCCACCCGACCTCTCCAGTGGGGAGGGGAAATTGATGAAGTCCTCCCGACCTCCAAACCCCACCCGACCTCCCCAAGGGGGAGGGGAAATTGATGAAGTCCTCCCAACCTCCAAACCCCACCCGACCTCCCCAGTGGGGAGGGGAAATTGATGAAGTCCTCCCAACCTCCAAACCCCACCCGACCTCCCCAGTGGGGAGGGGAAATTGATGAAGTCCTCCCTTTGGGGAGGATTTAGGTGGGGCGTTTGAACCCGCAGGATTTAGGTGGGGTTTTGCGCGGTTTTGCAAACTTTTTACTAATTTCGTAACATAACTAATTTTATTTATGCTATCAACCTACAAAGAACAAGCTCTTGAATCGCTCATCGAAAAAGTTTTAACAGGCAGTTCGGCAGAAGAACGCAAGACAGGCCAAACACTTACCACCGAAATAGGCAACGGATTTGCAAGCGGCTCGCCTGCCCATTTCGACAAAAAATATGCCTTGGATACGGCGCACTTCTGGAATTTTTTGCAAACAACCCAAGCCAAAGAACTGGCCAAAGTGCAACGCGCCCCAGATTGGCAACTCAAAATATTGGAACGGTATGACCGTCTCGTCAAAAAATATGGCGTTTTGCGCGTACTCAAAAAAGGGTTGGAAGTAGATGATGCACACTTTACTTTATTTTATGAGTGGCCGAGTGCCAGTTCTGCCCAATCCATCAAAGATAATTTCGAGAAAAACCAATTTTCCGTAACTCGCCAGTTGCGTTATTCGCAGCTCCATGCGGGCGAGGAAATAGACATGGTTTTGTTTGTCAATGGGATACCCTTGCTCACGATGGAACTCAAAAACGCATGGACAGGCCAAACCGCCGCCGTACAAGGACAAAAGCAATACAAAGAAACCCGCGATACCTCTCAAACGCTTTTTCAGTTTGGCCGCTGCTTGGTGCATTTCGCTGCCGACACCGACGAAGTTTATATGACCAGCAAACTCGATGGCAAAAACACGTTTTTTCTTCCTTTCAACAAAGGCAACCATTTCGGAAAAGGCAATCCCGTAAACCCCAACGGCTTCAAAACGGCCTATTTGTGGGAGGAGATTTTTACCAAAAAAAGTTTGGCCACTATCATACAACATTTTGTACTACTCGACGGCAAAGAAAATGAACCATTACCCAAAAAGCAGTTCATTTTTCCACGCTATCATCAGTTGGACGTAGTGAGCAAAATAATAGAAGATGTACGCGCCAAAGGCGTTGGCCAAACCTATCTTATCCAACATTCGGCGGGGTCGGGCAAATCCAACTCTATTACTTGGACGGCCTTCCAACTCATTGAGGTAGAAGACAATACAGGCCGAAATCTTTTTGATACGGTCATTGTCGTAACCGACCGCCGCGTATTGGACAAGCAGCTACGCGACAACATCAAGCATTTTTCGGAAATCAAAAACATCGTAGGAGCGGCTTACACTTCGCAAGATTTGCGCTTGGCTCTGGAAGGTGGCAAACGCATCATCGTAACCACGATCCAAAAGTTTCCGCACATCGTCCATGATATTGGGGATATGGCCGACAAGCGTTTTGCGGTGGTCATAGACGAAGCGCACAGCTCACAAGGCGGCACGGCCGCCGACACCATGAACGCCGTCATCGGGAAGTTGGACACCAACGAAGAAGGCGAAATAGATACACAAGAATTTATTAATCAAGTAATGCTTGCCCGCAAAATGCGTAGCAATGCCTCTTATTTCGCTTTTACGGCCACCCCCAAGCCCAGTACATTGGAGCGTTTCGGGCAGCCCAACGGCGCAGGCGGCTTTGAGCCATTTCATCTCTATTCTATGAAACAAGCCATAGAAGAAGGCTTTATTTTGGACGTATTGGCCAATTATACCACTTATGAGAGTTATTATCATCTGGAAAAATCCGTAGAAGACAATCCAGAATTTAATACCAAGAAAGCCCAAAAAGCCCTGCGTGCCTATGTCGAAAAAGACAAACGCACCATTACGGCCAAAGCCGAAGTGATGTTTGCGCATTTTATCCAAAATGTTTATGCCAAAAAGAAACTCGAAGGCAAGGCCAAAGGCATGGTTATTACCCAAAACATAGAATCGGCCATTCATTATTACACCGCCCTGAAAGAGCAACTGCACAAACACGGCAATCCGTTTGATATTATCATTGCTTTTTCGGGTAAAAAAGAACTACACGGCGTTACGTACACGGAAGCCAGCCTCAACGGTTTTGCCGATACGGAAACCAAAGAGCAGTTCGACCAAGACCGTTACCGCCTCTTGGTGGTGGCCAACAAATACCTGACGGGCTTCGACCAACCCAAACTAAGCGTTATGTACGTGGACAAAAAACTGGAGGGTGTTTTGTGCGTGCAAGCTCTTTCGCGCCTGAACCGCGCCGCACCGCGCTACAACAAACGTACCGAAGACCTTTTTGTCTTGGATTTTTTCAACGCCAGCCAAGACATCAAAAACGCCTTCGACTTGTATTACAGCTCTACCAGCCTACTGGAAGCCACCGACGTAAACGTATTGCACGACCTGAAAGACGCACTCGACGACTCAGGCGTTTATGAGCAATCCGAAATAACGCAGTTCAACGAATTGTTTTTCAGGCAAGAAGAAGGCGAAATAATTACCAGCCTCATCGACACAGCCGCCGCACGCTTTAACGAAGAACTGTACCTCACCGACGACCAAAAAGCCGACCTCAAAGTAAAAGCCAAGCATTTTGTCAAAATATACGGGCAAGTAGCCGCCATTCTTAATTTTGAAAATATACGTTGGGAAAAACTTTTTTGGTTTCTTAAATTCCTGATTCCTAAAATGTTGGTTCGGAATGCCAGCAGCGAAATAGATGGGCTATTGGATGCAGTAGATTTGTCAACTTACGGCCTGAAACGCGTCAAACTCAACGAAAAAATAGCACTTGATGCCGCCGAAACTGTCTTGGATGCGGTAAGCTCCAACCCCAGAAGCGCACATAACGTAGAAGAAACAGAAGACTTAGAAACCATTCTTCAAAACTTCAACGAACATTGGTACACGGGTTGGGACGCAACAGCCGAAGACAAACACGAAATCTTTACGTCGTTTACCAAACGCATCACCCAGCACCCCGACTTTACGACCAAATATCAAAACAACACGGACGCTTATACGCGCGAGTTGGCCTTTAAAAAAATATTTGACGACGTAGCACACGCTTTGAGCAGACTCAATATTGATTTTGCCAAACAGCTTTTAGACGACCAGTTCAAACAAGATTTCAGGGATAGCGCGCAACGGCGTTTACGCTAAAATATTTGCACTTACACGAATATTTGTGTTTACTTGCCCACTGATTTTGCAGTTTTAACCCCCAAAATAGCCTTTCGCGAGGCTTTTTTTAATCAAAGCACAACCATACTCAAAACCTATGTCATTGATACTTATCAAAAACATCAAAACATTGTTGCAAGCACGAGACATTTCGTATGCAGCAGGCCAAAAAATGCGCGACATCGGCGCATTAGACGACGCTTTTTTGTTGATTGAAGGCGAAAAAATAGCCGATTTTGGCGCAATGGCAGACTTGCCACAGGCTTTAGCCAAATTAAATTTGACAGAAAAAGCACTGACCGAAATAGATGCCACAGGTCGCGTAGTTTCGCCTTGCTTTGCCGACTCGCACACACACATTGTCTATGCGGGCAGCCGCGAAAACGAGTTTGTGGATAAAATAAAAGGCCTTAGCTACGAGGAAATAGCCAAACGTGGCGGCGGCATTCTCAACTCCGCCAAACGCCTGCAAGCCGCCACCGAAGATGAGCTTTACCAAGCAGCTTTGGGGCGCGTAAAAGAAATGGTGGGCTATGGCATCGGGGCAATAGAAATAAAAAGCGGTTACGGGCTTACCGTCGCCGACGAACTGAAAATGTTGCGCGTGGTCAAACGCCTCAAACAAAACACACCCGTTACTATCAAATCCACGTTGTTGGCTGCGCACGCGTTGCCCGAATCCTACCGCAACCGCCGAGAAGATTTTATTTCGCTCATTATCAATGAAATGATTCCGCAAGCTGTGGCCGAAGGACTTGCCGATTATTGCGATGTTTTTTGTGATAAAGGATTTTTTACGGTAGAAGAAACAGCCCAAATTTTGGAAGCTGGCGCACGCTACGGCCTCAAACCCAAAATTCACGCCAACGAACTCGACTTTTCGGGAGGCATACAAGTGGGCGTAGCACACAAAGCCATTAGCGTTGACCATCTGGAATGTACGGGCGATGAAGAAATCGAGGTGTTGATGGAAAGCCACACCATGCCGACACTTTTACCCAGCACGGCGTTTTTCTTGCGTATCCCCTACCCGCCTGCCCGCCAAATGATAGATTCGGGTTTGCCTGTGGCCGTTGCCACCGACTACAACCCCGGCAGTTCGCCTTCAGGCAATATGTTGTTTGTATTGAGTTTGGCCTGTTTGTACCTCAAAATGTTGCCAGAAGAAGCCCTCAACGCAGCCACTATCAACGGCGCACGCGCCCTTGAATTGGAAAGTTCGTTAGGTTCTATCAGCAAAGGAAAAATAGCCAACATCTTTATTACCAACCCAATATCTTCTTATACGTTTATCCCGTACTCGTTCGGGCAAGGCGGACAGCTCATTGACACGGTGATTCTTCGCGGCCAAATCGTGAAAAAATCGGGTGTTGTTAGTTTTTAATTACAATAAAAAAAACACCTATAAGCGAAACGACACTTATAGGTGTTTTTTTTATTGAGAAAAACTTATTTCTTTTTCCGCAACAATGCGTACAATATCAAGCCTAAAGCCAATGTAGCCAATCCGTAGAGCGATTCGGTGGTTTTGTCGCGGAAAATAAAAAACAGCGTCCAGAGCGTAAGTCCCAAGAAAATAATGGGCGTAACAGGATAGCCCCAAGTGCGGTACGGACGCGGCAAGTCGGGGCGGCGCACACGCAACACAAACAAACCCAACACCGACAAAAACGTAAACAAACTCAACACAAAGCCCGAATAGGTCAGCACGGCCTCAAACGAGGAAGTAAAAATAAAAAACAACGTAAGCCCAGACTGAAATAATGTGCCATTGAGCGGAATGTTACGGACGTTGCGACGCGCCAACCAACCCAAGGGCGGCAAATCTTCGCCCATCGTCTGCACCACGCGCGGCCCTGCAAAAATCATGGCACTAATCGTGGATACCAGCAGCAACGAAATGAGCAAGCCCATCATTTTGCCACCTGTTTCCCCAAAAATATAACCTGCGGCCACATAACCAACTTCGGGTTTGCCAGCCATCGCCGAAAGCGGCGCAACGTACAAAAACGAAAAATTGAGCACCACATACAGCAGCATGACGGCCACCGTACCCGTCAGCAACGCACGCGGCAAATTGCGTTGCGGTTCGCGGATTTCGCTGCTAATGTAGGCGGCAGCATTCCAACCCGAATACGCATAAGACACATAAATCAACGATACGGCAAACGACGGGCTCAAAATGGCCTGCCAGTCCGTAGCCTGTGGCGGAAATAAACTAAACGATTGATGTACAGGTGTATAAAACAAAGCTGCTCCAATAAAAAATAAAATGAGCATTACTTTGATGGAAGTAGAAAACAACTGAAAATAGCCGCCAACTCGCACGTTGGTGATGTGAATGAACGTGACCAAAATCACCACCGTAGCGGCCAAATATTGTTCGTTAAGCTCAGGAATAACACTTTGTGCGTACTTGCCCAAAGCCATCGCCGCCAAAGCCGTAGGCGCAGCAAAACCCACCGTAGCCGACACCCAACCCGACAAAAAGCCCAAAGCAGGGTGATAAATTTTGCTCAAATAATGGTACTCACCCCCCGAACGCGGCAGCGTAGCGGCCAATTCGCCATAACTCAACGCACCGCACAGCGCAATAAGTCCGCCCACCACCCACAAAGCCAGTAGCGCAAAATACGATTGGATTCCCAAAATCTGATAGCCCAAACTCGTAAATACACCCGTCCCGACCATGTTGGCCACCACCAAAGAAGTAGCCGTATAAACCGAAATTTTATGTTTGTTGTCTTGTTGTAATTCCACTCCCGCCAAAGGTTTTGTTTGTGCTTAATGAATAATTCTTTTAACCCTATACGATTTCGTTAAAACCGTATAAACCATGGTCTGTGTCCTCACAGACCACATTTTGCCGCCATCTATATTGGCTTGGTTCAGGCTCAATAACAATGTTATTCTTCCGAAATATCCAACAGTCGTAGGCCGTCGGCTTCCAAGCGTACCATTTGTTTTTTGTACAATGCGCCAACGGCTTTTTTGAATGTTTTTTTGCTCATGCCCACCCACTCATAAATTTTAGTGGGGTCGGTTTTGTCGGTCAGGGGCAAAAAGCCGCCCGCCAATTGCAACTCGCCCAGTAGTTTGGTGGTGGCCACTTCCACTTCGTCGTAGCCTTGTTTTTGCAAAGTCAAATCTATTTTGCCATCAGGACGTATTTTTTTGATATAGCCTTGCAAATGGTCGCCAATATTCACCGCCGCAAACACTTCATTGGCGTACAACACGCCCCAATGCGCGTGATTGATAATGGCTTTATAACCCAAGTCGGTACGTTGGGCAATGAGTAAACTTACTTGCTCGCCTTCCTCCAAAGTCATTTCGTTGTCACGCAAAAAATGGTCTATGCGTGCGCTGCCGATAATACGCTGCGTTTGTTCGTCGATGCCGATATGCACCAAATAAAAACGGCCAGTTACCATTTTTTGGCTTTGCTCCCGAAACGGAACAAACAAATCTTTGGGCAAACCCCACGCCAAAAACGCGCCGATGGGCGTTACTTGCACCGCTTCCAAATAAGCAAATTCGCCTACAATGGCTTCGGGGTGTAGCGTAGTGGCCACGAGGCGGTCTTCTGAGTCGCGGTAAATAAACACTTCGAGCCAGTCGTCGATGCCCATTTCGTCGGTCAAGTATTGGAGCGGCAACAAAATTTCGCCTGCTTCGCCGCCATCAAGGTAAAGGCCAAAGTCCACGAACTTGACCACGCGTAAGCGGTTGTATTGACCTAATTGTATGTTAGTCATGCTTTACTATTCGATTAAAAGTATTTGCTTGTGCTTTCAAAAATAAAAAGCGTTGTTCGGAATACTCCAAAAAACGCTTCTGTATCTTTTGTTTTCAAGCCTGCGAAATTAACGGTTTTAAGGTACACAGACAAATATTCTAACCATAAACAATCCTCATATTTATGTTTTGTTTAAATTCGCGACCAAATTTACTTTGCAAAGATAAAGCGCAATCAAAAAAACAAAATATACAATTTATCTTATTTTTCATTTTTACATTTGCTAAATGTTTCAATCAGTACAGCCTTACAAACTTATCTTATTCCTACTTTTTTTCTTTAGCCATTCATTTGTTTTTGGGCAAAATAACAGCCTTTATGTGCTGGACAGCACCACCAAAATACCCGTACAATTTGCTGTTGTGCAAAGTCAAGACCTCAAATTTAGCCAAACCACCGACGAAAACGGCTTTGTGAGTTTGAACAAATTGCCCGAAAATACGCGCCGCCTTGTGGTAAGTCGTGTCGGATTTCAGGCCAAAACTATTGACATGAAAGAGCTTATCACTTCAAAATCAATGGTTTATTTGCAGCCCAAAATCACAAGTTTGTCGGAAGTGGTCATCAACGCCAGTGCCAACAACGGCATTTTCAAAACCATCAGCGATTTGGATATTCATTTGCGCCCCATCAACAACTCCCAAGAAGTGTTGCGCATGGTGCCAGGGTTGTTTATTGGCCAACACGCAGGCGGCGGCAAAGCCGAACAGATTTTTTTGCGCGGTTTTGACCTCGACCACGGCACAGACATCAATATTTCGGTGGACGGAATGCCCGTAAACATGGTAAGCCATGCGCACGGACAAGGCTACGCCGATTTGCATTTTGTGATACCAGAACTCATTGAAAATGTGAATTTTAACAAAGGCCCTTATTTCGCCGATAAAGGCAATTTCACGACGGCAGGTTTCGTGGAGTTCAAAACCAAAGATTATCTGGAAAATAATTTTGTGAAAGCTGAAGGCGGCCAATTCAACACGTTTCGGGGCATTGCGGGCATTAATTTGCTCAAAACGCAACCCGACCGCCGCGACCAAAGTTTGTACATGGCCACCGAAGCCTCCTACACTAAAGGTTATTTTACTGAATCTCAAAACTTTAGACGCTTCAATGGCGTATTGAAATATCACGGAAAACTCAGCCCAAATCATTCGTTTTCGGCGACGGCCACAGGTTTTACAAGCCAATGGTTAGCCTCTGGCCAAATTCCTGAGCGTGCCGTAAAAGCCAACCTGATTGGTTGGTACGGTGCCATAGACCCCAACGAAGGTGGCCAAACTTCGCGCTACAATGCCAATGTGGAGCTGCTAAGCCACTTAAATAATGGCGCGACGTGGCGCAACCAACTGTATTACAGCAAATATTTGTTTGAACTGTATTCTAATTTTACTTTTTACAAAGAAGACACTGTCAATGGCGACCAAATTCGGCAAAAAGAAAACCGCAATATTTGGGGCTATAACAGTACTTACCAACATCAACACGCCGTCGGCACGCTGTTGGCCGAAACCAAAGCAGGCGTACAAGTGCGCTACGATGATATAAATAATTTGGAATTGAGCCGCACCAAAGACCGCACCATTAACACCCAAAACATGATGTTTGGCGATGTACGCGAACTAAACGCAGCGGCTTATGTGTCTGAAAAAGTGTCGGTTACTGACCAACTCGACGTTACGGGGGCTTTGCGTTTTGACTATTTTCGCAACCACTACGCCGACCATTTGGCAGACACGACGATGTCGTCTAACTCGAATTTTATTTCTCCAAAACTCAATTTTAACTATCGCCTCAACGACAACTTGCAGTTGTATTGGTACAATGGGCGCGGTTTTCATAGCAACGACACGCGCGTAGCCGTGCAACAAAACGGAAAAAAAGTATTGCCGCCAGCCTACGGTACGGATTTGGGAATGGTGAAAAAATTGGGTAAAAAATTCTTTTTGCAAACAGCGATTTGGTATTTGTGGCTCGACCAAGAATTTGTGTATGTGGGCGATGAAGGCGTAGTGGAAGCAGGTGGCCAAACGCGCCGTTTTGGCTTGGACGTGTCGGCCAGATACGAGATAATCAGCAACTTATACGCAGATTTGGAACTGAGTTTGGCCAATCCTCGCGCCTTAGGCGTGGCACACAGCGAAAGTTATTTGCCTTTAGCTCCACGCGTTACGAGTGTGGGCGGGCTTACTTATCGCCAGCGCAAAGGCTGGAACGGTAGTTTGCGTTACCGCTATATGGCCGACCGCCCCGCCAACGAAACCAATACGGTAGTGGCTGAAGGTTATTGGGTGGTAGATGCCGCCGCCAACTACACTACGCAGCGTTGGGAAGCAGGACTTTCTATCCAAAACTTACTGAATACCAAGTGGAAAGAGACACAATTCGACACGGAAAGCCGCTTACAAAACGAACCTGCCGCCGTGTCCGAAATTCACTTTACAGCAGGTACGCCATTTTTTGCAAGGCTTAACTTGACGGTGTTTTTTTAGCATTTTTGCCCATAAACCAAACGGTCTTTGCCGCGCATATCTTGCTGTATTACAATATTTTCAAAACCATGTCCGCGCAAACAAGCCGCCGTTTGGGGGGCAAACTGTTCGTTTATTTCCAAGAAAATATAACCTTGCGGTTTGAGCAAATACGCAGCAGCTTGCGCCAATGCCTCATAAAATAAAAGCGGCTGTTCGTCGGGCACAAACAAGGCTGTTTCGGGTTCGTAATCCAGCACATTGGGGCGCATTTGGGATTTTTCGGCCAGCGTAATGTACGGCGGATTGCTCACCAACAAATCCAAACTTTCGGGCGCAAGTGCCTTTTGCCAATCTTCGGGATTTAGAATATCCGTTTGCCGAAACGTAACAGTTGCGTTATTGCGGGCAGCGTTGCGGGTTGCCGTTTCTAAGGCTTTGGGGCTAATATCCCAAGCGTAAGTTTGCGCCTGTGGCCAATGAGCCGAGAGCGTAACGGCAATGCAGCCGCTCCCCGTTCCCACGTCCAAAAGCGTTTGGGGTGGCGTTTGTTTTTTGTACTTCTGCAAGATAGTATAAACAATTTCTTCTGTTTCGGGGCGCGGAATAAGCGTCGCTTCGTTTACTTCAAACACCAGCCCATAAAACTCAGTTTCTCCCAACACATATTGTATGGGTTCGTGACGCAAAAGCCGCGCTAATGCCGTTTGTATTTCCTGAATTACAGCGGTTTGTATTGCTATTTCTTTGCGTAAAATAGCATCTTGTTTGCGCACGTGTGCGTAATGTTCCAGCAACCACCAAGCCATTGTATCCGCTTCGGGCGTGGGATAAATGCTTTGCAAAGCCTGCGAATATTGTTGATGTAAATCAGAAATGAGTACAGCCATTGACTTGTCGGTTATTGTATAATATTGCTATCTGTGCTATTGATGTGCCAACGCAACATCAGGCCATAAATGGGCGTAATGCGATTCAGATTATAAGTTTCGGGCGTAACGGGCGGCGGGTTGCTGGTAACCAATGCCTTGAGGTAATCGGTTTGGCGCATGGCAAACACCGACAACAACACTTTAGGCGAAACGGGATATTGTGCCATCAGGCGCAAGCGCGTGCGGTCGATGCGGCGGCGTTCTTGGGTTTTGTCGTAGTCGTCTTCGCGATATTTAAAAAATTCGGCGGAAGCCACCACATTTAGTTTATGTTTGGCCGTAATGCGAAACTGCCGCGAAAGCCCCAGCCACAACCGAAATCGCCAAGACGAAACCGTCTTTTCGTTGGTCGGGACGCGCCTGTCGGCCATCAAAGTTTTGGTAAATAAAACGCTGCCTATTTTGCCGCGATGCGTGGCATAGCCTCTGTAAACCTGTAAGTTAAAGCTTTGCATATACGCCCAACGATAGCCCAAACCCCAAGACCAATGCTCATTGATGGGCTTTTCGTAGGTCAGGCCAGTTTGGAGGCGCAAAAACTGATTGGTCGGAAATTTTTTATCAAAATTATAATCCGAATCCACAGAACTGCGCGTCTGTTGCTCAAAAATCAAAACGGCTTTGTCTTTGAATTGATAATCGGCTTGCCAATACGTCCAGTATTGCGTAGGCAAATAGGTTTTTACGGTGCTCTGCGCCAATGCGTTACTTGCCGCAACGACCGCCCAAAGCAACAGCCAAAGAATAGTTTTTTTCATATCCTTACAGAAAGTACGCAAAGATAAAAGGAAAGTTGAGCTTTGGCACTAAGGCCACCCACAAGCAATTTACAAAATGACAGGATTGACAGAGCGATTCTGTGGTTTTTGCGCCACTATCTTAAAATAAAATATAAAATTGTTTGCAAGTATCCTTTGAATTTAGGATTTTGCAGTGATAAATTGCCGTAAGGTTGGTTTGTGGGGGGGTTAGCTGTTATACGAAGGAAAATATTGGACAACTCAAACAGAGTAATTAGTAGAATTAAAATCTAATTTTGTACAAAAAACGATTAAATCCAGTTAATTATGTTTTTAAAAAAAGTATTTATTAATAAATATAAAGTATTAAAAGAAATTTCTATCAATTTTGAGAGAAAAAAAGGTTATTCTGTATTTCCAATAATAAGTGAAAACGGAGGAGGTAAGAGCACTCTATTGCAAATTATCTTTTCTTTTCTACATTTAGCTTTTGTGCCTAATAGACAAAAGTATTTAATAAAAATGCTTGAGTTTTATAATTCTAAAATAAAGAATGATGAACTTATCAATGTCATAAACTTTGAATTAGAATACAATAAAAAAGATATTTATATTGATTTTTTCTACTGCAGGAGTAATTATAAAAAACTTAATTTCAATTCAATTGTAGAATTAAGAGAACTTGAAAATAAAAAGGAGCTATTAAGAAATACGATAAAGGATATTGAATTGCTAAATAATATTGAAACAGATTTGCAAAATTCAAATATTTCTAACATGATGGTTTGGAGGGAATTATCTAGATTTTGTCAAAGTCACCGCGAGGAAGAACGCTTAAGAACTGGGGATACAAAATTTCTATTGAGTTTTATAAACAATACACGAACAAAGCTTGAACGTTCTTTAATTAGCGATGATGAAATTAATACTCAAATAATAAAGGCTGAAGCAGAACGGAACAAACTATACGAAGAATTAAAAAAGGAAGATTTGTTTTATGCTTTCCACTTTAATCAAAATAATGATGTGCTTTTATATCGATCAAGTAGTGATATAGAGACACTTACAAATATTTCTAACCAAACATATTTAGCAACTCCCAATACTCAAGTTTTACAATTTCTAAAAGATGAACAATTATCTTCTTTGTTTACTAAAGACAAGTATATTTATAGTACTTATGATTACTTTATCAGAGAGTGCCAACAAGATATTGAAGGTTTATTTACCTATGATTTCTCCGCTATTAATTTAATACTTGAAGTTTTTCAAAAAGCAAGAGATAATGACTTTAGAAAGGCATTGGAGACTGGAGAATATGGAAATCAAATCAAGTCTACTAGAGAGGAATTGAATGGTTTATTATTGGGAAAATCAATAACTATTGATAATAGTTTTAAAGGAGTAACCTTTAGTACAATTGATTCAAATCTTACATTAAGCCCTAAAGATTTAAGTCATGGAGAATTAAAGAAATTAAGTATATATATTTGGTTGAAAGCTAAAACACAAGATGATTCATTAATTCTAATGGATGAAGTTGATATGGGTTTACATCCTACGTGGCAGCATGAGCTACTAGATGATTTACAAAAGTGGACTAATGGAAATCAGTTTATATTAGCAACCCATTCACCACAAATAATCAGCAAATCCTATTACAAAAATATTGTTGTGATAAAAAGAACTATAGGAGGTGCAACTTCAGAACAGTTTAATCACGCTCCATTAGAAAGTGATTTGAATACAATAGTAAAAACTATAATGGGTGGAGAATATATTCCGAAGGAACTTTCTGAGCTTAGAAAAAAATACAGAACTTTATTTGAAGAAGGTAAAATTGATTCTGATGAAGCCAAAGAGATAAAAAATAAGATATTAATCTACGAAAGTGAAAACTCATCTTTCTTTCAAGATATTAAATTTCAAATTTCTTTAAAGTAATGAAGTATATTAAAAAAAAAGAAGCACCTGAATTCTTTATTACTGACGTTATGGGTTTGTCAAAATGGAGTGAATATGATTCAAAAAAGAAGAAACGTTTAAAGAAATATATTCTTGAAAATGAACAATCACATCTTTGTTGCTACTGTGAAAAATTAATAACGGAAGACAAAACAATGTCCCATGTAGAACATGTTAAACCCAAGAGTATAGATTTACATGCCTTAACCTTTGATTATTCCAATCTATTGGTCTCTTGTGAAGGTAATCATTTTAATGAGATTGGCGATAATAGTAGATATACTTGTGGTCAGATAAAAGGACAAGATTTTGACGAAAAAAAGTTTCTAAATCCTACATTAATTCACGACATATCATCATATTTTAAGTTTGACATAGAAACAGGTTTAATATCTTCTTCTGGGAAAAATAATGTAAATGCTGAATTTACGTACAAAATTTTAAATCTTAATGGGTATAATAATCGTTTAGCAGAAGCAAGAAAGATTGCCAAAGATTCTTTGATTAGGAATTTCTCGCAGATTCCTTTAGATAACAGAAAAGTTATGCTTAAAAACTATTTATCTAATGACAGTAATGAATTTATAACATTCTTAAGGTATGTGTTTAGAGACTACATTTAAACTACAATACATATATCGTATTGGCGAAATGGCGAGCCTATATGCAAATATCTGAGCTCACCCATCTTTACTAGACAACCAACACATCTTCCATAAAAACAAAAGAGGCTGCCCCCAATGGAGTAGCCTCTTTTGTTTTTACATCAACGCATTTATTTTTTACCCAAAAACTCATCTGTAAAATGTTGGCGGTGCTTGTCTTCCGCAAATTTGGCGGCGTTATAATCCGTTGATTTGCCGCGCGGAATACTCAAACTTTGCCAATCGTTTTGGGTCAGCATTTTAGACAAAAACACGATTTGGCCTACGTGATACGCATAATGTCCCAATTGCCGATTCACGGCCTCCAGCACCGTGTGCGCCTGATTGCGAATATAGACCAAATCCGATATGTTTTCGGGCTTGATTTGGGCTAATGCCTCGAATAACACTGCCCAACCTTCCTCCCATTTTTGCCACAGCTCGGCGGGCGTGGCAATGTCATTTTCAAATTCGGCCTCGCGGTTACGCCATGTTTTTTCGCCGTCTTCCGTCAAGAAATTAGTCCAACGCGAGAGCATATTCCCCCACAAATGCTTGACAATGACAGCAATACTGTTACTTTCTGCACTTAGCACAGCAAACAAATTTTGGTCGCTGACCTGTTTCATGGATTTTTCACCCAACATTTTATAGTACCTGAACAGCTCCGTTACGCTATGGATATAATTTTCTTGCATGGCTTTTGTATTTTTAGCGTTTGTAATGGAAAATTAAAGAGGCTTTTTCGATGGTATTGGCGTTAAGATAATAACCCACCATCGCAGGCGACGCACTCGACGAAAGACCTAATTTTTCGATTTTGAGGGCGTAAACTGTTACGATATAGCGATGAAACCCGTGGCCTTCTGGCGGGCAAGGGCCGCCGTAACCAGATGTACCAAAGTCAGTTATGCCTTGAATCGCCGAAGCAGGCAAATGCTTTTTGTCGGGCGTACCTGCACCACTTGGCAAGCTGCTCAACGTAGCGGGAAGGTCAAAAACCACCCAATGCCACCAGCCGCTACCCGTTGGCGCATCGGGGTCATATACCGTAATGGCAAAACTTTTTGTGCCTTGCGGCGCATTTGACCACGAAAGTTGAGGCGACATATTTTTGCCCGTACAGCCAAACGAATTAAACACTTGTTTGTCAGTGGCTTGTCCGCCCAAATCATCACTTTTCAGGGTAAAAGTTTGTGCCTGAACAGCATATGACATCAGCCACATCACGAGCAATAAAGATACTTTTTTCATAAAATTAAACTTTGGTTTGTTGAATAATTATAAGGCAAAAGTAGTGTACTAATAGCTGTGAGCGTTATCGCTGTTGTTTCAAAAAATGTTGCCAAAAGGTCAATTATCAGAGTTTTGGAAACGCTTGGGCGTATAGCCATAATGTTGCTTGAAAGATTGGATAAAACCCGACAACGTATCAAAGCCCACTTCCAAATAAATATCGCTGGGGCGGCTTTGGCCAGACTTGAGCAAATACGCAGCTTTGGCCAAACGCTGCTGCACAAACCAAACATTAGGCGAGGTATTATATACTTTCAGAAATTTACGTTTGAAGGTAGAGGCACTCATATTGCACAAAAAGGCCAGTTCCTCGATGGTGAGTTTATTAAAAACATTGCGTTCTACCACATGGCGAAACACCATATTTTCGTCCGTTTGGCGGTCGTTTACCCAAAAATTCAGGATTTGCGCCCCATATTTTTCTACCCAATACAAGAGCAGTTCTTCGATTTTGAGGGCACAAATGCGCAACGAAGTATTAGGATTTTGGAGTAAAATCTGAAGTGAACTTACCAAATTATTGATAAAATCATCTTTTTCGAGCAACAAATACGGCTTTTCGAGCGGCTTGTAGGCAAACTGGATATTATATTTTTGGATAAAATTGGCCACAAAAGCATCATCAAAAAAGAGCAACAAACTGCTGTACTGATTGGTAGCCGAAAGGCGTTCGGACATTAGGCAACGGCCAGCCTTCAGGCACACCAAATGCGCCGCATCTATGTGCAACTGCTCGGTATCTTGAATCACTTTCACGCCCTCCAACACAATGCTAATGAGGTTTTTATGCAATTGAATTTTGCTTTTGGGCGTATCGGACAAATAGTTTTTATAATCAACAATCCCGAACTGTTCGCTATTGATTTGCGGGTGTGGCGAGTCAATGATAGATTGTGGTAAGTCCAAAAACTCAAGATTTTGCATCATTCCAAACAGATAATTACGTGTTCCAAGCAAACGATTTTCGTTGCAATAAAATTCAATATCAATTTTCGGATTTGCAAATATTCCTTCCCCTCCCCCAACTACATTTGGCCAACCCATTCATTAAAACTTTGCCTGCACCGACGCATAAAAACCGCGTCCGTCCGAAGGAATAATGCCCGGCCCAGGGTACGACTCCGCACGACGCGTAAAGTACTTGGCATTGAGCAAGTTATTACAACTTCCTTCCAGCGTAAGCCAACGCCAGCCATAACTCACCGACCAATCCATCACGCTATACGCAGGAATTACGCCTTCCACTGCCGCAGCCGTGCGTTTGGCGTTGGTGGCATCAGAGAACTGTTGGGCGGTATAAGAAAATTGTAGCGTAGAAGAAAAATGTTTGTACTTGGCCGTCGAGCCAGTTCGCCACATAAGCGGCGCGACCATTTCCACTTTTTTGTTTCGGATACTGGCCTCTTGCGTATGCACGTAACGCGCATCTACAAACGATAAGTTCGAGAAAACCGACCAGCGCAGCGACTTATTTTGCTGTCTGTCAAAGGCTTTAAGAATGTCCACTTCCACAAAAGTTTCCAAACCAATATTACGCGCATCGGAAATATTGCCCCTAAAACGATAGTCGTTGTACAATGGCGGTTGGTCGGAGCGCAACACTTGCCCGATGCGGCCATTATAGGCAATATAAAAAGCGGTCGCCTCAAAGGTCAAAAAATCTTGCCAATGGCCACGCACGCCCAAATCTGCCGTATAGCCTTTTTCGTCGTGAATGTTGGTATCCACCACAAAATTAGGGTTGGCAATGCGCAAATCCGTGAAGTTAATGGCTCGGTAATTCTGTGAAAAATTCGCATAACATTCCAAATTTTCATTCGGTTTGTAGCTCGCGCCCAATCCAAATAACACAAAATTGCGCTTGCGATTCAGTTTCTCAAAAATCTTGTTGTCCACTATCACATTTCCCGCGCCATCTTTGAGTATTTGGCGGTAATATCCTTCCGAAAAAGTTTGGATATTTTCGGCTCTTACCCCTGGTGTCAGGCTGAAAACAGGCGAAAGATTAATAATGCTTTCCGCAAAAAGTGCGTAGTTTTTGTTGGGGAAACTGTAATCCGAATTTTCGAGATTGTCGGGGTTTAGGAAATAAAAATCAGGATTTGCGCTGTTGTTGGCTTCGCCTTGCTTGGCCGTCGTCGTGCCATGATACACACGCGCTCCCACCAAAAACGTATGATGTTGCCCGCCCAATTGGTAGCGATGCAAAAGCCGCGTTTCGTTCCCAAAATTCTTGAAAGTTCCGTCTATCATGGTGCGATTGGCATTCAGATTGTCGGCTACGTTGATGCGTTCCAAGTTTCCAACCG
This sequence comes from Flexibacter flexilis DSM 6793, assembly GCF_900112255.1. Lineage (NCBI taxonomy): Bacteria > Pseudomonadati > Bacteroidota > Cytophagia > Cytophagales > Flexibacteraceae > Flexibacter > Flexibacter flexilis. Next base: position 189,929 of record NZ_FOLE01000004.1, read on the forward strand.
ACTGACGCAGAGCCGATAACGCAAAATTTCGGATATTCAATTGCGTTCTGTCCGAAAACCTGTACGTGGACGTAAGCGCAAACAAATTCCAATCCACTTTAAACCAATTGCGCGTTCTGACCGACTGGCGCGGATTCACCTCAAAAAGTTTGTCCGTCAGCCCGCCCGCCTGCTGCGTGAGATAGTGCATTTTCGTTACTTCCAAACCAATATCCCATTTTTTGCTGATGTCGTAGCTCACCGAAGCGAAAGCGTTGTGGTAATCAAAACCCGAATTAGGGCGATAGCCGTCGCCGCGTTTGTATTGATAATAGGCGTAGTATTTGAGTTTGTTTTTCAAAACCGTGCCGCTCACGCTATTGAATGTCCCGAAAAATCCCCATGACCCCACCGACTGGCGGCTCACTACCTCGATGGGTTTGCAACTTGGTTTTTTGAATCGAAAATTGAGCATTCCGCCAAACTGCGTGCCGTATTGCAACGAGGCCGCGCCGCGAATAATTTCGATGCGTTCTAAGGCTTCCGTCGGGGGCGTGTAGTAACTTTCGGGGTAGCCGAGCGCGTCCGCGCTGATGTCATAACCGTTTTGGCGCGTGTTAAAATTAGACGTACGATTCGGGCTAAGTCCGCGCCCACCAATGCCCAATTGTAGGCCTGTGCCGTCGCTTTCCCAAATGTTGATGCCCGTAATTTTGGCATATACTTGGCGCGGATTGTTGGTCGCCAAATTCGCTGTAATATCCTTTAATACAACTACTTCCGTCTTTTTTCCTTCATAAATTCCGAAGTTTTCTACCGAACGCATGCGCGTAATTCCGAAGGTTTGTTCCTGCTGCGCCTGCACCACCACTTCATCTAATTCTTTGCTCAACTCCTGCAATGTTATATCCGAAAGTATGGTATCAGCATGGAGTGTTATAGGCAATTCGAGCGGCTGCAAACCCAACCCAAAAGCCACAAGTTTGTAATCGCCGCGCGGTACGTGGCGCAGCAAATACGTTCCATTTTCGGCAATTTCGGATACAAATTTTGTTCCCTTCAGTGCCACAAAACCATTTTCAAGTTTATGTTTTTGGGGCGGCAACACGCGGCCTTTTATCTGAAAATTTTGGGCAAAAAGCGTTTGCGTAATACCCAAAAATATAAGAAGTAAAATAATATTTTTCATTGTATTTAATCGTAATGCAATATCCAATCTTTTTGCGCAAAACTGTCTTGTATTTTGCTTAAATCTACGTCAGGTTTGATGAGTAATTGGCTTGGTTTTCCGTTCAGGGTTACATATACTTCGGCTCTTACTTGCGGTTCGTGTACGCCTTTTTGTTTGTAATAATCGGCCAAATAATGCGCAAATTGCAATATCATATCGGGCTGCATAGCCATTTGTTTTTCTTGGTGCAAATTCAAAAACTCGCTATTATCTACTGCGCCTTCTGTACCTGTTTTGGAATCTTTCACATAAAAAGTAGCCGTTCCAGCCTTTTCCATGAGCATCACGCGCCACGAAAAACGATAGCCTTCTTCCGTCCAAAACAAATTGCCATCATACAACAAATATCGCCAAGGAAAAAGAATTTGAAACAGCATATTGAGCGATAAAAATGCGATCAATATTTTGTTTGTAAAAAATGATTTTATAGGAAAATGAATTGTTGTATTTTCTTTTTTAGGAAATAAATCAATGATTTTTTGGTGAAATTCGTCAGAGAAAAATATAAGTGTTGCGCCTATCATTACCAACGGAAAAACGCCAATCTGGAACAAAAAACCCGTAATGGAATGAAAGAAAATAACGGTCAGGTACGCCCAAAGTCGCGTCTTGCGCCAATACAACAAAAACGGAACAAAACAATCATACAACATTCCGCACCAACTAAAGAAATAAGGCGTTATTTTCCATGTAAATATTTTACCAATCAGGGGCATAGTGTCGTGTGCAGGTAGCCATATTTTTAGCGGCAAAGCCTCCAAAAGCCAAGCGGTATTTATTTTGGCAACGCCCGCATAAAAATACACGATAGCCAATTGCATTTTGAATAATAAAACAGACCAACGCGGCACAAAATCAGTAGGTTTTGTAAGGCCAAAATACGCATCTAAACTTAATTTTTTGTTGGCAGGCACTACAATTAAATACGCACAAAAAAGACTTACAAAATAATAATGATTCAGGTAATAAGTAAGGTCTAAAAGCTCGGTATAAGTAAAGAGTATGAACAATAAAACAGCCGATATTCTGTACAAAAAGCCAAGCATTACGCCCAACGCGGCCACAATCATCAAGCAGTGAATCAGGTAGATAAGCCAATCTGGAGCTACTTCCACCCAACCAAAACCATAATACTTAAAATGAAAAATTGGCGAAATATAATGTTCTTTTATCCAGCCCAAATACATAAAACGTACTGTGCTAAACGTAAGCATAAAACCAATAATTATCCGAAAAATAACTAATGGCGCAATGGAAATGGGAGCTATCAGAAAAGAATAATATTTTTCAACAAAACGCTTCATGCCTAATATAAAAAATAATGCCAAAGGTAGTAGCTACTTTTGGCATTTTGTATGATAATAATCAGGGCAAAAACTAAATATTAATCGCCGTCTCCACTCGTATAAGTAATGGCAATTCCGAGCAAAGAAGCCATATCCCCTTTGAAATAACGGGTATTTTTTTGAACCTCTGTATATAGTGCATCAAGCGTAGTTTTATTACTCGAAATTTGTGCCGAAAACGACGGAGTAGCAGGAATTGCCGCAAACGCTGCATCTATTTTAGACAATTGTAATTCTGTGGCCGAAATAAGAGCCGTTCCGCCTTCTACATTCTCCAAATATTCCTTAAAACCTGCACCATCCGTACCCGATATTGTGCGGCCATACCAAATATTTTTCATGGTGGTATAATGTAGCTGCATCATTTTTAGGCTTTTGCCACTATAATATGCTTCTACTTTGGTTGGTTCGGCTTGAATTTGGCCTGCGGCTTTTCCTAATGGCAATCGTAATTTATAATTTTTGAGCACTTCGTAACTGGCCACAAAATTATTAAATAAAATAGAAATACTACTGCCTGCATCGGTGCCATCATTAGCCACAAACTGACTGCGATTTGTCGCCCAAGAATTAGACATTTCTGCGGTTTTATTTTTAATTTTCTTGAGCATCAATTTCAAATGATTTTGACGAGAAGTATCCGCAAATTTTGAAACGATATTGGCATTATTATTTTCCAAATCAAAAATCAAATATTCTACGCCCAAAAATCCGCGATTATCGGCGGTAGTTTCCGTAAATATGTGGGTAGAATTGGTAATATCCGACTCAATTTTCACAGAACTCACAGGAAAAACGGCTAACTCATCGGCCAGTTTGATTGGTAGCTCACCCGATGGCGTAAAGCTAAACGCACCAGCGTATTGCCAAGCCGAAAATGCGCTATCCCAAGCCGTTTGCGTGGCCAACAGATTGGCTTCTGTCGGATTTTGGGTGAACGTATTAGCGCGGGTTTGAAGGGTAGCCACACGCGCATCCAACTGCTCAAAAGAAGGTGCAATAATTTGCGAGGCGTAAAATTCGAGCATTGGGCGGCGGTCGTAACCGTCATTGCTGCTGTCGTTGCCACAACTGGCCAACACAACCAAAGCTGCCAAAGCCAAAAAAAGTTTTATTTTTTGCATTATATAGTACTTATCATGGAAAACTATTATCAAATACAAATAGTGTTTTTGTTGCGGTGCAAACTTACAAAAGTTATCAGTATTTAGACAAAGTCTAAATAGTTTTTTTATAACTATTCTCCATGCTTGCGTTAAAAATAAGATGCTGATGTTGGATCATTAAAATAATTAAATTTTGTAGTTATGAGATTCTTTCAATATTTCAAAAATCTTTAATAACAGCTTGATTTGGATCATTCATTATATTCCAAATGCGGCAATTGGCAGGGCTTGGGAACATACAAAACGAGGTGTTGGGTTGTATGATTGGTTATGATTTGCGCCTGACACGTCAGTCTCTCGTCGGGTTGGAGGCGGCCTTGTGTCGCAAATTTGTATTCAGCGGCAGTGAGTTCGCTCAGCAGTTCTGCCCCTTCGAGTACGCGCACACGGCAGGTTGTACACCGACCTTTGCCGCCACAAGCAAACATAAAATCTTGGCCAGCGGCTTGCAAACCCTGCAAAATTGTATGTTGCGAATTTTCAAAGGTAAATTCCTTGTGCTTTAAATTCTTTATCACTACTTTTGGCATACAGCTCTAATATTGTGTTTTTGCTTTAAGAATTATATTTTTTTTACTAATCGTAATCGCGCCTTAATACATGGAAAACAAGCTCAACCGACAAGGACTTTTGGCCTATGGGCAACAATTTTCGGATAAAGTTTTGAATGATTTTTTTCAACAAAATGAAAAAGTAACTGGCGGGCAACTGCTCGAATTTACGCCAATCCGTCAAGTTAACTTAATGCTTATCAAGAATTTATACGAAAAATGGCAAGCTGAAACCCGCCGTCTTCAAAGTCCGTATTTCGACTACTCTGCCGAAAGTGTACAAGAGGCCTTACGCAATTTTATGAATACACTTTCACAAAATATTGCGGTGGCTAAAGCTGATTTTCAGCCACTTTTGGAGCAGTCCGTACACGAAAGTTTGTTGTTGGCTTTGCTTCCTGCCGAATATTTTGAATCAGAACTTAATCTTTTGTCCGAAACTAAACTCAGTCCGCAGCGCGTAAAAGAGTTGGGCAAATATATACAATATAATAAGGTGCTACTTGATGCCGTACAAGCTGACATCGAAGCTTTTCATGTGAAGCAAGTAGCTACGGGCGAATTGGTAAAAGCCATTGCCAAGAAAAAAGAAGTGTTGGCTGATAAGTGCATGACGCTTGCGCAATTGGTAGCCGAATTTGCACCCATTGTTCCGCTTACCGAGTCGGATTTGCTCGTGCCTGAGCCGCCACCTGCACCAGTTACTCCACCAGCACCGACTGCCCCTGCCAACTTTTTTGAAGCGCAATTTGCAGCCGAGCCGCCAACAGTAAATACGCCAGAGCCTGCGGTAGCACCAGAGCCGCCTAAAGTGAAAGAAGTTGCGCCTGCACCTATGGCAGCCGCCTCTATTCCCGATTGGTTCGATTTGCCTGCGGCCAATACGCCTGCACCGCAACGCATCGCGGATTTGTCTTTGAGCGAGGATAAAAGCTTGATCGAAACGTTCACGAAAGATGCCACACTCAACGACGTACTCAAGCAAGAAGCACAAACCGCCGAATCTGTTTTGGATAAAATCCATAAACAAAAATTAGAAAGTTTGCATACAGCCTTCCCCGTACACGAACGATTTATGTACGTGAATGATTTGTTTGGCGGCGACTATGTACAATGGAGCATGGCACTCAAAGAACTAGAAGAAGCGCATAACCTCACGCAGGCCAAGTCTATATTAAGCAACTTGGCGCAACGCTTTAGCTGGACAGACGGCGAGCGTGTCAAGGCTTTTACGGAAATTGTAGAGCGCAAATTTTAGTTCCTAGCCCATTTTTAGAGCAAATACACAATCAAAACGCTGCCTTTTGGGGTAGCGTTTTTTATTTCACAAATATAAACATAAAAATCTCTAAATTTATTTTATTTCAAAAAAACACATTTTAACAGAATAAAATTTTTAAATTTTTAATATTTATAAAATTTAAACAAAATTATTTTTTAATAAAAATTACAATTCGGATTTATCAAAAACAACACAGAATAAAATTCCGCCAAACAGGTTTTATTATGTTAAAATATTTTGAAGATTTTCGATGAAAAATTAGGAGCAAATACAGGGAGTATTTAATTTTGTGCATCAAGTTTAAAATCACTAAAACACAAACTCGAATAACATTATGAAAGTCGCAGTAGTTGGTACTGGCTATGTAGGTCTTGTAACAGGCACTTGCTTTGCCGAAACTGGTAACTCCGTTACTTGTGTAGATATTGATGCAGAAAAAGTAAAAAGCCTTCAAAACGGCAAAATCACGATTTATGAGCCAGGTTTGGAAGCCATTTTCAAGCATAACATTGCTCAAAATCGTCTTAAATTCACGACTAATTTGGCGGAAGGCATCAAAGATGCCCAAGTTATTTTCTTGGCTTTGCCAACACCTCCTGGTGAAGATGGCTCGGCTGACCTTAAATATATTTTGAAAGTAGCAGAAGATTTGGGGCCATTGCTCGAAAACTACGCTGTAATCGTAGATAAAAGCACTGTACCTGTGGGTACTGCTGAGTTGGTACGTGAACGCGTTGCACGTGCGGCAACAGTGGATTTTGATGTAGTATCAAACCCTGAATTTTTGCGCGAAGGCGTTGCTGTTGAGGATTTTATGAAACCAGAACGCGTGGTAATCGGTACAAAATCCGACAAAGCCAAAAAAGTAATGGACAAGCTATACGCGCCATTGCTTCGCCAAGGCAACCCAATGATTTATATGGAAGAACGTTCGGCAGAAATGACAAAATATGCTGCTAACGCGTTTTTGGCGACCAAAATCACGTTTATGAACGAAATCGCGAACCTTTGCGAGTTGGCAGGTGCAAACGTGGACGACGTGCGTCGCGGTATCGGTTCGGATAGCCGTATCGGCAAACGTTTCTTGTTTGCGGGTATCGGTTATGGCGGTAGCTGCTTCCCGAAAGACGTACAGGCTTTGGCCAAAACGTCTGCGGATTTCAATTATGATTTCAAAATTTTGGAATCGGTAATGGAAGTAAACTATTTGCAAAAAACCAAACTCATGCCAAACATCAAACAATATTTTGATGGCAATTTGGCGGGCAAAACGGTAGCCGTTTGGGGCTTGGCTTTCAAACCATACACCGACGATATTCGCGAAGCTCCAGCCTTGGAAAACATCAAAGCTCTTACGGAAGCTGGTGCAAAAGTACGTGCTTACGACCCAGAAGCGATGGATAACGTTCGTAAACTATTAGGTAACAGCATTTATTTTGCCAAAGATCTGTATGATGCTTTGGAAGGTGCAGACGCGTTGCTTATCGTAACTGAATGGCCAGAGTTTCGCACGCCAGACTTCGAGCGTATCGAGACTATTTTGAAAAACAAAGTTATCTTTGACGGTCGTAACTTGTTCGAGTTGGAGCAAATGCAAGAGTTGGGCTTTACTTACCATAGCATTGGCCGCCCTGCCGTAACCGTAGCCGCGCAAAACGCCTAAAATATTTTTCAGAAGAAAATAAGGCCGTGAGTAATTACGGCCTATTTTTGTAACCAAAGCAACACTTTTTCTCCTCTTTATGAAAAGAATTTTGATTACGGGAGCGGCTGGCTTTTTGGGTTCTCACCTTTGCGACCGCTTCATCAAAGAAGGTTATTATGTAATTGGCATGGATAACCTCATTACGGGGTCTATCAAAAACATAGAACATTTGTTCAAATTAGAACAATTTGAGTTTTATCACCACGACGTATCGAAGTACATTCACGTACCAGGTCAGGTGGATTATATCTTACATTTTGCTTCGCCAGCCAGCCCCATCGACTACTTAAAAATTCCGATTCAGACATTGAAAGTGAGTTCTTTGGGTACACATAACATATTGGGTTTGGCGCGTGCAAAAAAAGCGCGTGTGTTGGTGGCTTCTACTTCGGAAGTTTACGGCGACCCAACCGTACACCCACAAAATGAAGAATATTGGGGAAATGTAAACCCTGTAGGGCCGCGCGGTTGCTACGACGAAGCCAAACGCTTTATGGAAGCAATGACGATGGCTTATAACAATGTGCACGGACTAGAAACACGTATCATTCGTATTTTCAATACGTATGGCCCACGTATGCGCCTGAATGATGGCCGCGTATTGCCTGCATTCATTGGCCAAGCGTTGAGAGGCGAAGACCTTACCATGTTCGGCGACGGTTCGCAAACGCGTTCTTTCTGCTTCGTGGACGATTTGGTAGAAGGTATTTACCGCCTGCTTTTGAGTGATTACCATTTGCCTGTAAACATCGGCAACCCCGACGAAATCACGATCAAAGAATTTGGCGAGGAAATCATTAAACTGACGGGCACGAACCAAAAATTAGTGGCCAAACCATTGCCAAAAGACGATCCGAAACAACGCCAGCCAGACATTACGAAGGCGCGTGAGATTCTGGGTTGGGAGCCAAAAGTTTCGCGTGCAGAAGGTTTGAAAATCACTTACGATTATTTCAAAAATCTTTCGGCAGACGAACTAAATCATGTAGAACATCGCGCTTTTGATTTTTATCAAAAAGCTTAATGAATTTATTAGAATAACATTCTGCACAAAAACGGGATAACAGCAGCCAAGCTTTTGTCCCGTTTTTTGTTTGTGGATATTTTTCGGTGAAGATGTTTGGATATTTTATTTTGTATTGGCACTTTTGCATAACAAATAACGGAAAAATGTATTTCCGTATTTGCATTTTACCAAATATTATAATACAAATACACCAATTTCAAAATTAACAATTATGCTCACAACACAAGTAAGAACAGATATGAATCTTGACCAATCGCTTGAGGCACTGGTAGAAAAAAAGATGCAACTCAACTCCATGAAATACAATGACGCTAACTACGACAAAGTAGAAGATGAGTTGCACGAGTTGGAAGATGACTTTATTGACGAGTTTGGAGATTTGCTTGAAGAAGCACTCCAAGACGTACACGACGAATTTTGTTCGGATAACGACGTATTGTTGCCGACGGCTTATTTGGCGCAACGCTATACCCGCACCAAAGACGCAAACGGCAAAAACGTTTATGAGGTAGATTTTAAAGACGGCGTACAAGTAGATGTGGACGAATACCCAGGCAAAGACTCTCGCTTGGTGCTTGTTCCCAATCCTACACGCGTAATGCTTACCGTAAACGGCATCAGCAAAGAAGTTGTTTGGCAAGCTGAAACAAAGTAATCAGTCAGGTATTTGATTAAAATATTCAAAGCTCCATTTTCTAATGCAGAAGATGGGGCTTTTTTGTGTCGAAAAAACTTTATCTTTGCGGGGCTTTTAAAAGACTTTTTCAAGCATAAAATACTGATTATCTTCATTTTATACTTATTTTTTCAAACAAAGACAAGGTTTTTACTTTTTATAAATATATCATGCCTCTAAAAAATGATTTGATATTGCGAGCGGCTCGCGGTGAAAAAACAGAGCGTACTCCCGTGTGGTTGATGCGTCAGGCGGGTAGAGTGTTACCCGAATACCGTGCCGTGCGCGAAAAAACGGGTGGTTTCATTGAGATGGTAACCAACCCCGAATTGGCGGCCGAAGTAACCATTCAACCCGTTGATATTCTCGGAGTTGATGCGGCCATTATCTTTTCGGATATTCTCGTAATTCCTGAAGCGATGGGTTTGCCTTACACGATGGAAGAAAAACGCGGCCCTTTGTTTCCGCGTACCGTGCAAACAGCTGCCGACATCGACAATATCCGTATTGCGGAGCCAGAAGCTGACTTGGCCTATGTGCTGGACGCTATTAAACTTGTAAAACGCGACCTCAACGACCGCGTGCCGCTTATCGGCTTTGCGGGTGCTCCTTGGACGATTTTTGCGTATATGGTAGAAGGTAGCGGCTCAAAAACATTTTCTAAAGCAAAAAAAATGCTTTATGCCGAGCCAGAATTGGCGCATAAACTGCTAGACAAAATCACGCAGAGCACCATCGTATATCTGAAAGCCCAAATCGCGGCTGGTGCGGACATGGTACAACTTTTCGACTCGTGGGCGGGAATGCTTGCCCCTGATGTGTACGATACTTTTGCCTTGCGTTATATCGCCCAAATCTGCGATGCGATTACGGAAGTCCCTGTGACGGTGTTTGCAAAAGGTGCATTTTTTGCACGCGAAGGCATGGCCAAACTGTCTTGTAATACCATTGGCCTTGATTGGAACATGGAAATAGCCGAGTCGCGCCGCATTATTGGCCCAGACAAAACACTACAAGGCAACCTTGATCCTTGCGTGCTGTACGCCTCTTTTGACCAAGTGCGCGAGCAAACTCGCCAAATGATGAAAGCCTTTGAAGGCCAGCGACATATCGCCAACTTAGGACACGGTCTTTATCCAGACCTCAGCCCCGACAAAGTGAAATGCTTTATTGATACCGTAAAAGAATATCAACCTTCCAAACAATAAAAAATGCGGCACGTTTTCAGAAAACGTGCCGCATTTTTTATGAAACTAAAATGATATTAGAATCTGAAACGACCACCAATTGATCCATTTAAGTCTATCCATAAGGTAGCAGGTGTTAATTCAACGTAAGGCGTTGCTTCTAAAAATACAGACAAAGGAACTTCGTCAAATGTATATTCCATGCCCAATACTCCCACAGCTCCAAGCGCAATGCGCGTTTCATAATCATCATAATACCAACCGTTATTATAACGCTTGTAGTAGCTACGTGATGCCACTTGAGCACCTAAGCCATAATACCAACCTAGACCCTGTACATCCGAAACGTTCTTCGTCCATTGGTAAGTAAATGTGGCAGAAAGTCCCCCACTTCTATAATAATAATCGTCATGGCGACGAGAGCGAAACGAACGCCCTAACGTCAGATCCCATGCGTTACCACCCGTATAATGTTTTAGTGTTAGGCCAAATGGCTCACCAAACTTCAAGCCCAAGCCCCAAGGCTTGCCATTTCCACTCGAAGAAGAGGAAGACGTACTTTTTTTCTTTGTTGATTTTTTTTGTGCCTGTGCGGCTGTGAGTCCCAGACTTAGAAGCAGAATAAATACTAATACCTTTTTCATAATAATAATTGGTTGAAAGTTGATAAAGAAGCAAATTAAAGACAATATTCTTATAACACTAATTCTTTTTATATTGTTTCATTAAAATATTATTAATTTTTACTTTTATTAATATTTTCCTTACTAATAACCAGAATTTTAAGCTCCCCTCCTATTTTATCAAAAAAAAGCTGCACTAAATATTTAGTACAGCCTATCAAACGACCGTTATTCCCCAAACTGCCCCGTAATGCCTTCCAATTGCTCTATGAGTTGGTTGGTTTGTGCCTGTTGGCGGCGAATCTGTTTCGGACGAAAATAAAACCAGTTGAGCAAAATCCACGCAGCCGTAATGCCATAAGCCAGACTCGCCCCCACCCACGTCATACGCGCAGCGTACTCGTACATATACAAGCCCAAACCCAGCGACAGCAGCACAAAATACACGTTGAGCATCGTGGTTTGCATGAAATTTTGTTGCTTTTTGAAAGCTATCAACTTTTGTAAATATTCGTGGCTGTTGCCCGTTTGGCTTATCTTTTTCAACAAGAAAATACTTTTGTTGGAGGCGACCATAAAAATAGCCATCGCCAAGATAATCAGCACTATACCCACTTTTGTACTGAGCATTTCGGGCTGGAATTTGACCCAAACCCACACAATAAACAGGCTGGTAACCAACAGCCCCAAATTCATGAATAAGATATTGCGCAACTGTTTGTTTTTGAGCTTGCGCACTTGCCCCAATATTTGTTCTACGTCGGGTTGTTGTGTGGTTTTCTTTGCCCACAACTCATTGAAATCAAAGCTATTGCCTTCCATATTCTTTAAATTTTTGTGTGAGTTTTTCTTTCATTCTGTGAATCCGCACTCTTACGTTTGCTTCCGAAATTCCCATGATTTGAGCGATTTCGGCTTGCTTGATGTTTTCCAATTCCATCGAAATAATGAGGCGGTCGGTTTCGGGAAATTCCGAAATACACTGGTACAAAAACTGAATTTGCGGCTCGGTACTTTCGGCGTTTTCTTCGTGTAAATGGCTCGGAAAATCCGTCTTTACGAAGCGGTTTCCTTTTTCGATTTGGCGCAAACAATTGTTAGTAGCGATGCGGTAAATCCATGTGCCGACGCTGGACTCGCCCCTAAATTTGGGCAACTGCTGCCACACCACAATAAACGTTTCCTGCGTCATGTCCTGTGCAAGGGCGTGGTCGTTCACATAACCCATGCACAAGCGGAATATTTTTTGCCAATATTGGGCGTATATCTGCTCAAAAGTCATAAGCTTGGGGGCTTAGCGTAAGTTCAAAAATTGGGTAAGTTGGGCGTTGTACCAAGCCGTATTGTCGTACATAATGAAGTGTAAACCTTTGTCAGCGTAGGCCAATTGTGCGGTTTTGAGGTGCTGATATTGTTGTTCAATGGCCGATTTAATGGGCTGAAAATTTCCTTCCAACAAAACAAGCGTTGGGCATTGCACAAATTGTATTTTTTCGCGCAAATCGGTATTAGAAAAATCGCAGTACATGGCGGCAAAGGTCTTGCGGTCGGATTTGAGCGTCCAGTTCACCACCAAATTTTGTTTGGCCGTATCGCTTACCAGACTGGCCGCCGATATTTTTTGCATTTGGGCAAATTGCGCCTCCGAAACACTAAGCATTTGATTTACAATAGGTGTGCAATCATTATTCGGGTTACTTTTGAACGAAGGATTCATCAAAGCCGCCAAACAAGGCAAGGCATCTACCACGACAATTTTTTCGGGCATTTGCGGATTTTCGGCAGCAATGGCCATCGCTAACGCGCCTCCCATGCTGTGCCCCACAATGATAGGTTTTTGTATTTTTTCGTTTTTGATAAAAGTTGCAATAGCCGTTGCCCAGCCAGCAAAAGTGCTGTTAGGCGCAGGCGGCGCACCCGCAAAACCCGCCATCGTGAGCGTATAGCAAGTGTAATCTTTTCCGAATAACGTTTTGGTTTCGTCCCACACTTGGCCAGCACAACCAAACCCCGGTATAAAAATAACGGCTTTCGCTCCTTTGCCCGTTTTCTGTACCTGAAATGGATACGAAACAGTATTTTTTTGAGCAAAAATAGATTGACCAAAAGTCATTAGCAACATGGCGGCAATTACGATTCTTAGCGTTTTCATACGATTGATTTTTATGTTTTTTGAAGTTTAGAGACACGCCGCGCCAAAATGTTACAGTCCGATTCTATTTTTTTTCAAAAAAGTTTTCAGATAGAAAAATAACTACATTTTGGTTTTCACGAACCACAGCCAAAACACGAAAAGAAAACGGCTTCGGGGTTTCCGAAGCCGTTTTTGAGCACAGACTTTCAATTTAGTACTAAATCCACCATTTTAACAAACTGCTGTTAGCGGCAAGAATTATTGTTATTTTAGTTGTTTTATTTTCTTCCATTTTCGTATTCTGTCTTTTGCGTTTTTAAATGGTGAAGAAGTATTGAGTTGTATCATTTTCCCCAGCGTCCATTTGTCGTACCAAGCCATTTCATATAATTCTCCGTTCGTTTTACTTTCAATTAATTTCAAAATTTCATTTGTCGTTTTTTCAAGTTTTTTGTTAAGCGTTTTGAAATCATCATTTTCATAATCTTTATAAAATTTTTGTGCAAGCAACCCTAGTTCATTCCACTTAAAACCTGTTTCTGGAAAGTCAACTTCAAGTCCTTTGCTTTTCTTGTCATTCCATTTCAAAATCAATTGTCCCCAACCAACAAGATAAGCCACGAGATTGTTGATACTCATTAACGTATTTTTTGAATGTCCTTCAAGTTCGTTTTCTTCCGTTAGTTCAATTGGAATATTGGCAAGTTCTGTTCTCAACTTTTGGTAGTTGTCAACTATTGCTTTTTGTAATTCGTTTTTATCTTTCGGTATTGCCATTTCTATTCAGATTGTCTGTTTGTTAGGGTGTTCACTGTACTTAACACTAACGGTTGGCCGAAAATGGCGACTTCAAAAAACTTCCATTGAATTTAGCACTCAAGCTCCGCCATATTAACAAGGTTTACATTTTTAAAATTGCTTATCAAAAGCCTTTCCGTTAAACGTATATAGGCTTCCGTCGGCCATTCCAAACCATAATTTACCTTTTTTATCCTCGAAGATAGCAAGCGTAAATTCATTGCTAAGGCCGTTTTTCTTTGTGTAATTAATCATATTTACACCATCATATTTCCAAATGCCTGTATCTCTGTCTCCAAACCAAATATTTCCACTTTTATCTTCTGCAATAGCAAAAACATGTTCCAATGTGCCTTGAGGCGATTTATCGCCGTTTCGTTTGCTGTTGGCGGGAATCAAGCCGTGTTTATTTGAAAAATTAATGATTGAATCACCTTCTTTGAGTAATACGCCGATTCCGTTATTTCCAATCCAAAGTCTGCCTTTAGAGTCTTCAAAAATACTTCGTATGTGCAGCGGTTCTATTTTTCTATCATAGCCCAGCGTTTCGTCGTTGATGATGGTAAAATCACGCCCATTATACCCGAAAACACCCGCATACGTGGCAAACCATATCATATTATTTTTGCCTACGGCAATATCCGTTACGGCAAATAAATTATCATTTGGATTAAGGACTTTTTGCGGCGGAAAATCTAAATAATGTAATTGTTGTCCGTCGTATCTATAAACGCCTGATTTATTGCCAGCCTCAAACCATAAGTCTCTGTCGGCTTTCAACCATTGGCTTTTCTTAGCGTCATCGGTTTGAATCTGGAAAACATTTCGAGAATTTTGTTTGCTTGATTTTGTGTGGTTTGTAATGATTGTACCGTCGTAACTGCTCACGCCAGTTTGTGTGTTAAACCAAATAACACCTTCTTTATCTTCCTGAATGGAATGGATTTGGTTATCTGTTATCCCCTCATTAACAGTAATATAAGTAAATGATTGGCCATTATAAACCGCAACGCCCTCTTGAAGACTTCCAAACCAATAATTGCCTTTGCTGTCCTGAAAAATGGCACGTATTCCAGAAGTAAATTTCAAGGTATCGGCTTTTGAAGTGGCTACCAATTCCGCGTTCTTCACTTCCTTTTCGGTTGATTTCTTCTCAACACAAGAACAGTTCAGCGTCAATAGAAGTACTAAGGAAACCAATTTTATTCTCTTGTTCATTTCTGGATTTTATAAATATGGTTCACAATGGAAAAACATTGTCGAAGGGATATATTTGAAACAATAAACCCAACTTTTAGCAATACTTTTTTGTGCGGCTACACACGTTTTGGGGCTAAGGATATGTTTTTATTATTAATATTTAGTCAGCCAAATAAAAACCAAAATAATCCACTGTATTGCAATTAGCATCCAAATCAATTTTCGGCTTGGTTGTGAGATATTTTCTAAACTTTGAATTGTTTTTACCTTTATAATATTAGTGAAACTTTGATTTTCTTGGTTAAAATCTACGTCATCTAATTGTACTTTTTGCAAACCAAAAACAATGATTTTTCTTAACCATTTATTTTCCGCTTTGTCAGTTTTTATGTCTTGAATTAGTTTCAGTTTTTCCAAGGAAAAATCCCCAGCAGTTCTCAATACGTTGGGTTGTTTTGCTTTAAATTTTTCCAAAATCCTGTCTAATAAAGGGTTGATTAAATTTTCTGATTTCTCAGTAATAATTTTGTGAGATAATTTTTGTAAAATATATTTATTCCCGAGTGCAAAAAAAAGAAATGGACTTCCGATACAGACTAAATACCATAAAATAGAACCAACGGGTCTAGCAAAGAAAGTCAGTATTAAAAAAGGAATGGCACTTGTGTGTGCAGAATGCCCCGCATCAATATTTTTTGTGAGAAGAATAAAGCCCATTATGGCAACTACAACTGTTGAAAATGTAGCTAAGATGTTTATTTTCAGAAAGCTGAATAGCGCAACAGATGACAACTTTACTATGTATTTAAGATTTTCTTTCATTTTATTTATGTTATTTCAATTTATTTTCAGCGCGTTTGTTTGGTATATCGCAAAACACCCATATAAACAAACTATCGCGTAAACCGCCATCGCTTATACAGTATTGCTACAATGATCCTAAAAAGATGGCATACTTACAAATATTTTTATGTTTCACATTCAAAATATCACATAAAAATACAAAAATACTTCTACCCAAAATTTTCGGTGCGGATAGCAACATACAATTGACCAAACCCAAACAGCCTGTTTTCAGATAGAATTTTCGCTACCTATTTTAACTTTATTGATATGGTATTGTATTGTTAATAAAAAAAGTACATATTGAAGCTCCACTTATTTTTTACAATACAATAAATTTAAACCATGTCTAAAAAAGTAATCATTCTGGGCGGCGGCGTTGCTGGCCTTAGTGCAGCGCAAGAGTTAGTAGAAAGAGGTTATTCGGTTGAAGTCTATGAAAAACAACCCGAAATACCTGGCGGTAAAGCCCGCAGCGTTCCTGTACCCGACACGGGCAAAGACGGGAACAAAGATTTGCCAGGCGAACACGGATTTCGCTTTTTCCCTGGTTTTTACAAACACATTATCGACACGATGGAGCGTATTCCTGTCGGCAATGCTGGCCACAAAGTATCTGACAATCTGGTCGGTACGCATACGGTCATGATTGCCCGCTTCGACAAAAAACCTATCGTAATGCTCGACGATTTCCCTTCGAGCTTAGAAGAATTAATCACAGAATTTAAAAACCTTATCAACGCCGACACAGGCCTGACCGAAGAAGACATTACTTTTTTCGCCACGCGCATTTGGCAATTGATGACCAGTTGCCACGACCGCCGCTTAGCCGAATACGAAGGGCTTGGCTGGTGGGAATATCTGGAAGCCAGCCTACATTCGGAGGCGTATCGCAGCTTGTTGGTGCTCGGACTTACGCGTTCATTGGTGGCCGCCAAAGCCGAAGAAGCCAGTACGCGCACGGTTGGAGACATTTTCTTACAACTGATTTTCAATATGTTAGACCCGTCTATCGAAACCGACCGCGTACTCAATGGCCCCACCAACGAAGTTTGGATAAATCCTTGGTTGGAGTTTTTGCGTAGCAAAGGCGTAAAATACAATTTCGGTTGCGACACGCTGGAGCTTTTTACGGATGGCGTGAAAATTACGGGTACAAACATCAAAGACAAGGACGGCAATATTATAGAAATACGCGAAGATGCTCATTATATCTGCGCCATGCCCATCGAACGCCTCGCGCCACTCATGCACCCCGATATCTTGTTGCTCGACCAGTCGCTTTATACCGTTCCGATTCTGGCCAATGATGTGGGCTGGATGAACGGCATACAGTTTTATTTATCTGAATATAAGCCAATTAACGAAGGGCACGTTATTTATAGCGATACGCCTTGGGCACTTACGTCTATTTCCCAAAAGCAATTTTGGAAAAATGTGGACTTGAGCAAATACGGCAACGGCAAAGTAAAAGATGTACTTTCGGTGGACGTTTCCGACTGGTTTACAGCAGGCCTGAACGGCAAAAAAGCAGCGGATTGCACCAAAGAAGAAGTAAAAGCCGAAGTATGGGCACAGCTCAAAAAGAGTCTGAACGTGGACGGAAAAACCATACTTTCGGATGATATGCTCGTAGATTGGTATCTGGACAGCGATATTGGCTTTAAGCCTTTTGAGCCAGCCACCAACGAAGAGCCGCTACTGATCAATAAAGTAAATACTTGGACGCTGCGCCCTGAGGCCTACACGCGCATTCCGAACTTGTATTTGGCATCGGATTACGTGCGCACGTACACGGATTTGGCCACGATGGAAGGCGCAAACGAAGCAGCACGCCGCGCCGTCAATGCCATTCTTGACCGCGACGGATACAGTGGCCGTTTGTGCAAAATCTGGAAATTGCATGAGCCTTTTATCCTGTCGCTGTATCGTTGGAAAGACCAACGCCGTTTTAATCAGGGTTTGCCGTGGAACGTAAATATTCCTTGGTTCATCAAAATTTTGATTAAAATCATGAAATTTATTTTGAAACTTTTCAGAAAAAAACGCAAATAATATTATGCCGTAAGGAGGTATTTTGTGAGAAACAAAGTACCTCCTTACATTTTTATGAAGGGTCTGTTATCTTTGCCGCATCCTACAGATTTGTTCATTCCTTCATTTTCCCAACCATGCTTACCGAAGACCAAGTTTTTGAGAAAATCAATTTCAAACAAAATCCGTTGCCCAAAGGCGAATACGAAAACTGTACTTTTGTGGCCTGCGACTTGGAGCAAGCCGACTTGTCGGGCATCGTCCTGACGGATTGCATACTGAAAGACAGCAATTTGAGTAATGTCCGCGTCAACAAATCCACCTCTTTAAAAAATGTGCGTTTCCAAAATTGCAAGGTGTTAGGTTTGCTTTTTAGCGGTTGCAATGAATTTTTGTTTGAGGTTAATTTTGAGAATTGTGTACTGGATTTTTCGGCCTTCGACCGCCTGAAAATGAAAAAAACACGTTTTAAAGGCTGTTCGCTGAAGCAAGTCGATTTTTCGGCGACCGACCTGACCGAAGCCGTTTTCGCGGATTGCGATTTGAGCGGCGCGAAGTTCGAACGTACCATTTTGGAAAAAGCCGACCTACGCACTGCCCGCCAATACACCATAGACCCCGAAGCCAATCGCTTGAAAAAAGCACGTTTTTCGTTAGCCGATGTGGCGGGTTTGCTCACCAAATACAATATCGTAATTGATTGATTTTTAGTTCGTTGATTCGTTAAAGATACCACGCCTACGGCGTTAGGTATGGAAACGTGGCATTTGACTACCAATATTTCAATCCTAACGGATTTATAAAAAAGTAAAACCAAAGCCTTTTGGCTTGTTATCTTTGTAGAAATAATATTTTGCCAAAGGTAAACGCCGTAGGCGTGACATCTTTACTTTAGAAAAAGCTAATATGCTTTAAAAGTAACACTCTTAATAAAAAAACACATGAAAAACTATTATTACCTTTTGGGTATCGCCAACAATGCAAATCCTGAAGAAATAAAGAAAGCCTACAAACAATTGGCACTCAAATTTCACCCCGACAAAAACAATGGGGACAAATTTTTTGAAGAGCGTTTTAAAGACATTCAAGAAGCCCACGAAGTTCTTTCTAATGCGACCCAAAGGGCTGTATGACCGTGCTTTTAATCAATTTTTTAGCCAAAAAAATAGCCGCGCCGCATACGATAGCTACGAGGAGCAAATCCGTAAAGAATACGAAACCATGCTCAAAAAAGAGCAAGAAAAATGTTATAGAAAGGAACAAGAACTAAAAGATAAAGAGATAGAGTTAAATAAAGAGAAACAAAAACAAACAAAATATGAAGCTATATTTAAGAGAGAACAAGAAAAATTGCGAAAAAAAGAGCACGAATTAAAAAATAAAGAGGTTGAATTAAATAGAGAGGAACAGATTCGAACAGAACATGAGGCGATGTTTAAAAAAGAATTAAACAAAAAAGAAACTATCTCTAATCAAAACTATGAAACCAAAACACCAGATTTGAGTAAAGTTATACCAATTGTGTTATTTCTCGCAGGTATATTATTGCTCCTCCCAAAAGTAACGAAACTCAACCTATTCTTAAAGATACGAATATAAATAAATTAGAACGCATAGCGGTCGAAGGAAAATATGGTTATATCGACAAACAAGGTACAGAAGTTATACCACTTATTTATGACTATGCTGAAAATTTTAGTGAGGGATTAGCATGTGTTAATAAAAATGGGAAAGTGGGTTTTATTAACACAGAAGGAAAAGAGGTTATTCCTTTTGTATATGATGATTATGAGTCTGGTTTTAATGGTGGTTTAGTTAAAGTTAAACAAAATGGAAAATGGTTTTACATCAACAAACAAGGCAATTTTGTAAAAAATTATCAATGAAAACAGACTACTTTTTTACAACTAATTGATTTTCTTTTTATTATAAATTTCATTAATGTTAAAACGTTTTATTTTTTTAATGTGGTTTTGTGCTGTGTCGTTGGTGGCGGTGGCGCGTAAACCTGTCGTAGTAGGCGCAAGCCAAACGGAAACTTATTTGCCCGTGTTGGCTGGCAAACGCGTAGGTTGTGTGGTCAATCATTCATCTTTGGTTGCCAATAAACATTTGATAGACACGCTTTTAAGCCAAAAAATCAATATTGTAAAAATATTTGCACCCGAACACGGCTTTAGAGGCCAAGCCAGCGCAGGCGAAAAAATCAAAGATGCCACCGACGAAAAAACGGGTTTGCCTATCGTTTCGCTCTACGGCGATAACAAAATGCCTACGCCCGAACAAATGAAAGATTTGGATATTATTGTCTTTGATATTCAGGACGTTGGCGCAAGATTTTACACCTATATCAGCACGTTGCACTACGTCATGCAGGCCTGCGCCAAACATAATGTACCGCTTCTGGTGCTCGACCGCCCCAACCCCAACGGCCACTACATAGATGGCCCTGTGCTTGATCCCGCGTTTAAATCTTTTGTCGGAATGCACCCCATTCCGATTGTGCATGGGCTTACGTTGGCCGAACTTGCGCAGATGATAAACGGCCAACATTGGTTGCCCGACTCGGCCGTTTGTCCGTTGATTATCGTCAAAAACCAAAACTACAAGCACAGCGACAAATACAGTTTGCCTGTGCGCCCTTCGCCCAACTTGCCCAACGATGCGGCCATTTATTTGTACCCGTCTTTGTGCCTGTTCGAAGGGACGATGGTAAGTGTGGCACGCGGCACGGATTTCCCGTTTCAGGCCATTGGCGCGGCTGGGCAGCCGTTCGGACGCTTTCATTTTACGCCAACTTCGCGCCCCGAAGCCAAAAATCCGCCATTCGACAAGCAAGTTTGTAACGGTGTGGATTTGCGTCGCCGCGCTTCGCACCACAAGTTTACACTCAAATACCTGATTAGTTTTTACCAGAAATGCACCAACAAAGAAAAATTCTTCAACAACTTTTTCAATAAACTGGCAGGCAATAGCAGCCTTCGCGAACAAATCGTTTCGGGCATGAGTGAAGAAAAAATCCGCGAAACATGGCAAAAAGATTTGGAACAATACAAGGCCATGCGCCAGCAATATTTGCTTTACGAAGACTAATCCGAAAAATTTTTCATATTTTTTTTAAAACAAAAAGCCTTCATTTGCAGCGTATTAATATTTTTTGTCCAAAATTTTTAAAAAAATATTTGGGCTGGGTATTGCGCTTTAAAAAAACTTGCCTACTTTTGCACCGTGTTCAGCGAATGACAGCAGACACAAAACCAAAATTGTCCGATGGTGTAACTGGCAACACGTCTGATTTTGGTTCAGAAGAGTCCAGGTTCGAAACCTGGTCGGACAACGAGAAGCCTTAATAATCCGCAAGATTGTTAAGGTTTTTTTGTTTTAAGCTATTGTATTTTCAATCTTAAAGTCCAAACGTAGTTTGGCAACTCAAATGGCAATTATCGGTACAGACATAGCGCAAGCCGTGCGTTTCCTGCAAGCCTCCGACTTGGTGGCCATGCCTACGGAAACGGTTTATGGTTTGGCTGGCAACGCCTTCGACGTGGAGGCTATTACCAAAATTTTTACGGTCAAAAATCGCCCGACTTTCGACCCGCTCATCGTACATACGAGTTCCCCCGACCGCGTAGCCGATTTTGTAACCGAAATTCCGCCAGTGGCAGCGCACCTGATGCGCGTGTTTTGGCCCGGTGCGCTTACGTTTCTTTTACCCAAAAAAAATAACATTCCTGAGCTTGTAACGTCGGGTTCTGACCGCGTGGCCGTGCGCATTCCTGACCACCCAGCCGCGAAAGCATTGTTAGAAGCCTTAGATTTCCCGTTGGCAGCACCCAGTGCCAACCCGTTTGGCTACATCAGTCCCACGACTGCCGCGCACGTAAACGCCCAATTAGGCGATAAAATCCCGTACATTCTGGACGGTGGCGCGTGTCGCGTGGGTGTCGAATCCACGATTATTGGTTTTGATAATGGCGAAGTAGTGGTGTACAGATTGGGCGGCATTAGCGTGGAAGCCATCAGTCAGGAGGTCGGCAACGTGCGCATTATGCCACATTCGTCGTCCAAACCTGATGCGCCCGGTATGTTGCAGAGCCATTACGCCCCGCGTAAACCGTTTTTGTTGGGCAATATCGCAGAGCTGTTGGCTTTGCATAAAAATAAAAAATGCGGCGTGTTGTCGTTCTCGGACGATTACGCCGAAATAGACGTTTCGCGCAAACGCATTCTTTCGCCTGCGGCAGACACGACGCAAGCCGCGCAACATCTGTTCGCAGCCATGCGCGAGTTGGACGGCTCAGATGCCGAAATTATTGTGGCTGAATTGTTGCCCGAACAGGGACTTGGCCGCGCTGTAAACGACCGTTTGCGGCGTGCTGCCGCTCGCCCATAATCGCGTTGGACATTTAGTGTTTTTAGTTACCTTTGTGCGTTTTTTGTATTTTACTAAAAATCTTTTAATCAGAAATACAAGGCTTTGCACTTTTGATAATGCCTTGTAAATCATGGCATTGCTTACTTAAACACCTTCAGAAGTGAATTTTTCTAAAGAATTTAAAGTGGGACTCTTGTCCGTTGTGTCTGGTACGGTGCTGTATTTCGGCGTTGATTTCCTTAAAGGCACAGATTTTATGTCTTCCACCAACCGTTATTTTGCCATTTACGACAACGTGGAAGGCCTGACGGTTTCTAATCCCGTGATGGTCAATGGCTTTTCGGTGGGGCGCGTGGAAAAAATTATGCTTGTTCCTAATCGCACAGACTTGCTTTGCGTGAGTTTGGTTATTGATAAAAATATTCCTTTGACCGATTCTTCGGTGGCAATTTTGGCCGACGGCGATTTGCTTGGCGGCAAACTGATTGAATTGAAAATAGGAAAAGGGAAAAAAGCCATCGCCGACGAAGATACGCTCATTTCGGGCAACTCGGAAAGTATCACCGAGTCGCTGAAAGCCCGCGCGTTGCCTGTGCTGGACCAACTTGACTCCACCGCCGCACAACTCACCGTTGTAATGAAAGGCCTTACCAAAACGACACAGCAAGTAAATGCTACGTTGGCGGATTTTGAGGCTACTTCCAAATCCGTACGCGGCATTATGGACGACAATCGTGGCAGTTTCAAAGGCACAATGCAAAACGTAAATCGTATTTCGGCGGCTTTGATCACGACCCAAAAAGAAGTTAATACGCTCATTACCAAAATGAACCGTTTCGGCGACACGCTTAACGCGATGGAGTTGGGCAAAACGGTGGCCAGTGCGAACAAGTCTATCGAAAACCTCAATGGTTTGTTGGGCGGCATCAAAAGCGGCAAAGGTTCGTTGGGTAAATTGGCTGTAAACGACTCGTTGTACAACAATCTCAAAAACACATCGGCGGATTTGGACAAGCTTTTCATTGACATTAAAGCCAATCCGAAACGCTACGTGCATTTCTCTATTTTTGGTAAGAAAACCAAAGTTACTGTAGAGAAATAACCTCATTTTCAACCAACTACATTTTTATTATGTTCAAAAAAATAATTTCAACGGCTTGCGTTGGCGCACTCATTTTTGGTGCAAGTTGCGGCTCTAAAACCGACGAAAAAACGGCAGACGCTTCAGACAATTTCAGCATCGACGGAACGATTAAAATGCCCCAAAAAGGCCAGTATATCAAACTTCAGGAAGTTGGTCAAGGCACTTTGCTGACGATTGATAGTGCCCAAACTGACGAGAAAGGCGAATTTCATTTGAAAGGAAAAACCAACGAAGACAAGTATTATTTGCTTAATATTTATAACCAGCAAAATATCTTTATGGTGTTGGGTTCAAATGAAAAGGTGAAAATTACAGCAGACGGAACGGTGGGAGAATCACCGTATCAGGTAAGCGGCTCGCCTCAAACCGAAATGCTGGCGCGTTTGCAAAATTTTAAGCAAAATATGAGTGCCAATATGAAGCATTTGCAAGAACTATATGCAGAAGCGGCTCGAGCCAATAAACAAACGACGGTCGATAGCCTGACTGCGGTTTATAATGGGCAACAACAAGCCAATAAAAGATATATTAAACATATTGTAGATTCATTAAATACCTCTTTAGTGGCCTTGTATGCTACAAACTTCCTTTCGTTTAATGACGATTTTGAGTATTTAGATTCTGTAGCGCAACGTTTTCAGACAGGTAAACCAAATTCTAAATATACACAAGAATTTATAGCAAATATAAATGGTCTGAAAGCACAAAAAGCAGAACAAGAAGCCAGCAATGCACAATTTGCGGCAGGAAAAGAAGCTCCTGATTTTGAACTACCGAACCCAAAAGGCAAAAACATTAAACTTTCGTCTTTGCGTGGCCAAGTGGTTCTGGTGGATTTTTGGGCTTCGTGGTGTGGTCCTTGTCGCGCCGAAAATCCGAATGTGGTGGCCATGTACAAAAAATTACACGGCAAAGGCTTTGAGATTTTGGGCGTTTCGCTCGACGAAAAGAAAGACAAATGGTTGGGTGCTATCGAAAAAGACGGGCTTTTGTGGCCGCAGGTTTCAGACCTAAAAGGTTGGCAAAGTTCGGCGGCTCGTTTGTACCAAATCAACGAAATACCAAATACGATGCTGCTGGACAAAAACGGAAAAATTGTAGCCAGAGGCTTAAGAGGCAAAGAGTTAGAAGAAAAAGTAGCTTCGCTTTTAGCTCAATAAAAAATAGAACCCTAACAAAAAACGCCAATACTTATCATGAGTATTGGCGTTTTTATTTTGTATCAAATTGAGTAACAACTTACTGAATACCACCAAGTTTGGCTTTTTTGGCTTCTGATACTTGGCGCACGCGTTTAATTTCTTCTAAAGCAGTGGCTTGATCAACTTTGTTTTGCTTTAGATTATTTTTGAGACGCTCGGCATCAAGCGCATTTTCTTCTAACTCCTTCTGAAGTTTTACTTTTTCTTGGGCATTGCGCTCAATTTGCTTTTGCAGGCTTTCTCCTTGTGCTACTTTTTTCTCATGCGTCCGAACGGCATCGTCCACCACTTCATCAGCTTCTTTGATTTGTTCGTTGAGGTCTTCGCGGTATTGCTGTACGGCAAATTCGTGTAGTGCCTTTTGCGCAGCCTCGTATGCTGGCGTGCCAATGGAGGCCAGTTCCGACCCTAAATCAATGGCATAAAAAATAGTAGTACCGTGCGAGTCGTTGTCCACATGCGAATAAATATTGATAGCACCTGGCGCGATGGCAGGAATGCTGCCGCCTTTTACGGTGTAATTGCCTTTGGACGACTCTACTTTTCCAGCATTTTTTAGGTATTTATGCCAAGCCTTTTCCACTACTTTACGTTCGAGTTCGATGGTGGTAGCCAAGCCTTTACGCTTGAGGCCATCTACTTCAACTTCGGCAGGCAAAACGCTTACTTTTTGACCAAAGGTTAAGGCCGACCACATTACGCAACAACTCGTCAAGATTAGTTTAGGAGAAAACGCCCTTTTCAAAAAAGAATACATAATCATTTGTTTTACAGTTTTTTATATCGAAAAAATATTGCTTCTTTGTTTAGTTTCTTGCTCAAAGGTACGCATTTTGCAGTAGGCAACCCATAATTTTTGTCATAAATTCACCTAAAGAAACAATTGCTTTGCTCCACTTGTTTAGTTATTAGCATCAAAAACACTTAAGGATTATGCAATTCAAAATCACCACCCTAGTTGCCAAACCGCTCGAACAAGTTTTTGACGGTTTTGACGAAAGATTATTCGTGGAAATGAATCCCCCCTTCCCTTTTCCACGCGTGCGTGTGCTGCGGTTTGATGGCTGCCGCCTGCGCGATGAAGTGCATTTACAACTTTGTTTTTTAGGATTTTTTCGCCAAAGTTGGATTAGCATTATTACCCAAAAAGAACTGAATGCCAACGAGATAAACTTTACGGATACGGGTTACACGTTGCCTGTTTTCTTGCGCCAATGGAAGCACCAACACATTTTGCAGCGCACTAACGGCGATAAAACACTCATTACCGACCACGTGAATTTTGAGGCGGCTACATGGCTACCCAATTGGCTGTTGTATCCGATGTTGTACCTCATGTTTTCGTTTCGCAAACCGATTTACAGGCGTTTTTTTAAATAAAAAATACAACTACTTACTATCTTTATTTAATTGCCATTGCCAAATAAAGCCTTCATTGGGGTCGTGGAGCTGAGCCACCATCGTAAAACCGCATTTGCGAAGTACTTTGGTAGAAGGATTTTCTTGGGCAAGCGTATGTGCCAAAATAATAGTTACATTTTGATGACTAAAAGCATTTGTAATCAAGCCTTTGGCCATTTCTGTAGCAAGGCCGCAGTTGCGATAGCTAGGCGCAATTTCATAACCAATTTCAACGACACCGTCGGGGCTTGGCTGGCCTTTGTAGCCACCGCCACCAATGAGTTTTTGGTCGTGAGGATGAACTGCCCAATAAGTCCACCAACCATTTTCTTCGGGGTTTTCGGCGAGTTTGTCGAGGGCATAACGCAACGCGTCCACGCCAAACTCAGACCAATCGTCGAGCACCTGCACCTTAAGTTCGTGGCCTAAATATTGGTTGCCTGCAATGGCCAATTGCAAAGTAGCCGTATTGGCCGCGATGAGTTGCAAACGTTCGGTATTGATCATTGTGCTATTATATTTTCGATTCCAGTCGCTAAAAGTCATTTCAAATTTGACTTCTTTCGAGCCATGTGTACCGACTACCTTCCAACCTGCTTTTTTGTAAAAACCTTCCGCGCGTGTGTTGGGCGAAGTACCTAGCCAGACGGTTTGTTGGGTTTGAGAAAAATACCAATCCAACATCACGTCGTGTAACTGTCGGCCAATGCCTCGCCTATCGAAGTCAGGATGAACAAACAAAGCCCAAATATTATGATCTTGCAGGTCGGCAATGGAAAATCCTACAATCTGGTGGTCTATTGCACAAACCCAACCTTTGCCCCTTTGCGTCAGGAAGTGGACAACATCGGCATCAGTAACCAAATTGGGATTGGATAATGTGTTTTCACGCACAGCGTTGCGTACAACTTGTATTTGGGGAATATCTTGAATGTTAGCTTGGCGGATAATCATGGTTTGTTTTAGATTGTTTAAGCAAATATTCAAATAATAACCGAAATCTATTGGACATTATTAAAATAAAACATAAAAATAATTGCAAAAATCCTGAATATTTAAGAACTTGTAACAGAATGGTTGGCAAAATACTTGCGGAGCAATGACAACTTTGGAGTGATCGACCTAATTATTGCGTTTGCACAAATATTGAGATCAATTTGAGCAAAAATATCTAACAATTTGAAAAACAAAGTATTATGAAAATCACAAACCACAAACTATTATCCGAAAGTGTCTCCGAGATTATTGTCTCCGACAGTACCAATAACGTGGGTGGGGTGATCGACCCACAATTTATTATCATTCATTTTACAGCTGGCCAAAGTGCTGAATCGTCGGTAGAATGGTTTAAAAATCCAAGTGCTAAAGCTTCTGCGCATCTAGTAATTGGGCGCGATGGAAAAATAATACAACTTGTTGATTTTAATAAAATGGCTTGGCATGCAGGCAAAAGCAAGTGGGCAGATTTTAACGGATTTAATAATTTCTCCATCGGAATAGAATTGGATAATCCAGGCAGATTAACCAAAGTGGGAGATCGATATTTGTCTTGGTTCAAAGCAGAATATTCAAAAGACAATGTGGTAGAAATGCCTCACAAGCACGAAAAAGGCAATTCTTATTGGTACGAATATACAAAAGAGCAAATAGATGCGTGCATGAAAGTATGCAAATTAATTATGGAAAAATATCATATACAAGATATTCTAGGGCACGACGATATTGCTCCATACAGAAAGGACGATCCAGGTCCATTGTTTCCAATGGAAAGTTTTAGAAGCAAATTATTGGGCAGAGAAGACAACACTGCGGACATTTATGAGGTGATAGCAGACGCTGTCAATATCAGAAAAGGCCCAAGTACTAAATTTGGCTCCTACGGGCAACTAAACCAGGCAACAAAAGTAGAATTTATAAAAAGTAGTATGGGATGGTTTTTGGTTTATGTCCTTGATAAACCCCAACAAAATGACGATACACTTTATGGTTGGATCAATGGCTCTCTCCTAAAAAAGTTATAGCCAACACCACCACACACGCATACAAAATAGGTCGAAGTTCTCGTATAACTTTGGCCTATTATTGCTTATAATCAAAAAAATAACTAAAATTTTGATTTATCGTTTCAATTCTTTGTCTATGCGTTTCTGTAATTTTACGATTTTTTCTTTTACTTCTGTGTAACCACTGAGCATAAATTTTCGGTTGGCATTCATCATCCACAAATTAGTTATCAGTATTTTTTTATCGCTTTCAGACAATTTGAGAGGCTTGTTAATGCCAGTAATTTTTCCATTTTCGTCTAATGTAAAATTCGGCGCAAGTACCTGATTAAAATCGTGGTAATAATTTTTAAAAAACGCTAATTCCGAATAACTTTCCTCAAGTTTTCGAAGTGAATTATAATCATTTTCGTACAACGATAATATTTCAGCGCGTAACGAATCATTCTTTATAATTTCTAAACCTTTCGACTTTAAGGTTTCATATCCTGATATATTCTGCACAGAAATAAATCCCCTGAACAATACAAAGTAATTGAGTACCAACGAATCATTACTGGTTTTTTTATTGAGAATCAGCCGTCCAAAATAGCTGGTTGCTTGCTGCCCCATCCTATGTCCCTGCATATTGACATCAATATCTTTTATATCCTGATTGAGTCCGTTATGAATTTCGGACAAAATCTTAATTTCTGTAAAGTCGTCTTTTCGATTTTCGTTCCAACTTTCCAAAGCGAAGGCCGCAAATACGCCAATAAAGATGGCCAGAAATTCAAAGCCGTATTTTTGTATTGCTTCGCTGATCGATATTTTCATGTTGATGAAGTAATAAATATGCTAATGGACGAATACTTTCTTCAAAAGTAAGAACACCGCCGATCAATTGCAATTTTTGAGCCCGTTTTAGTGCCGAAAGCTACCTAAAAAATGGGCTTCGCGCACAAAATAACAGAAGCTATGCTATGAATATCTATATTTTCTGCAACCGTTATCCTGTTTTATTTCGTTATTTCAACCATAATGTTTTTCGTATTTATAAAGGTTAAAAACGGTCTTTTGATTTTATATTTGGATATATAATGACACCGTCAATCATCTCATTTTTGAATCGTAGGCATTTTTCAATCAATTATAAATATATAATTCAAAAAATTTGCACATACCAACCCAAAAAGGAAGTATTTTATTTTCCGTTGAAATATTTACATTCATATAAAACAGTCAAGTTAATGATTTTAACAATAATCTGTGTCATAATGCAATTTAGCCGCGTCGTAAAATTATATTTTATCAATGAATTACGGCATCTATTAAATAATTTTTCATTATTTTTTCTACTTGCTTGTGTCCGTAAGGCGTATTATAGGCCGTTGAAGTAATTACAATTACAATAGGGAAATCCTTGAAAATAAAAATTTTGTTTCCGCCATTTCCACTTGAATAATAAACCTCATAATTTGTACCATTCACGTGGTAAATTTTATTCCAAAACAGATAACCGTAATACTCTTCTTCCGAAAGTTTTATTTGGTGCGAAAAAGTCTTATAAACCCATTCTTTTGGTAGAATTTGTTTGCCATTCCAAACGCCTTTATTCTGATACAGTTGCCCATATTTTGCATAATCCAACGAACGTAATTGAAGGCCACCCGCTGTATTGGCAACTTTTTGAGGTGTGAACTGCCACTTATATTTCGTTATTCCCAGCGGTCTAAATAATTTTTCTTTTGAATATTTTTCCAAGCCATTTGGAACAGATTGATGTATAACATCGCCAAGCACTACAACCCCCGCCGTAAAATAATCCCATCGTTTATTGGTTACTTTTGACTGGTCTATCGGCAGATTTAAAGCAAATTGCACCCAATTTTTAGTAGGATACATATTTTCTTCGTTCCCCTGCGACTCAGCATCCATATCAGAACCATCAAAAGCCGCGCTCATTGTCAGTAAATCTTTGAGCGTAACACTATCTTTGGTAGCCGAATAATTTTGAAAAGTAGTAAGTTTATAAAACTGATTTAAAGTTTGATTTTCGCTTTTGATAAAATTATCGTTAATGGCAATTCCTAAGAGTGTAGAAGCAAATGATTTGCCAACAGACCGTGTATCATGTAGTGTTTTTCTGCTTGCGCCATTAAAATATTCTTCAAGTAAAAGTTCGCCTTCTTTTAGCACAATAATACTCGTAATTCTTTTGAAATTTTGCGTAGCAATTTTCCGATTAAGTGCTTCAATTTTTGCTGTATCAATTTTACTTTTTGAAATATTAAAATCCTTAAGTGGTTTTATTTTTTGGACTTTAATTAATTTCTCGTCTATTTTTATTGCGGGAACTGTTATTTTTATTTGACCTTCGGCAATTACGTTGCCTGTAATTACTTCCGTTAGTTTTAAATACGGCCTAATTTCAATTTTAAGCAAATGCTCGCCTTCCGAAAGAGCATCACTGCCACCATTTCCATAAAATCTATTCCACAAAAATCTACCCCAAGAATCTTCGTTCGTGGAACTAATAAGCGGCACTCTGAAGAAAGTTTTTTGGGTTTTACTATCTGTACTTCCCGCACCTACATTCAAATTTTCAACGTAAATTTTCTGGTTATCAACCCAAAAAGTAAATTGATAATTTCCATTTTTAATTAGCTCGTCTGCCGTCAATGAAGGTGCAAGTAAATGCAGATAATTAGTCAAAGAATTGCCTAAAAAAGCCCTGATATTGAAGTCTGATTTTTCATTAAATTCGACATTCGTCAGGAAATCTGCTTGTGTAAACAGCTCAATAGGCACGACTTTGCGCATAAACGCAATTTTACCAATGTTCGCTTGATGAATCGGATACGTGACACCATCACTTTTTACAAGGTCTGAAGGCTGGCCAAACACCGTTGCTGACACACACAAGAGTACTAATATTATGATATGATATTTTTTCATTTCTTTACTGATTTATATTATTCTGCAAAATAATAAAGATAAAAACAAGCAAAATAGAATGAAATTAACATCACGAAAATTATTTAAAAAGTGCTTTTCTGAAATTATTTGGACTTATACCACTTACAGATTTGAAGCAACGATTAAAGTGGCTTTGATCAGAAAATCCGCATTCGTAGGCTATTTCAGTTAATGAAAGTTGGTTATTGGATAATAGCGTATAAGACTTCTCAATTTTTAATTTTCTTAAATAATCACTCAAATTACAATTAAAATATTTCGAGAAATCTCTTGAAAGATGAACGGGATGAATATCCAATGTTTTGGATAGATAATCAAGCGTTAGTTTATCCGAAAATTCATAAAATAAAATTTCTTTAATTCGACTAACCCAAAGTGGATTTTTATCCAAATCCGTATTGGAATGACGAAACATTTCGGCCAGTGCTTGTAGTATCAACGTTTCGATTGCCAATGCCGTTGTTGCATCTTTTATTTTCGATTCCTTAAATATTTTGTATAGAAAAAATTTAACATCAATATTCGTAATTTTTATACTTCCTCGTAGTTTTTCAATGTTAAAATCCAGCTCCTCAAACCAATTATTTTTTAATTCCACATGAAAACCACGCGTGTAACCCGCTGGCTTAATGTTGTAATGTGGTTCTTGCCAATGATGAAACAAAAGGCTTCCAGCCGAACAATTATAAATCTCTTTTTTATTTCCTTCAATGACATTTCCTTGCAAAATAAACGTAAAATACGCGTTTTCGTGGTAGTGCCAATCTACAAAATCAAGCGTATATTCTGTGTCGGTCAAGGTAATATCTTTCAAATGAAGTGTTTGGTTGGTTTGTCCGTAAAACTCTCCTGTATATAACTGATTCATAGTATTTTATTTAAAAATTCACATTCTTGCGCAAAGCAGCCGCCATACAATTGGCAATAAGTCCAACAAAAAGAGAGGCTGCTTTTCAGCCTAAAATACCGAAAAATGGCAAATTCCAAACCTTATGTTAACATTTTTCTTATACGCCTTGCGATGTACGAATATTAACCAGATTCACTAACCTTAAAACTAAAAATGGCCTGTGCGAAAATACAGGCCACATAAATTGGAGAATTACACGACATTTTCTTTGAAAGGATTCACACTTATTTCTATCATTAGATTTTCAAAATAGCAATAGAAACCAAATGTATTTCTGATTTTTTTGGGTTCACTTTCAAATGTTAAATCATGGTGATTCTTAATTTTTTCATACATATTCCAAACAGCGGCCTCATCTTTTTGATAAAAACCAATGTGAAAATTTTTGGGATATTCTGGTATTTCTTCCTTTTTATTCAGCACTTGTCCCCAAATGACCATTGCAAAATCATGGCTATTTTCCATAACAGCCATTTGACTATTTCGATTGACGATTAGATTAAAACCAAAATGCTGGGCAAATAAATTTACCGCTTTATCTACGTCTTTAACGACGATGTTAATGTGATTTAAATTCATTTTATTCTCGTTTTATTTGTAGAACAAAATTACGTTTCGGGCATGAGGCTGAATTGGATAAATCGGTCGTTTTCGTTTTTATTTAAAATAGTAGGCTTTACTCCTGCAAATTTTTTCACTTCCCTAATAAAATGGGATTGGTCTCCATAATTAAGCTCAGGATACAAATCTCCTTTTTTCAACTGTTTCAATGAACTGGAAAAACGGATGATATTAAGGTATGATTTTAGCGTTATTCCGAACCATGTATTAAAATAGCGATTCATTTGCCTGCAACTCCAACAAGTCTTTTCCGACAAATCCTTAACAGTTGTTTCACCTTTTGACGCGTAAATGAGCTCAAAAAGATGCTTTTTACGGCTATCCATTTCTTTTTGCAAAAGCGAAGCAATCATTTTACAGGCTTTGTGATAAAAAGTTTCAAAGTCCGACAAGTCATTTTCAGAAAATCCCCAGTAGTCAGGCGGCAGCGTTTGTTTAGTGTTTTTGAGCTCGCTGAAGGATTGTTTAAAAATATATTCAGCGGCTAAAGGATGAAAACTTATCGCAAACATTGTAGATCTGGGAAAAGGTGGTTTTACGATAGGTTTTGTACAAATTCCAGATATAAATATTTCAAAATTTTGGTTTTCTACGGCTAAAAGAAACAAATCAATTTTTCCGTCAGGAACGATAATACCTTCCTTTTTTTCATCAGAATGATTTTTAACCATCCAAATACTTTCTACTATATCTGTCAGCGAATGATCAGGGACACACGAAATGTATTCTAATTGATTTTTTGGAAAAGACATCATCACTTCTTACTTAAAATTTTACAATCTTGTGCAAAGCCTTATGTTAGCATTTTTCTTATCAAAGAAATTTGCCCTAAATGGTAATAACTATGCTCAATCACGCCTTCGAGGTTGCGCAACAATGTTCCGTATTGCGGATTAATGAATGGTTCGTCCAGTGCTTTATCGTCCATTTGTTCGACTTTGTCGGCAAACTTTTCGGCATTGCGTAAGAACGCCTCCACTAAATTCTGCCATTCCTGCGCGGAGGTAATCGGCGGCAAATCAAAGCTGTATTTATCGCTAATTTCCAGTTTTCCCGTCTCCAATGCGCTCAAAAGCCCTTCCAAATAGTAGTTGATGTGGTAGGTCAGGGCGGCAATCGTATTGAGGTCGTGGATTTTCTGGGTAGCCAGTTGCCAATCAACGGACTGTATTTGTGCTTTATAATTGGTGTTGGCAATCCACTGCCCACTTAGCAGCACTTCGCGTAATCGGCTGGCAATAAGTATGTTTCTTTGCATGAGGGTTGCTATGGTTTATTGTGGACTGTGCGGGGGACATAGGTTATTTGGGGGAGGTTATTAGTTTTAATGTATCAACTACATCGTTTGATTTATATATTTCTGCAATATCTTTTAAACTACCAATGCTAAAACTAAATGGCTCGTCAGATTTCCGTGCTAAGTAAATTCTGAACTCTTTTTGGTATTCAAATTCTAAGGGTTTTTCAAAAAGATTTATGGCTCTATTAACTTTTTTTGTGTCATAATATGTTATGAAGCCATGTTTGTATGCTATATTTAATTGTCTTAATTTATTTTCTATTAAAGTTAAAAATGTTACATTATCTTTAATTAATAAACAATGCGAGCCAAAGTTCTTAATCTTTTCATCAATTTTAAATTCCATTGGATTTGTCCAGCCATGTGAAGAAACACAATAGAGGCTAAAAATATTTCCTAACACAGTTTCGTAGCTTTCCCTTATTTGAATAGAAATATAATTTCCTTTAAAATTTAGCGACGGTGTTTCAAATTGTCCTGCAGGATAGTTGTTTATTTTACTAATTCCTTCATATTTATCTCCTCGCAATTCTCCATCTTCTATTTTTCTGAAATATTGTATTGGGTTCATAAAAATTGTCCCGTTTTGATACAAGTCAGTTATATGTTCTTCTTGTCCAAATTTCAAAAACATTTTTATAGTGTGTGTCGCTTTTTTCATTTTAAATATAAATATTTTAATTTTTAGTAAATATAATAACCTTTCTCCACAAAGCAAGCCCCCGCCTGCCATTCCTTTGCAAAATCCTAAATATGGCGGGTTTTTCCAAACGCTATTCCTATTTTATGCAACAACTTATTCACCAAACAAAAAAAAGCGACAAGAAAAATTCTCGCCGCTTTTCACTAAACACTACAAACACACTTAAATAATTACTTAATATTTTATCCGAAAGGCTTATTCGCCTACTAAGATTTTCAGGTCGGAGCTTGCCAACAGATACGAGAGTTGCGCCGCGTACAAATCAGCTTGCGCTTTGGCCAACGTCGCTTTGGTACTCAGCCAATCGGCTTTTACGTTTAGCCCTGCTTTTTGCTTGTCTTCCTGCAACTTCAACTCTTCTTGGCGATACGCCACCGCTTTTTGCGCCACCGCCACCAAAGCCTGCGACTGCTGAATTTTGCGGTACGCTTTTTCGATGTCGTTGTGTACTTGCTGCTGCGTGTGCGCGATGTTTTCTTCGGCTTGTTTGAGTTGGTAGGTGCGTTGTTGGGCTACTTGTTTGTTACTAAAAATCCCTTGCACGTTCCACATCAAACTCACGCCTACAAACGGGTTGTTGCTGGGCAACAAATCCACACCTTTCTGATACGCATAACCAGCCACCACGCCCACGTCTGGAATATTGCCTTCGTGTGCGGCCTTAATGCCCAACGTCGCTTTGGTTTTGGTCAGTTGCGCGATTTGCAACTCCGTGTTGGTGTTGCTGGCGGCGGTTTGGTATTCGTCTATTTTGCCAATCGTCTGGAAAGCTGGCGCAACGTCGGCCAACTGAATTTGGCTTTCGCTGATGCCCGTCAGGTTGGCCAAATCGCCCAAATAATCCTGAATTTGGATATTGAGTTTGAGTATATTTTGTTCCTCGTCGGCTACGCTGGCCAAAAGCCCTACTTTATTGCTGTTGATGGCCTTGCCTGCCGAAAGAGCCGTTTCCACGTCTTGCAACTTGGTTTGGGCTAATTCGAGTTTGGCTTGCGCCTCTTGCAACTGCTTTTGGGCAATTAGCGCACCGTAATACAACTTTTCTACGCCTTGTTTGATTTGGTGCGAAACCTTGATTTTTTCTTTTTCGGCCAAGGTAACTTCCGTTTTCTCCACGGCCTGCCCCGTGTTGATTTTGAACTGCTGCGTAAGCGGCTGATACGCCAAAACGCCCGCATACAAAAGGCTGTGTTTGCCTATCTCGTAGCTTTGCTCTTTGTTGGGCAAAAGCACGGGCGTTGTGCTGGTGGGGATTACGCCAATCGCTCCCGCAGGAATCGTTAGACTTTGTACATTAAAATTGTACTGATAACCGCTATTGACCATCACACTCGGAAAACGTTTGATGTGTGTTTCCTTGATTTTGGCTTCTTTCTCTTTGATTTGCCAATCTTTGAGCGTAAGAATATGGTTGTTGTGCAAGGCCGAATCCGTGAGTTGTTGCAGTGTAAAACCTGCGGTTTGGGCTTGCAATTGCCCGGAACCGCCCACCATGATTAAGGCCAAAAATGACAATCCGAAAATTTTGTTATGCTTCATGGCTAATGTGGTTTTGACTGTTTTCCAATATATCTGCTTTATCTTTTGTATTTATCCAACCAATATACAATACTGGTACGCTGATAAGTGCCATCACCATGCTCCATACCACCCCGAACGCCAACACACTGGCCAACGGTGCCCACATCGGCGATTTGGAAATAATCATCGGTAACACGCCAATCGCTGCGGCCATCGCCGTCAGGAAGATAGGGCGCAATCGGCGTTTGCCCGACTCTACCGCCGCCGTCTTGATGTCCATGCCGTGGCGTATCAGTTCGTTGGTGTGGTCCACCAAAATAATGGCGTTGCGCACCACGATTCCCGACAAAGAAATTAACCCAATAAATGCCGTGAAACTAAAGTTGTTGCCCGTAATGGCCAGACCGCTAATCGCTCCAAACAAACTCAACGGAATGGTAAACATCACGATAGCCGATTCTTTCAAGTTTTTGAATTGGAAAAGCAAAATGAAGAAAATCAGCACCAAACTCACCAACAAAGCCGTTACGAGTTGTCCAATCGTATCTTTTTTGTTGTATTCTTCGCCGCCATATTCGAGGCGGTAGCCGCTCGGCAACGCGATTTTTGCTATCTCAGGTTTTACGCTTTTCAGCAATTCGGCGGGCAGCGTGCCTTTAGCCACTTCGCTTTGCACCGTCAGGGTACGCACGCCGTTGCGGTGCATGATTTTGCCCGTATGCCATTCTGGAACGAGTTCGGCCACTTGGCGAAGCGGAACATCTGCACCCGTTACAGGCGATTTGAGATACAAATTGGCCAAATCGTCGGAGGTTTGGCGATCGTTTTTGTCCAAACGCAATACAATCCCGATGTCATTGTTTCCTTCGTAAATCGTGGAAATAGTCGCGCCACTAAAACCCGCGTACACGCTTTGCGCCACGCTGCTGGTCGTGAATCCCAAGCGGTTAGCTTCTTCTTTTAGGTTAATGCCTATGCCATAATAATCTTCTCCAAAATCATTACGCACAAAGCTACTGCCTTTGGCATTTTTCAAAATCTCGGTGATTTTTCCCGAAATTTCTTGCAATTGCCTAATGTCTTCACCGATTACGCGCACTTCTACGGGAGCTTTGAGCGGCGAACCTTGTTGCATGAGTTTAATATACGTCGTGCCTTCAGGAATAGCCGAACCCACTTTGCCGCGCAGCTCTTCGGCCAATTCTTCGGCGGTTTTGTCGGTGGTCGTGTTTACCAAAATTTGTGCGTAATTGGTCGTCGGAAATTCTGGGGCAAAATTGTAGTAAAAACGTGGCGCAGCCGTTCCCGCAAACGTGGCGAAAGTAACAACGCGTTTATCGCTTTTAATCAAAGATTCTGCTTTCAAAATGGCCTGATTCGTTTTTTCTAACTTAGAACCCGTTGGCATCCAGAGTTCTATCACAAATTGGTTGCGTTCGGCTGTCGGGAAAAACAACTGACGTACACCTTTGGAAAATACCAAACCCGTGAGGAAAATCGGCAAAATACTGCCCGCAATCGTGATACGCGGATGTTCTACGCACCAATCCAACATGGCGTTGTAGCCGTCTTGCATATAGTCCAACAACGATTTGCGCTTTTTGGCCAAGTCTTCGGCACTGGCACTGTGGTCGTGCAAACCTTTTTTGATAAACATATAACAAAGCATTGGCGTAAGCAGCATTGCCACCACAAACGACGAGGCTAAGGCAATGGCCACTGCCAGCGGCAAGCTCACAATAAATTCGCCAACCGAACCGCTAATCAAAACCATTGGCATAAACGAGGCGATAATCGTTACCGTAGCGGCCAAAACGGGTATTACCAAGTCGTTGGCACTGCGCCAAGCCGCCGTCCAGCGGTCAATGCCTTGGTCTAAAAGTTCCACATAATTATCGGCGATAACGATGGCATCGTCCACCACCATGCCCAACGCCAGAATCAAACCCGCCAAAGACACTTGGTGCAACTCAATACCCAACGCGTGCAAAATCGCGAAGGTAACGGCCACCGTCATCGGGATAGCCGTAGCGGCCACCGAGGCAATGCGCAAAGGCAAAAGCAAGATAACCACCACAATAACGGAGGCAATGGCCAGCAAAAACTCACGGATAAAGTGCGTAATGTTTTCGTCCACCAAATGCGGCTGGTTTACGATGGTCGTAATTTTAATCTCGGAAGGCATTACTTTTTTGGCTTCTTCGATTTTGGCTTCTACGGTTTTGCCAAACTTCACGATGTTGTTTCCCTCGTGCATTTGGATAGAAAGCAACATGGATTTGTTGCCGTTTACCGTAATCGAGTTGGTAGGCTCGGCGTATTCGCGGCTCAGCGTGGCCACATCTTCGAGGCGCACCACCGCACCATTTTGCGAAGCTCCCACCACTTGATTGCCCAAATCCTGTTCGGTGTTGTAATAACCGTTGGTATAAAGTGGCGTTTTGCTGGTTTCGGTCTTGAGGTCGCCCGTCGCCTTAATGTTATTTTGAGACTGTAACAACCTGATTACCTGTTGCAAATTCACGCCGTATTGCGCCAATTTCTCGGAGCTGGACGAAACAATAATTTGTTCTTTTTGCTCGCCAATGCGTTTGATTTTGGAGGCTTCGGGAATGGTGCGCAAATAATCTTCGAGTTTTTGCGTGTAGGTTTTTAGTTCCTCATACGATGCCTTGTTGCTTTCGATGGAAACGACCATGGCTTCCGTGTCGCCAAAATCGGAGTTTACGATAGGGCCGCGCACGCCGTCTGGCAAATCTAATGCTTTGGTAATGAGCAACTGATGGCGCAATTTGCTCCAAAAAATATCAGGTTGTTTTACTTTTTCGGTAAGCTCTACGTTGATGACAACCACGCCGTCTTTGGTCGTGGAATAGGTTTTTACTTTGTTTACTTCTTCGTATTGAAAAAGATATTGCTCTAATTTTTTGGTTACTTGGTCTTCTACCTGCGCCGAGTTGGCACCAGGAAAAAAGGCCACCACCAAACCTTGCCGAATCGTAATTTTTGGGTCTTCGCGGCGTGGCATATTCAGCAGCGAATTGACACCAATCGCAAAGAGCAGCAACAGTACAGAAAGTGTAACGTGCTTATACTTTAATGATGCTTGTATTATATTCATTGCCCGAATTATTTAATAGAAATAATAGAACCGTCGGTCAGTTTATTTTGTCCTGCCGTAATCACCAAATCGCCCGCGTTGATGCCTTGTGTAATTTCGATTTTATTTTGAATAAGTTTACCAATACTTACGTTGCGCTTAAAGGCTTTATTGCTGGCTTTGTCGGCTACAAAAACATAAGGTTGATTATTCAAATCGTGGCAAATTGTTTCGGTTGGCAATAATATTTTAGAAACGTTATGATTAGTCGGGATTTTGGCTTCGGCAATCATGCCAGGGCGCAGCAACAAATCAGGATTATTAACTTCAATTTTGACAGTAAATGTGCGCGATGCCGCATCTGCCGAAGAACCAACTTCTATTACTTTTCCTTCCAAAGTTTTTTCGATAGCTGGAACAAAAACGGTAGCTATTTGGCCTAATTTCACGAATTGAATTTCACTTTCAGGAATGTAAGCCAATACTTTTACTTTTTTAATATCCGAAATCACAAAAAGCGGTGAGCCTACACCCACAATTTCGCCCACTTCAGCCATTTTTTTAAGCAAAATTCCGCTAATTGGTGAGTATAATTTCGTGTCGCTAAGGTTTTTATTTTGCAATTGTTGTTGCAATTTGGCTTGCTCCAAAGCGTAGGTAATTTTAGAAAAATCGCTTTCGTTGAGGCTCTTGGCATCGTGCAAAATTTTGAGCCTTCCGAACTCTTCAGACGTAGAATTTACCTGAACATCAGATAGTTTCTTGGCAATGCCGTAGTTGGTTGGGTCGAGGCTGGCCACCAGTGCATTAGCCGCTACCGTTTGGCCTTCTTTGAATGAAATGCGGTTGATTTTGCCTGCCACCATAAAGCCCAAACGCACGGTTGTGTTTCCGTCAATATTACCACTGACCGAAATTTCGTTTTTCGTCTCGCTGCTGGCTACTTTTTCGGTAGTTACCACAACGGTTTGGGGTGCATTTTCAGGGCTTGAAGTTTCGTTTTTTGACTTACAACTGCCCAAATATAGTATGCCTGCAATGACAAATAAATAAATTGTAGGACGCTTCATATTGTTTCGGGAATTTTTATGAAAAAGATAAATCTTGTGTTGAAATATGGGTGATTCCTAAGAACTGTAAAATATGTTGTATTTGATTCTGAAATTCTGTTTTTCCGCACACCACAAAGGCCAAATTTGGCATAGTATTAGCATTAATGATGGCTTCTATTTCTTCTTTTTCGGCGTTCCAATCGCCCAACAAATCATAGCGCATCATTTCCCCAAAAAACTTAGTGGGGTAATGCGATTTGAGAATTTCTATTTCTTTTTGGAAGAGATATTGCCCAACTTCTGAATAATACAGTAGCGAAATGTGCTTATAATATTTTTCGGCTATTTTAGACTTTAAGGACGGAAAAATAGTAGCAATTCCTACTTCGTCGGCAATGAAAATGAGATGACGACCGTGTTCCATAAATTCTTTGTATTTATCGCTGAATTGACAATGCAAAGGTGGAGACTACGAACGAATTTATTTTTAAGATATATTAAAAAATGCGGGGCAGTGGCATTTATTTTTTGCCCCGAATCACGCTTAGGGTTTGTTGCGTAATGCCCAAATACGAGGCGATGTGTCCGAGCGGCACGCGCAAAATAAGGCTCGGATTGCTGGCCAATAGCGCGTCGTAACGCTGCTGGGCAGTGTGGAACTGCAACGAGTAAATGCGGTCGGAAAACGCCTTGATTACGTCTATGGACGTGAGGAAGGCAAACTCTTTCATGGGTTTTATTTCGTCGAGTATGCGGCTAAAGTCCTGATAACGAATAGTTCGGACGGTCGTATCTTCGAGCGTTTGCATTCCGTACTGGTCTTGTTTGTTGTAAAAAATGCTGTCCAGTGTGGTGGCAATTGAGTTTTCGTCAAAGAAAAAATGCGTAATGTCTTTGTCGTTGTGGTTGTAAAAAGTGCGAACCAGCCCTTTTTCGATAAACAAAACTTTTTGGTTGGAATGGTAAGGATGCGACAAAATCGTGCCTTTGGGGTGGGTTTCGCGCCGAAAAGCGGCATCAATAATTTGTTTGTCTTCGGGGCTGAGCGAAACTTTGGTACAGATGAAAGACAGCAATTCCATAGGCAGTGTGTAGTGTTTTGTTTGTTTAGCGGCGTAAAACAAAACAAATATAGGCAAAGAAAGAAATGTACTGGCTGAAGGCTTGGAAACAAAATTCGTGGAAGGTGCCACGCCTACGGCATTACAAATACGATTCATTCATATTTTGCTACAAATATTTCAATCCTGACGGATTTATTTTCCCAAAAGTACAAAGCCTTTAGGCTTGGCATCTTTGTAGAAAGCAGC
Source organism: Flexibacter flexilis DSM 6793 (assembly GCF_900112255.1). Classification (NCBI taxonomy): domain Bacteria; kingdom Pseudomonadati; phylum Bacteroidota; class Cytophagia; order Cytophagales; family Flexibacteraceae; genus Flexibacter; species Flexibacter flexilis. Next base: position 231,311 of record NZ_FOLE01000004.1, read on the forward strand.
CCAATACCTCCAAATATTTTCATATTTTATTCTGACTAAACAAACTCCTGAAAACCAATTGCCTAACACGCCCAATTGTTTCCTTGCCTTTTCCACAGAAACCCATACTTTTGCGGCACGAAAACGCACACGTAACCGCAGTGTTACGGATTTGTGAGTTTTACAAAGCACCAAATTCAATCTGTAAAAATTATTTCAAAAACTTTAACGTACTTTTCCGTATGGCAACTACGCTTACTTCCCTGCACGACGTGCAGATTTTCAATCTGATAGACAAAGAAAGGCAACGCCAAGAACATGGCATTGAGCTGATTGCTTCCGAAAACTTCACTTCTGAGCAAGTGATGCGTGCGGCGGGCAGTGTGCTTACCAACAAATATGCTGAAGGTTTGCCAGCCAAACGTTATTATGGTGGTTGTGAGGTAGTGGACGAAATCGAGCAATTGGCCATCGACCGCCTAAAAGAATTGTTTGGCGCAACGTGGGCAAACGTACAGCCGCACTCTGGCGCACAAGCCAACGCCGCTGTAATGCTTGCAGTACTGAACCCTGGCGACAAAATTTTGGGTTTTGACCTTTCGCACGGCGGACACCTTACGCACGGTTCGCCTGTCAATTTTTCGGGGAAACTCTACCAACCTTCGTTCTATGGCGTAGAACCTGAAACAGGCCTTATTGACTGGAACAAAGTAGAAGCAAAAGCACAAGCCGAAAAACCAAAATTGATTATTTGCGGTGCCTCGGCCTACTCCCGCGACTGGGATTATGCGCGTTTGCGTCAGATTGCCGACTCGGTTGGTGCATTGTTGTTGGCGGATATTTCGCACCCTGCGGGACTTATCGCCAAAGGCCTACTCAACGACCCTATCCAACATTGCCACATCGTAACTTCTACCACCCACAAAACGCTACGCGGCCCTCGCGGTGGTGTGATTATGATGGGTAAAGATTTTGAAAATCCGTTTGGCCACAAAACACCAAAAGGCGAGCTAAAACCAATGTCGGCATTGCTCGACGGTGGCGTGTTCCCTGGCACACAAGGCGGCCCGTTGGAGCACATTATCGCAGCCAAAGCAGTTGCCTTCCACGAAGCCCTTTCCGACGATTATTTGGCTTACGTGCAACAAGTAAAAGCCAACGCCTCAGTAATGGCCAAAGCGTTTTTGGACAAAGGCTATCAAATTATTTCGGGTGGAACAGATAACCACTTGATGTTGATTGACTTGCGCAGCAAAGGACTTACAGGCAAATTGGCGGAAAATACGCTTATCAAAGCAGACATCACTATCAACAAAAACATGGTGCCATTCGACGACAAATCGCCATTCGTTACCTCTGGTATGCGTGTGGGTACGGCGGCTATCACCACGCGCGGCATGAAAGAAAACGATATGTTGCAAGTAGTGGACTTTATCGACGAGGTACTCATGAACCACGACAACGATACCAAACTTGCGGCGGTTCGTGGCGCGGTGAATAGCTTCATGACCAAATTCCCGTTGTATTAATCACCGATTTTGATTAAGTTATAATAAAAAAACAAGCCCGTCAGGTGAACATTTGACAGGCTTGTTTTTTTTATTGCTGAAAATATAGCCTTAGTTCTTCTGATAGAAAAAATAATTCCATCTCGCACATTGCTCTTTGCGGAGCATCATTGCTGAAATTGCCAAGAGCAATGGCGTTTTTGATAGCGGTTTGTAAGTGTGGTTGTAATTTCAGGTAAATATCATCATCTTGTTTGGTAAAAAATCTCTCCTTCTTTTCATAGGCTGTCAAATGTTTTTTTAATTGCGTTTCCGCACCAGCACATTTTTCAAAATACTTGGAAGTTGCCTCAAAGTGAAGTAAAAACCAAAATTCAAGACACGGATTATTGACAATTACCACAACATTTTTAAAATCCTTTACAAGTTTATTTCTATATTCCTGAAATATTTTGATTGGAGATTTTCTCCCTTTTTGAGCTTCATTTTCTTCTTTAATAATAGTATCAAGGTCAACTATCCAAAAAACTTTCGTAAATTCTTTGCCTGATAGCTCTCGAACTAAATCATATTGTTGCCTTATACTTTTGCCATTAGGGATTTCAGGTTTTATACTAACGCGAATATTTCTTTCATTTCGTTTTAACATATTCAGATACCAAACCTCTGTGTCTCCGTCCACCACAACAGCAAAAGAAGGGATTGATTTACTTACAATATTTTTTGGCTTTCTCATAAGTTTAAATCAATAAAAGTATCGCCCAAATTAGGAGTTCCGCTTAATTTCCCGCTTTTATAAGCATTTAAAATATTGGTAGTATCACGTATAACAGAACTATCAAAATCAGCTAATGAATAAAGCTCAGTAGCACCATTTTCTCCTTTGTCAGTGAACCATATTGCATCATTCCTAAATATATCTTTATTATCTAAAATCTCACGGTTATGGGTAGTTGCTATGATTTGCGATGTTTTAGCATTTAAAAGAAAAGAAAGAAGAAAATGTAAATACAAATCTGGATGCAAAGAAGACTCTAACTCATCGATTGGAAATACTGTTGATTGCTTGATTAATAATGCCAATAATCCCGAAAACCCATAATAACGCTTTGTTCCTTGCGATTCTTCCTCAAAAGGCAAAGAGTAGGACGTATTATTTACAGTATGTTCAAACTCAACATTTACAGCCGTTATTTTACCTTTTTTCTCTAATTCATTTATGTCATCATTGGGCGTTTTTACCTGTCTTTTTAGAAATTCAATAAACCCATCAGGAATTTCTTTTTCTTCTTCTTTAATAATAATATCAGAGATATTAAAATCTGCTTTTTTTAAGATATTTACTACGTCATTTTTTGAAATCTCATTATTATGTATTTGTGATGTTATAAACTCCTTTAGTTCTGTTTTTGTATTAATTAATGGGCGCAGATAATTTTTAAACCAATCAATAACTTCTTGTAATTCATGGAAATTAATGTTAGTCTTTAAATAACCACCAAGTACCGTATTATTCCATAAAGTATTTGCTTCCAGTGTTTTTCCAAAAGTCTTATTTTTTGAAAATTTACTCCCAAAACCAATTTCTGTAAATTGATTTTCGAGGTTTGTTTTTCTTTTATAAACACTTGCTTTATTAGGATTATAAAAATACAATTCCTCTCTTACTATTGCTATTTTATTAAATACTATTTCATAAAAGTATTTAATATTTTTATGAAAAAATTCAATTGAAATAATAGAATTTTGATTAGGAGTATCTGTATCAAAAAGAAATGGACGAAATTGTAATTCGCTTGTCTTTTTGCTTTCAGGATTAAGCACCATACCACCTAAAAACTCAAGCGCATTAAGAATAGTGGTTTTTCCCGAAGCGTTTGCACCATAAATTAAGGCAAGTTTTAAAATTCGTTGCCCGTTAATATTTACAATGTAAGCGTTTTCAAGATGAGCGGACTTGTCCGCTTCAAACGAAAGAATTTGCTTATCTTTAATTGAGCCAAAATTCTGAACACTAAAATTAACAATCATTTTTATTCCCGTTTTTGTAAGACACTTGCAAATTAGAGAACAAAAACAAAATAAAAAAGTTTTTTAATCTTTAAAAATACAAGTTACTTACAAATTAGGGACATATTCTCATTTTTGGCGTTTTGGTTATCATTCAGGAATATAACTCAAAATACTTAGGTTTTTATCCTCAAAAATTTCGTTGGCCAACTCACAAAGCTGCGAGGCGGTGACGGCTTTTATTTGCCTAAAAATTTCGTTCAAATCGTCGATGCGCTCCGAGTCGAGCAGCGTTTTGCCCAGCATCAACATCAAACTCATGTTACTTTCTTCCGACATGGCCAGTTGCCCCATGAGTTGTTCTTTGGCCGTGTGCAACTGCAACGTACCAAGCGGTGACTCTTGTAATTTTCGCAACTCCTTCTTTACCAGCGAAATACTACGATTAAGTTGTTTTTTTTCTGTTCCAAAATAAATACTAAACAGCCCCGTATCCACGAAAGGCGTGTAAGTGGCATCTATCGAATACACGAAGCCGTATTTTTCACGCAAAGCCAGATTAAGGCGCGAGTTCATGCCCGGCCCTCCCAAAATATTAATCAGCATAAACAACGGCAGTCGGCGCGGGTCGTTGATGGGAAAAGCCGTGCCGCCAATCATGCAATGTGCTTGCGTAATGGCACGCGTGCGTTCCCATTGATCGGGCTTGTATTGCCCAAAGGCAAGTTTTGGTTTTTGGGCAGTATAGCGCGGAATTTCGGTTACAAAACGTTCGATTTTGCGGCGCACTTGTTCGAGCGTAAAATTCCCGACTGACGCAAATACCACGCGGTCTGTGTTCAAATTTTCTTGAATAAATTGCTGAAAATCTGTGCGTTGAAAACCTTTTACGCTTTCGGTCGTTCCCAAAATATTGCAGCCCAGCGGGTGCGACCCAAAAATCAACGTGTCAAATTCGTCTTGAATGGCATCGTCGGGCGCATCGTAGTACATGGACATTTCTTCCAAAATTACGCCACGTTCTTTTTCAATTTCTTTGGCAGGAAAAACCGAATTGAAAGTAATATCGGTCAGCAATTCCGCCGCTTTGGTGTAATGTGTGTCCAGAAACGAAGCGTAAAAACAAATTTTTTCTTTGGTCGTGTAGGCATTCAACTCGCCGCCTACCGATTCGAGTCGGTTAATAATGTGAAAAGCCTTGCGTTTGCTCGTGCCCTTAAAGGCCATATGTTCCCAAAAATGTGCAATTCCTTGTTGGTGCAAACTCTCGTCGCGGCTGCCAATGTCCAGAACAAAACCACAATGTGCAATTTTGGTATGTGCTACTTGCTTGTGTATGAGCCGAATACCATTCGGAAAAGTATAAATTTCGTAATCTTTCATGCAAAGAGAAAAACGCTCTTAGAAATAGCTAAGAGCCACGTAGATAGATTTTTGATTACAATTTGAAGGGCAACTTTGTTCCGTGCGCCTCACAAAAATTTGTTTCAGACCACAAAGCAACCCAAAATCTGTTAATAATGCCACGTATTGTAAGGAATTTGTATTTGCCCGAAAGCCTCCAACAAGTCTGCACCGCTACGGACGCGCTCGGCTTGCGGCACTTGCAGCGACTGCGCCACCCAGCCGTAAAGTTGCGCCGCTGTAAAACCTTGTTCGCGCATTTGTTTGATAGATAGCGACTTATGCGACTTCGACATTTTTTGTAAATGCTCGTCCTTTACCAAACCGTGATGCAAATACACACAAGCGGCACGGTCTGACAACTGTAATTTTTCGGCTAAAAAAAGCTGACAAGCCGTAGATTGTAGCAAGTCCGCACCACGTACCACAAAATTAATTTCGTCCAGATGGTCGTCTATCACACAAGCCAACTGGTACGCAGGCTGGCCATTGTCGCGCCGCCGTATCACAAAATCGCCTGCGGTTTGCGCCAAATCCACGCGTAAAGCCTCATTTTGGCCGTATTCTTGTATCCAAATCGGGCAAATATCGGGCACTGCCACACGCCACGCGGTTTCGGGTTGCTCGAATGGCAAATGTGAATTTCGGCAATGTTGCGGATACAATCCGTTAGCGTTTTGGCCTTGCCACTGGCTACGCGAACACGTGCAGGTGTAAAGGTCGTTTTGCTGCTGCAACTGTTCAAGCGCACGCAGGTACAAAGGCATTCGGTTTTGTTGCGAAAAATTTTGTAGGAAATCAGCCACGCCCGAAGCTCCCGCATCGTATTGCAGATCAATCCATTGCAAGGTCTGGAAAATATCGTCGAGGTATTCTGGGCGCATACGTTGCGCGTCCAAGTCGTCGATACGCAGGCGCAACGTACCGCCAAAATGCGACACCAACAGCCGCGTAAGCACAAAGGAAAACACATTGCCAATATGCAAAAAACCGCTGGGCGTGGGCGCAATACGCGAATGTAAATTATTGATTATCAATTTTATTAAAAAATAAAGTATAATACAATTGCTAAGATTATACGATATGTTATTGCGTAAAACTTAATCGCAATATGTTCTCTTACTATTCTTTGCTCATCTGCTCATACCAATTGGCAGGCAGATGAGCAAAGATTTTATTTATTATGGAAAAATAAAAACTTATTGCAAAGAAGCCAACGTCGCTTTTACGTTCTCGAAATTAGGAACTTCGCCAGCGTTTTCCAGCACTTCGGCGTATTGTACTACACCGTCTTTGTCCACCACGAAAGCCGAGCGTTTCGACACGCCTTTTAGCCCCAACACAAAGTTTTCGTACAAACTTTCGTAGCTGGCCGAAACTTCTTTGTTGAAATCCGAAAGCAATTGGAACGGCAGTTGTTCGGCTTCGCGGAATTTGCCCAACGTGAAAGGCGAATCCACCGAAATGCCTACTACTTCGCAGTTAAGTTTGGCGTATTCGGCGATGTTGTCGCGCATACCGCATAGCTCGGCAGTACAAACGCTGGTAAAAGCCAAGGGGAAAAATAAAATAACAAGGTTTTTACCTTTGAAAGAATCCAACGAAACTTCTTGTTTGTCGGTGTTAAGTAATTTGAAATCAGGGGCTTTGTCGCCTTTTTGAAGTGCCATGTTTTTTCTGAATTAAAATGTAAAAAAAGTGTTTTTTGAAGATATAACCTAAACACGTACAAGCCTACGGATTGTTTCGGTAAACTACAAATTTTTGAAATTAAACCTTGCTCTAATGAATAAAAAATGGTCTGTGAGACACAGACCATGGGAAAAACCCCATCTAAATCTTCCCCAAGGGGAAGACTTTAACAGGAATTGCAGGGAGGATAACAAGAATTGCGGGAAGGATAACAAGAATTGCAGGAAGGATAACAGGAATTGCAGGAAGGATAACAGGAATTGCAGGGAGGATAACAGGAATTGCAGGAAGGATAACAGGAATTGCGGGAAGGATAACAGGAATTGCGGGAAGGATAACAGGAATTGCGGGAAGGATATATTAAAACCCCTCCTAAATCCTCCCCAAGGGGAGGACTTCAAGATTAAGTGCTCCTCCCCACTGGGGAGGCTGGGTGGGGTTCTAAAACACGGGTTCAAAAGACCCTTCCTAAATCCTGTGGTTCAAAAGACCCCTCATAAATCCTGTGTTGAAAAAAGACCCCTCCTAAATCCTCCCCAAGGGGAGGACTTGAACAAGAATTGCAGGGAGGAAATATTAAGACCCCATCTAAATCTTCCCCAAGGGGAGGACTTTAACAGGAGTTGCGGGGGGGAAATATTAAAACCCCATCTAAATCCTCCCCAAGAGGGAGGACTTCAAGATTAAGTGCTCCTCCCCACTGGGGAGGCTGGGTGGGGTTCTAAAACACGGGTTCAAAAGACCCTTACTAAATCCTGCGTTGAAAAAAGACCCCTCCTAAATCCTCCCCTTGGGGAGGACTTGAACAAGAATTGCAGGGAGGAAACCCACCATGCGAAAATCATAACCCTGAGAGGAACAAAAAATGGCCAGTGAGGCACTGGCCATGGAGGAAAATCGTGTGTGTAAAGCCTAAACGATGATGGTATTTAGCGTGCGGGAGTTTGTGGGCATTTCTTATCTACTTTATTATCCTTGCCAATGAGTGATGAACTTGTGATTTGCTCTGAAACCTGTATGATTCGTACACTATTGTTGTTTACGGCCAATTATTCATCTTTAGAATTTAAAATCTAATTCAATCTTTGCATGATATTCTTCAAAAAAATTATTCCCAAAATGAAGGTTAAGCGGCATAATGTTAATGGCAGTTCTTTTACTTGGAGCATTAATCCGAAATCCACCTCCTAAATATCCTCCAAAATGGAAATCGCTAACATATTCAGAAGTTGGTGGTTGTGTATATACATCTGGGTCTCCTCCAGAACCTTTTAATCCTCTTGAGTTATTGATTAATCCGCCACAACCTACAACCAAAGAAAATGATTTAATCTTTATCAGGTCATAGAAAAGATTTGTCTCAAGATTTATAGAATTAAAATATTGATCCCGAGCGTCTGAGATGAATTTTGAACTATAATGTCCAATACTAAAATTGGGATTTAAGCGTAATCGGGTTTTCCAAATTTCTCTTTGGTATCCGAACGTATAAACAAACCCGTCTCCGTCTGTATTATTACCCATGGAAGAACCTAATCCAAGTCCAATTTTAATGCTACTTTTTGAAAATCCTTTCTCTTGTCCATGAGCAATATCATAACTAATCAATAATGCAAATAGAATCAATATTGTTTTACATCTTCTAATCATTTGTTTTTTCTTAGTCATATAATTTTTATTTAAAAAGTTGCGTACCTGTCTCGTTTAATTGTCCCCCACTTGCCATTTCGTTGCAAAATCACAACTTTTGCTAGTTTTTGCAAACAATATTTATATTTTATAACCAATAAAAAAGTCCGTTTCTGCGCAACTGGCAAAAACGGACTTTTTTGTTTTGATGTTTGGGCAAATTATAAACCGAAAGCGGCTTTTACTTTGTCCACGTAATCGAGTTTTTCCCAAGTGAAGAACTCCACAGGGCGAAGCGTTTTGCGACGTGTTTCTTCTTTCACGCCGTTGGCTTCTTTTACTTCTACGATATTAAATTCTACTTCTTTGGCATAAGATTCGCGTCCCATGTGGCCGTAAGCCGCAGATTCTGAGAAGATTGGGTTTTTAAGTCCCAAACGTTCTACGATTGCTTTTGGGCGCATATCAAAAATTCCTAATAATTTCTCGGCGATTTGGCCATCTGTCAAGGCTACTTTGCTTGTGCCGTACGTGTTTACGGTAAGCGAAACAGGAGCAGCCACCCCGATAGCATAAGCCACTTGGATAAGCACTTCGTCTGCTACGCCAGCAGCTACCATGTTTTTGGCGATATGACGCGCCGCGTAAGCCGCACTTCTATCTACTTTAGAGGAATCTTTACCCGAAAATGCGCCGCCACCGTGTGCACCTTTTCCGCCGTAAGTGTCCACGATGATTTTACGACCCGTAAGGCCAGAATCACCGTGAGGCCCACCAATCACAAATTTACCTGTTGGGTTGATGTGATATTTGGTGTTGGCATCAAGCAAGTTAGCAGGAATTACGCGAGGCACTACGATATTGATTACGTCTGCTTTGATTTTGGCAAGCATCGTAGCGTCGTCGGCAAAGTCGTCGTGTTGTGTAGAAACAACAATCGTATCAATGCGTACTGGCTTATGGTTGTCATCGTATTCGATGGTAACTTGTGCTTTGGCATCTGGACGCAAATACGACATTACAGCCGATTCATTTTTGCGAATATTGGCCAATTCTTTCACCAAACGGTGCGAGAACGCCAACGCCATTGGCATAAATTCAGGTGTTTCTTTCGAAGCATAACCAAACATCATGCCTTGATCGCCTGCACCTTGCTCTTTTTCAGCCCCTTCGTCCACGCCTTGCGCGATGTCTGCTGACTGGCTGTGCAAAGAGTTGATGATACCCGCCGAATTGGCTTCAAACTGGTATTCGGCTTTGGTATAACCAATTTTAGAAATAGTCTTACGAACTACGTCGTGAATATCTACATAGGCGTTTGTGGTAATTTCACCAGCAACCACCACCAAACCTGTCGTTACTAAAGTCTCGCAAGCTACGCGCGAGTTTGGGTCTTGCGCCAACATGGCATCAAGAATAGCGTCTGAAATTTGATCTGCTACTTTATCTGGGTGTCCCTCTGATACCGACTCGGACGTGAATAAATACGGCATTGTATAAAATTTATTTTTTTGAAATTGTAGAAAAGGTTACTCTATTCTCGGTGGCAAATTTAGCCGAATTACTTTGTAAAATAAAAGTATTGTTTCGGAATATCAAATCTTGCTCCAACAATATATTATTTGTCTGATAAAGTTGGCTTATTGGTAAAATGATACCAATTATTGTCTAATAATCCATTGTTATAATACTGTAAATAGGCTTTCAGACGGTTTTCTTCAACTTGCAATACTTGTTGTTGTTGAACTGTAAGTGCTTCATTGAATGGTTTTTGTGTTTTATAATCAAATAAAGCTGTCTTGCCGTCTGCGTATAAATGTAAATAATATGGCGGATTTATGTACAAATAATGTCCGTCACTGCGATTGATAATTTCAGGCTGCATTTTCCCAAAAATAGAACTTCCAAAATAATGTCTTTCGCGAGGCGTCAGCCCCAAATAATCCAAAACCGAAGGCATAATGTCAAGGTGTTGCACTGCGCGAGCCGTGTCCGTGTGTGCTGGATAGCGTTTTTGTGGCGAAAACCAAATCATCGGCACATCATAATTGCCCAGTTCTGTCTGGTAAGCAACCTCTTGCGACTCTTGCGTATGGTCGGCGGTAAGCACAAAAACAGTATTATTGTACCAATCCGTTTGAGCGGCCGCCCTAAAAAACTGCTTGAGCGAATAATCCGCATAGCCCAAAGATTCATGTACGGCAATTGTTCCTTTTGGAAAACGGCCTTGGTGTTGCGGCGGAATCGTGTAAGGTTGGTGCGAACTAAGCGTAAAAATTCCCGCCCCGAAAGGCTGTTGCATGCCCGAAAGTTGTTGGGCGGTAAACTGCAAAAACGATTCGTCAAAAATACCCCAATTGCCATCAAAATCGGCTTTGTTCGGGTATTCATTTTGTCCGTAATATTTCTGAAAACCAGCAAGTTTGGCGAACATGTCAAAGTTCATTGTGCCATTTGTGCCGCCATGAAAAAACGCCGTTTGGTAGCCGTTTTCGCGCAGAGCCGTGCCCAAGCCGTACAAATGATTGCCCTGAAAACCCGACGAAATATAAGCATCGTTCATCAGCGACGGCACGCCCGCCATTATCGCGGCCATCGCCTCAATCGAGCGGCGGCCATTGGCGTACGCATTTTTGAAAAATAGCCCTTCGCGTGCCAACGAATCCAAAAACGGCATATAACCTTTGTACGGATTGCCCGTCCCCAAGTATTCCGACCCGAAACTTTCCAAAATAATCACGACCACGTTTTGGCGCGTAGGCGTAGGATTCGGATTTTCGGACAAAGGTTTGGCAATGAGCTTTGTTATTTCTTGGTTGTTGGGGAAATAATGCAGCCGCTCAATGGTTTCGTTGTCTAAGGTTTTGAGGAAAACAAAAGGCGTATTCAATACCACATTTCCCAACTCGGTCGGCGTAATGTTAAACGCATGTCCTTCTTGCAAAGGCTTGATAGCCAACGAAGAACGAATCGCCAGCACACACAAAATCGCAATGGGCAAAATAGCTAACCAGCCTTTCCACGCGGGCAAAATCTTGCTTGGCTTGTCGGCTTTGTAGTTGGGGTAAAGTTTCCAAATCGCCCAAGCCAGCAGCCCAACGCCCAACGGCACAAACCAATAATTGCGCAGCAGTTGGGGCGTTTGGTGCAGCACGTCGCCCGCTATGCGCAGGATTTCGGCGGAAGTGCGCCGCGCCGTGAATTTGAAAAAGAAAATATCAACGGCATTGAGCAACAGAAAAGGCAAGTTGCTGGCCAAAAATAAAATTTTGAGTATGCGTTGATAAACTGGGCTGTCCAACCACCGAAACGGCAAAATTGAAAGCAAAACGAAAATTGCATTTATCCACGTAATCGCCGCCACATCAAAGCGCAGACCCGAAAGCAAGGCTTGCGCGATTTGTCCGAAATTCGCTTGTCGAAATTCGTTGTAATTTATTCCAAGAAAAAATAATCGTAAGAGACTATAAGCCGCCAGCAACCACAAAAGTCGCTGCACCAAAAGTCTGTAATGAATTGATTTCATGCAAAATAGCTTGCCTTTTTATTTTGATTTATTGATAATAACTACCCCAAAAATGATGGTAGCCATGCCCACGTAGTGTAGCGCAAAAAGTTGTTCGCCGTCGGCAAGTCCCCAAAGCAGAGCCACCAACGGAATAAGATAAGTAACCGAACTTGCAAAAACCGCAGAAGTGCGTTGGATAAGCAAATTAAATAACATCAAGGATAAGGCCGTTCCGATAATGCCCAGCACGCCAACGTATATCATGGCTTCGGTGGCTTGCGGATGTGTGGCCATTTTGTGCGTAAAATCTGTGTTAAGTAACACGATGGCGGCCACTGGCCCAGTTACCATCAGCGAGAGAGCCGACACGTTGAGCGGCTTCATGGCGGCCAAATGTTTTTTGATAAGATTGACATTGACCGCGTACATGGTGGTAGCCAGCACCACAAACCAAGCGTAAAAATTGGCATCCAGTTGCGTTTGGCCGCCTTTTCCGATAAAAATCAGCCCAGCCGAACCAATCAGCCCGACCACCAAGCCCAGCCATTTGAGCCAAGAAACGCGCATCGAAAAAAGCAAAGTGCCGATAATCATCGTAAAAATAGGCGTAAGGGCATTGAGTGCGCCAGAAATGGCACTTGGCAAACGGCTACCCGCCAGCGCAAACAGCATGGCAGGAATGAAACTTCCCACAAAAGCCGAAACGCCCAGATAAAACCATTCTTTGCGGTTGGCTTGTCGCCAGTTGCGCAGGGCAAACGGCAACATACTCATAAACGCCAAAAAGATGCGCAGCGAACCAACTTCTACGGGCGAAAAAACTTGCAGGCCTTTTTTTATCAAAATAAAAGAACTGCCCCAAATCAAGGCCAAAATGACCACCAAAGCCCACGAAGTCCATTGGGCAGACGTGGCGCGAAGTGTGGCGGTTTTTTCGGAAACAAAAGACATAATTTATTGTAAATAAGATGTTTAATAAAATATTTTCGGAAGTTTAAGAAGCTACTTTTTCGACGGCTTTTGTGCCTAAAAGTTTGCCGCGTCGGTCGTAGATATTGAGCAAAATTCCTGACATGACCAGCAGCATTCCAATCATTGCAGGCCATGTAAAAGTTTCGTTGAAGAAAATAAACCCAAAACCTAAGGCATAAATAATGCCCATATAATTCAGGTAACTAATACTTGAAAGTTCGGCGGCTTGTACGGCGCGCGTCATACAATACTGCGCCATTTGCGTAAAAACGCCCATTAGCAACAAAAAAATCCATTCGCTGCCCTGCGGTGCTTGCCACTGAAAATACGTGAGTACCGATGTAACAGGCAATGCCACCAGCGGAAAATAAAACACGACTACAAGCGGATGTTCGGTGTCTTTCACGCGGCGAACGCTATTGTACGCCAAGCTCGAAAATAGAGCAGAGGCTACGCCTATTATCATATAAAAAACCGAAATGCGTGTGTCCACGCCTTTGATGAGCACCACGCCCAAAAACGAGAGCAGCAAGAAAATCCATTGCTTTTTGGTCATGACCTCGCCCAGCGTATAAACCGCCAAAATCGACGTGAACACAGGCGAAAGATATTGTATGGTTACGGCAGAAGCCAACGGCATGGCCTGAAGCGTATAGAAAAAGAGAATCAGGGAGAAAACGCCAAAAAAACCTCTGAGAAACAAGTATTTGCGTTGGTTACCGAGCATCGGAATTCGGTTGTATTGGAGCATGGCCACGCTCAAAACAAAGGAAATGGCCGAGCGGAAGAATACTAACTCAATGGCGGGAATGCGTGAGAGAAACTTGACGCATAAATTCATGAGTGCAAAAAACAGGGTAGATAATAACATATACCTGACCCCTTCGGATAATTTCATAGTCTGATTGAATAATTTTGAATTGCTTTTTACAAATCGCGGCGCAATTTATATTAAATACCAATGTATTTTTTACTTTTGTAGCCCTTTGCATTGGCTAACATTTGCAAAGCGAACTTTGTTCTGTTTTAAACTTTGATTATTCCATGAAATTTCATCTTGTTTCGGGAGCTTGCGGCTTTGTGGGTCGCAATCTTGTAAAAAGACTTCTTAAAATTACTGATGATTATATTGTAATGGTGGACGACCTTTCCACTGGTACGCACCCTTCTACGTGGTTGCCTGCACAGGGTTACACTTCCACCCAAAACGGCGATTTAGAAGTTATCAATGGTCGTTTGTTGTTCTTCAAAGCAGATTTCAGAGAATTTTTGCACAAACTCACGCACCAACCTACGTTTTTGCGCGAGCAATACGGCCTTGATTTCGAACGCTTTACAGATGTGTTCCATTTTGCGGCAATCGTGGGCGGTCGTGCCAAAATAGACGGCGACCCGATGATGGTGGCTTTGGATTTGGCCATCGACGCGGAGTTTTTCTACTGGGCTACTCGCCACAAACCTGCGCGTGTGATGTTCCCAAGTTCGAGTGCGGCGTATCCTGTGGACTTGCAAGCCGAAAGCGGCGCGATTGCGTTGCGCGAAACGGACATCAATTTTGCCAAAATGGGACAACCAGACATGACTTACGGTTGGTCTAAACTCACGGGTGAATATTTGGCCAAAATCGCGGCACAGTATTACGGAATTTCGGTGGCTTGCGTACGTCCGTTTTCGGGCTACGGCGAAGATCAAGATTTGTCTTACCCGATTCCTGCCATTGCGGCACGTGCGGCACGTCGCGAAAATCCGTTTGAAGTGTGGGGAAGCGGCAAACAAGGTCGTGACTTCGTACACATCGACGACTGTATCGACTGTATCCTGATGGCGATGGACAATATCCACGACGGCTCAGCGATTAATATCGGTTCGGGCAAACTTACTTCTTTCCTTGAAATTATAGAGCTATTCAGCCGCTTTGTAGGTTATGAACCAACCATCAAACCGTTGTTGGACAAGCCAGTAGGCGTACACTCTCGTTATGCAGAAATGAGCCACGTAAACAATACATTCGGCTGGAAACCAAAAGTTTCGTTGGAAGAAGGTATGCGCCGCGTATATGAAGCAGCATTAGAACGCGTAAAAGCTCAAACGGTATAATTTTTCAGGATAATAAAACCTTGAACAACAAATAATGAAGCAAAAACAAGTCGGATAATTATTCGGCTTGTTTTTGTGTTTTTGGGGAATTAAGGATTTTTGTCAATCTCTTTCCGCAGTGCTTCTATTTGCTTTATGGTTAAACCTGTACCTTTTGCGATGGTCGTATTATCCAAATTTAGTGCGATAAAGTTTCTCGCAATTTCGATTTTACTTTCCTCAACGGCTGTTTCTAAAGCACTTTTCATGCCCCAATACTGAATTAGATTTTCTTCGTAAACGGCTCTTTGTTCGGAGCTTAGACTTGCCAATTCCGCCGCGCCAAAGGCTTTTTGAAAAATCGGTTCGTTGAGAATATTAGGAATGTGGTCAAAACTTTCTAAGTTTTTCAGAAAGTAGCACCATTTATCAAATTTGGTTTCTAATTCGTGCTCTTTTTTGGTGAACAAAGGCATTTGCAAAAACTTGAAATGCAATTTGTCAAAAAATACCTCTCCGTCTTGGTCTTTGAGTGCTACATCACGCCTAAACTTCCGTTTTTCTTCGGCCTCGTCGTATTCAAAATCAAGAATAGCCACAAAATAAATGGGTTCTAATTTGAAATTCCAATCGCCTTGTTGCGCTTGGTCGCGGATAGGAAACGTAACGTAAAACAAACTTCTGTCCTTAAAGTATTTGACCTTTGCTTTTTGCATTTCCACGATAAATCGTTCGCCCGAAAGAGCCTTGCAATGAATATCGAAAATAGCTTTTCTTTCCGCCGACAAGTCCGCCAAATTTTCGGGATTACGAAAATTTAGGGCTGCAATTTGGTGATGAGCAGGCAACAATTGATTGAGAAAATCAATGAGCAGGTCTTTATTGGCCTCCTCACCAAAAAGTTTTTTAAAGCCAAAATCAGTATATGGATTAATGTACTTTGCCATCAGCATACCAAGTTTTTATGCACGAAGATACAAAAAAGAAAAACCTCAAACATAGATTTTGGTTAGGGGGCGGCTCTTTCAGAGCCGCCCCCTAACCATTTTTTTACAAAATCATTTTTTCGATTGGTACAACCAAAATGCCTTGTGCGCCCAATTCGCGAAGCGAGGCGATTTTCTCCCAAAATTCATTTTCGTTGATAACCGAGTGTATCGAACTCCAACCCGATTGCGCCAACGGCAACACCGTTGGGCTTTTCATGCCTGGCAGCAAAGCGGCAATCGCTTCTACAGCTTCGTTGGGTGCATTGAGTAAAATATATTTGTTGTTTTTGGCGGCTTGTACGGCTTCTATTCTGAAAATAAGCTGATTAAGTAGCGTTTGTTTTTCTTCAGAAAGTTTTGGCGATGCCACCAACACGGCTTCCGAATAAAAAATCGGTTCGGCTTCTTTCAGGCCGTTGGCCAGTAGCGTACTACCCGAACTGACAATGTCGCATACCGCCGAAGCAAGCCCAATGCTTGGCGCGATTTCTACTGAGCCGCTAATTTCGTGAATGTCAGCGCGTACGCCTTTGTTGGCCAAATACGCCGCCGTAATACGAGGGTACGAGGTAGCAATACTTTTGCCTTCCAAATCCTGAATGCTGCGGTATTCGTCGCTGCGCGGAACAGCAATCGAAAGCCTACATTTCCCGAACCCCAATAGTTTGGCAATGCTTACGGATTTATTGCTCTCTTCCAGTACGTTTTGTCCTACTACGCCCAAATCGGCCACGCCGTCGGCCACATAACCCGCGATGTCGTCGTCGCGGAGAAATAAAAATTCGGCAGGGAAATTTGTGGCTTGCGCCTTGAGTCTGCCCGTGCCGCCGCCCGAAAGCTCAATGCCACATTCTTTAAACAAACGGAGTGAATCTTCGCTCAAACGTCCAGATTTTTGGATAGAGATACGCAATATTGTATTCATATTTTTTATGGAAAAATAAAACAACGCGCTTGCAAAAGCGTATGTTTCAGGATTTTAGAGAAAATTGATCGAAATAAAATTAGCTTGCCGCCTGAAAATGTTTTCAGGGACAAATGAGCCAAAAATCGCAAAAATGATTATTGCTCGCTGGGGGCGATATGTACGTGCTTATTCTCCAACTGCGGAGAATGATGCAGATGGTGCTGAACGTGAAGGCAATATGTTACGTTGCAGACTTTCATACGATGGACGCAAAGCTATAAAGACTTTTGGCTTTTCCCAAAAAAATATGCTAAGGTTTGCGTAAAACTAACCG
Source organism: Flexibacter flexilis DSM 6793 (assembly GCF_900112255.1). Classification (NCBI taxonomy): domain Bacteria; kingdom Pseudomonadati; phylum Bacteroidota; class Cytophagia; order Cytophagales; family Flexibacteraceae; genus Flexibacter; species Flexibacter flexilis. The sequence continues at coordinate 248,319 of NZ_FOLE01000004.1, forward strand.
CCGCCGCGTCGGGGTTCTGAAAATATGCTTTATATTGCCCCTCCTAAAAATAGAGAAAACAAATTTTATACACACTTGCTTATGGCTATTCGTCGTTTGTCGGTTCAGGAATATATAGACGGCATTTTGGCGGGAGACCGCGTCGTATTGAGTAGAGCTATCACGTTGGTAGAGAGCAGGTTAGAAGCTGATCGTCTGGCTGCGAATCAGGTTTTGCACGCCATTTTGCCGCACACAGGCCGCGCCAAACGCATCGGGATTACGGGTGTGCCAGGCGTAGGCAAAAGCACTTTTATTGAGTCGTTTGGGTCGTATATTACCCAACAAAAAGGCCTGAAATTGGCGGTTTTGGCCATCGACCCCAGCAGCCAACGCACCAAAGGCAGCATTATGGGCGACAAAACCCGTATGGAATCACTCTCGCACGACCCCAAAGCCTATATACGCCCTTCGCCGTCGGGCGACTCGCTGGGCGGCATTACGCGCAAAACCCGCGAAACCATGCTACTCTGTGAGGCCGCAGGTTTTGACATTATCCTTATCGAAACCGTAGGCGTAGGCCAGTCCGAAACTGCCGTGCGCAGCATGACCGACTTTTTTTTACTACTGATGCTCGCGGGTGCAGGCGACAACTTGCAAGGCATGAAACGCGGCATTATGGAAATGGCCGATGCACTGACCATTACCAAAGCCGACGGAAGCAACGTACAAAAAGCCCTGAACGCCAAGATAGAATACGAAAACGCGATACATTTGTTCCCGTTGCCGCCGTCGGGTTGGGCTACGCCTGTGAGCACCTGTTCGTCCATGACGCAGGAGGGAATCCCCGAACTTTGGCAACTCACCGAAAAATATTTCGATTTTGCTACACAAAAAGGCTGGCTACAAAAGCAACGCCAAGAACAAAACAAAGAATGGTTGCACGAAACCATCAAACAAACGCTTTTAGACCGTTTTTACGAAAATCCAACCATCAAACAGGCATTGGCCGTGTGCGAAAATGCCGTAGAAAATGGCCAACAAGATGCCGTCAGCGCGGCCTATGAGTTGTTGAATAAGTTTTAATACAGTATTTTATAACCCTTAAAACTTGTTCTACAAGTATAGTTTGAATTAATTATCAAATCTACAACCTTCAGCCCATAAGCTTAACCATACGGCTAATGGCCTGTTTGTAATATTACAGCTTCCCCCAACAACATCTTCTAGGAACCCAAAAAATATGCAAATCCAAATTACCCACCGCAACCAACAGTACAGCACAGACACGACGCAAGGCCAAAGTTTGGCCTTTACGCTACGCCCCAACAGCCCCGAAAACCCCAATTGCTACTACGCCGAAGCTCCCGAAAACGCCGTTATTCGGGCAGGGAATTTTGTAGGAAGCGTGACCGAAGGCGGAACAGTGAATTACACACGCCTGAGCCTTACGCCGCACGGCAACGGCACGCATACCGAATGTTACGGACATATTAGCCCCGCACCAGATGCCACTTTAGACCGCTGTTTGCAAGAATTTATGTTTGTGGCCGAGCTTGTCAGCTTGCAACCCGTGCAGCGCGAAAATGGCGACTGGGTCGTTTTGCTAAAAGATTTGCAAAAAGCCTTACAGCACCAAACCAACGCCATCATTATCAGAACTTTGCCAAACGATTTGGATAAAAATACGCGTGCTTATTCGGGTACAAATCCCGCGTATTTGGAAGAAAATACGGGGCTGTGGCTCGCCGAACAAGGCGTAGAACATTTGTTACTGGATTTGCCGTCGGTGGACAGAGAAGAAGACGCAGGCCGTTTGGCCGTTCATCACGGATTTTGGCAATATCCCGCCGCCACGCGCACCCAAGCCACCATTACCGAACTTATTTTTGTGCCAGACGCGCTGCCCGACGGCCTGTATTGGTTGCATTTGCAAGTGCCGCGCTTGGCCACCGATGCCGCGCCTTCACAGCCCGTTATTTACCCACTAAAGCCCGTGCAGTAGCTCAATGCTGTTGCGCCCCAACCGAACCAAATTTTTCTGTTCCATGGTGCGGAGCAGTCGGCTAATGGCTTCGCGGTGCGTGTGCAACTCATCGGCGATTTGTTGGTGCGTGATGTCGAGGCGATGTGTATTGTTGGCTTGGGCGCGTGCCTGCAAATAGCGCAAAAGTTGTTTGTCCATGTTACTAAAAGCGATTAAATCAATCACGTTGAGCAGCTCCACAAAACGATTGCTGTAAGTGCCATTGATAAACGATTTCCATTCGGTATATCTGAACCACTCCGACACCATGCCCACAGGAATCAGCAGCACTTCGGTTGTGTCTTCGGCCACAGCTTTTACCATACTTTCTTTGCCCGCTTGGCAGCAGTTCAGGGACATGGCGCAGCTTTGGCCAGCGTAAAGATGATACAAGAAAATTTCGCGACCGTCGGCATCTTCGCGCACAATCCGCAACACACCTTTTTGCACCAACGGCACAAACACGATTTTATCCCCAGAACGTATCAGCGTTTCGTCTTTTTCGATGCGCTTTAGTTTGGTATGCGTCTTGATTTCTGCTAAAAGTTGGGGGTCTGAGAAAGTGGGCTTTATCGCTTGCAACACAACAATAGGATTTTTTATTTATATCAAAAAAAATATTTGAATTACAAAAGTAAAAGAATCTTTGGTTTGATAAAGCCCCCTAACATTATTCTTCCGTTGGGGCGGCGGGTGCTGGCTCGTGTTTGCGGAACCATTTGGCCGTTTGTTGTAGCACTTTAGGCTTGAGAAAGCCCATGTAAATTTCCAACAAATCGCCTGCCAACAAAATCGCGGCTATGCCTACGGCCAAATCCATTTTGTATCTGAAAAACGAAAAAGACAACACCGAAACATACAGTAACAGAAGCACTTGTAGCAATTGTAACAATTTGGTAAGCGCATCGTACCAGCGCGAAAGCCTGTAATAAATCCACATAAACACCTGCACATTGGCCATGCACAGCAGCACGCCGATACAAAGCGCAAGCCAGTCGGGCATTTCGTTGATAAAAGATTTTTCGGCAATCATGGAAACAATGTTGGCGTGAACCGTCATCCCGAACATATCGGGCGCAGTTTTGCCGATATACACCTCATTGAGTGGCGTAAAAAATTTATCTTCCCACGATTTGCTTTGAAAATTTTCGCCCATAAAACCCATTATCACAATTTTGTCTTTGAGGCTAAACGGCAATTCGGGATTAAGCGCATCGGCCACATCAAGGCAACGATATTGCTTTTCGTGGCGGCGGAAATTAATAGATTCAACTTCATTGCTTCGGGCTAAAAACGCCTGTGTTTGAGCAGGATACGCAATACTGGCAATTTTGGTAGAAAACGCAAGCATGGCCGTATCCGTGCTGCGTTCTTGGGGCGAATAGTGCCGCGAAACTCTGAATTTGTCTTCTCCGTCCGTAATCAGATTCACGTAGCCGTGCAGCGCGTAGCGGTCAAACATCGGGTAAGTAACTTGCGCCGAGTCAAAGCCGCCTTTGGTGTAGTTTGGGTTGAGCAATTTTACTCCCAAAATCAAGTTTTTAGTTTCCGAAAAAGCCTGCGCCATCAGGCTGTCGTCTTCGGGTGCGCGTGGCACTTCAAACAGCGCGTCTATGGCAATAAGTTTGGGCTGGTGGGCATTGATATTAAAAATCTCTTGGGCAATGCCCGCACGATTCAGGTAACCAATATTCACCAACACAATATTGGTATCTGTGAGCGCGACGGCATCTTGTATGTGTTCGAGATTTTGGTCTTCGCCCAAATGACGCGAATACACCAAATCGGTTAGCTCAAAGTCGTCGAAGGCTTCGGCCAACGGATTGAACAACTCAAATTGGGCGGGCAACATATACAGCCCCACCAACACTGCAAAAATAAATCCCGTACACCACAAAGTGTCGCGCCAGTAACGAATACGCATAAGCAAAAACATCAAAGCTATCCAGCGAATATAACAGCTTATTGGCCTAAAATGCAAGGTTTGGAATTGCCCTATTTTTCTTCTAAAATAAAGAAAGAAAATTAAGTCAAGCATTAAAATAACTTTGTAGATTAGGGGCGTTGTGTAGATGGTCTCAACAATAAACAAGCTAACAAAATGAAAGAAGAAATCATCCTCAACTTGGAAAATCCAAGAGCCCTTGAAAAACTCTACCGAGACAACAAGGCCAATTTCAAAAAAGATTTCAACCTGATTTACAACGACATCCAAGACAATCCTATTGCACGATGCTGGCACGAGCGACTCAATTTTGAGGCTGACGGGATTGTGTGGAGCAGCAAACCCGAACTAATATTTGTGATTGCTGTCTCGTTTTTGGTGGGGCTTACGGCCAAACTGGTTTACATGGCCGACATTAAGACCGAATATTTTTATGGCCGCAATATCGGTTTTCTGGTTTTGCCAGTGCTGGCGGCTTATTTTTTGTGGAAACAAAAAAGCAACCTTAAGAAAAGCGTAGTTGTTGCGATAACGACTTTGGCGGCGGCAATCTATATTAACCTGCTGCCAAGTGCTTCACAACTCGATGATACACTGATACTTGCCTGTCTTCATTTGCCTTTATTTTTGTGGGTAATGTTGGGTTATTCTTTTGTGGGCGAAGGGCTCAACGACGTGCCAAAACGTTTGGATTTTCTTCGCTACAATGGCGATTTGGTCATCATTTGCACTATTATCGTGATTTCGGGGGCTGTGTTTTCGGCTATTACGTTCCAGTTATTCGATATGCTCGGTATCGACGTTTCATATTTCTATCGCGAATATCTTGGTTTTTGGGCGTTTGGGGCATTGCCTATCGTGGGCACTTCGCTTGTCCAGACCAATCCCGAACTGGTCAGTAAGGTCTCCCCTATCATTGCCAAAGTATTTACGCCTATCGTGTTGCTGATGCTCTCGGTTTATTTGGCCTCTATTATGTTGAGTAAAAACATAGACATTTACAACGACCGCGACTTTCTGCTGATTTTCAATGCGTTGTTGGTGGGAGTGATGGCCATTATCGTGTTTTCGGTTGTAGAAACCTCCAAACGCCCCGACAACCAAACCAGCGTCATGTTGTTGTTTTGTTTGTCGGTGGTTACCATTATTGTAAACGGAATTGCTTTGTCGGCGATTTTGTTCAGAATTTCGGGCGGCATTACGCCCAACCGATTGGCTGTGCTGGGAAGTAATATCCTGATTCTGGCAAACTTGTTGCTGGTAGCCTATCACCTTTTCCGCACGGTGCGCAGCAGCGACCAAATAGAAGGCGTAAAGAAAAGTATTGCCGTATTTCTGCCGATTTATGGCCTTTGGGCGGCGGTTGTGATCTTTTTGTTCCCCTTAATTTTTGGGTTTGAATAACAGGCAAATTAGATTTTGCTACAATCCAAAATCCCCTTATAGATTTGAAGCCTATAAGGGGATTTTTTTGTTTATGGAAAAAGGTAAATACTCTTCCCTCCATGGTTTGTGTCCTCACAAATCATAAAAGACGACAAATGTAGGTGGTCTGTGAGGACAGAGACTACGGCGAGTGTTATTTTTAATTCAAGGAAAATGTTTACTTATATTTTACTAATCTCCATAAAACTTGAAAAGTTATTATCTAATATCTTAACTTGTTTTGATAACCAGTCTAATGTATTATACTTATTATCAAGTACTTTATTTCTTTGTTCTTCAGTCATAAATGGGGCTTTTTCGTTTTCGCCAAGTTTCATACAGTCAGTTTGAAAATCACTAACATTCTTGTCAATTTGCTCAATGTATGCACTTATTTCTTTATTGAATAAAAATTTAGAATGGCGAACATTCATATAAAAATCTTCCATATTAATGCCCTCTAATGTGTTATTACGAAGTATAGATATTAATACTTCGCGGATATTTTCATAAACTTTCATTCGTCGTTCAAACAAATCAAATTTAGCTCTGTACCGCTGAACAACCCACTGTCTATAAGCTATCCCTAAACCTCCCAAGGCTATTATTGGCGTTAAAAGACCTGTTAAAATTGTCCAAATATCTTTAGTTGAGTTAGAATTACTCATGTTAATTTGAATTTGTTTTTGACTGTCTTTATTTTCAACTTTTATGTCTATTTTTATATTTTCACATTTTATAGAATCATTTATTTTTAAAGTTTGTCCTATTGATTCCGTTAAAAATATTACTAAAAGAAAAACAGCAATGAAAATTCTCATTTATATATAATTTAATTATCCAAAGAATTGGCAATGATAAATTTATCTACAAATACTTTCTATATTTTGTAGGTACTTGCAAAAACAAATATAATTATAGTATAATTTACTATAAAATTCTAAAGACATAAAAAATCTCCTCCATAGTTTGTGTCTTCACAGACCACATATCTTTAACTGACTTCTATTAAAGTCTTCCCCTTGGGGAAGATTTAGATGGGGTTTTAATATATCCCACCCACAATTCCTGTTATCCAACCTCTGTGGTTTGTGAAGACACAAACCACAGAGAAGGACTTTTTTGTTTATGGGAATAACTACGAAAGATTTTCGATAATTACTTTAATGCCGTACACCAAACACAACAGCGAGGATATAGCCGTGAGGGCATTTTGTAGCCGCTCGGATTGCATTATCCCGCGCGAATACGGCAGGCTAAACATACTCGAAGCCAACAACATTCCTACGATTGAGCCAACCCCAAAAATCAGGATATACATCAAGCCTTCGGCGGGGCTTTTCATCTGCGACATCACCAGCACGGCCAATGCGCCACTTCCTGCCAAGCCATGCACAAAGCCCACCCCAAACGCCATTTTGGGGGTGTAATGCGTGTGCGTTTGCGGCAAACCGCTGTACGCCAATTGGCGTTTGGCATTGAGTTTGAACAGCCGAACCGCACCCAAACCGACCAACATCAAGCCCACGCAGGCTTCTAAGTAGCTAAATAATTGTTCGCTAAGATTCATTTTGAACACAATCATCATCATACCAATCACAAAAATAGTGGTGGTATGACCCACGCCCCAAAAAAAGCCGTCTTTCATGGCGTGGCCTGTGTGTTTGCGATTGGTAACGAGGTTATTGACGGCCAACAAATGGTCGGCTTCAAAGGCGTGTTCCAAACCCGCGTACAATGTTACAAATAGTCCAAACATAATTTCTTAGGAATAATGGTAATACGCCGCACAAGCTCCTTCGGACGACACCATCGGCGCACCCAACGGATTGGACGGATTACACGTTTTTCTAAACTCCTGACACTCAAAAGGCTTTTTCTGACCTTTCAATATTTCGCCCGCAATACATTTGCTCGCACAGCTTTCCGACTTGGTTTTGATGGCAAATTTGGCCGCCGCATCGTAAGCCGCATATTCAGGACGCATCACAAGGCCGCTATCGCTTATTTTGCCGATGCCGCGCCATTCTTGGTCACCCACCATAAATATTTCCTCTACAACCGCTTTGGCACGTCCGTTACCGTGTTCTTTTACAAAACGGGTGTATTGATTTTCTACCTCATGTTTGCCTTCTTCGAGCTGCACAACGGCATGATAAATCGCGCAAAGCAAGTCGGCAGGCTCAAAACCCGAAATCACAATCGGAATTTTGTATTTCTCAGCCAACGGATAATATTCGTCCAGTCCCATAATCGTGCAGACGTGACCCGCCCCCAAAAAGGCGTTGATATTGCAAAATTCATCGTCCAAGATAGCCTCCATCGCTGGCGGCACAAGCACGTGCGAAACAAGCAACGAAAAGTTTTTCAAACCTAATTTTTGGGCGTGCATCACGGCAAGCGCGTTACTTGGCGCGGTCGTCTCGAAGCCTACGGCAAAAAACACGACTTCGCGGTCTGGGTTGGCCGCCGCAATATTCACGGCTTCCAATGGCGAATACAAAATACGCAAATCGCCGCCTGCGGCTTTGGCTTGCAAAAGGCTTTGCGACGTACCTGGCACGCGCACCATGTCCCCAAACGAACACATGATTACGCCTTGCTGCATCAGTTCCACGGCTTTGTCTATCAGACCCGCCGACGTAACGCACACAGGACAACCCGGCCCATGCACCATGATTACTTCTTCGGGCAGCAAATCCAACAAGCCATTTTTCACCAGCGAGTGGGTTTGTCCGCCACAAATCTCCATGATAAACCAAGGGCGCGTTACTTTTTGGCGAATCGCGTCCAGATAATGGGTTACCAGTTCGGGGTCGCGGTATTCCGTAACATATTTCATCGCACCGCTATTTGATTATTTTTTTCAATTCAATAATGAAAATAAGCGTCGCGTTTGGCTGAATCATGGGCGCGGCACCTGCTTCGCCGTAGGCCAAATAATGCGGAATATACACTTTCCAGCGCGAACCTTCGGGCATGAGTTGCAACACTTCTTGCCAACCTGGTATCATTTCGCCAATTTCAAATTCTACGCCGCCGCTATGGTGTTTGCTTGAGTCAAACACTTCATTATTAACCAAATAACCTTCGTAAGTTACTTCTACGTGGTTCAATAGATTAGGCGTTTGGCCTTTGCCCTGACGCAACACTTCGTACTGCAAACCGCTTGGCAAACAAACCACGCCTTCGCGTTGGGCGTTTTGTTCTAAGAAAACACGGCCTTCGGTGGCATTTTTTTCTTTTTGCTCCTCGCGCAACAAGGCTATATAATTATTGAAAATATCAACGGCTCTTTTGGCAGTGATTTTTGGGAAACTATTGTTAAAAACAGAATCCATTCCTTCTATAAAATCCGCGCTCGAAATCTCTTCAAAGCCCAAATCTTTGAGGCTCATTGCCATTACTACGCCTGCCGAATAGGAAATTTTATCTTGTTCTTCGGTCTTGCCGATGGTGCCTAATAATTCTGAAATATCCATGATTTATTGTAGTATGTATTGATAATGTTTTAATTGTCCATAAGAAATATTTTCGTCGTTGGCGGGCAAATGCTCATGCCAACTCAACGTTAAGTCATTCATTTTCTGTGCGATACAGTCCACCAAGTACGCATTCTGAAACACGCCACCACTAAACGCAATGTGCGTTGCGCCCTGCTGCACGGCTACTTTCTGTATCATTTTGGCCAAAGACCAATGAAATCCTGCGGCCACTTCCGCCCGACTTGCGCCATGCCCTAAGGCGGTGCGCATATTGGCCAAAAGTTTTTCGCCTGATAAAAAATCTTCGGAATCAAGATACACATTTTTTGCGTCAGTGCCACACATTTTGGCCAACTGTTCCACGTACATGGCCGCTTCCCCTTCAAAAAAAACTGTTCTTTCAAAGCCCAAAACGTAGGCTGCCGCATCGAAAAGCCGCCCCACCGACGAAGTTTGTACGGCTTTTTGCTCGCGCTGTCGGGCGTATATTCGTTGCTCGTTTGCTTCAAAATTTTCTTGCCCCAAAGCATCGCCCAAAATCGCGTAAGCACTGATTTTCGGATTTTTAGCCATTTTATCGCCCAAAATCCATATAAAATAATTCAAGTGCGCCGCGCGCGAGATTTTTCTTTTTTCATACAAAAAAAACTCTCCGCCCCAAATGGCCGCGTCTGTTCCGTAGCCCGTCCCGTCCCAAATCACGCCCAACACTTTATTTTCCCAACTGTTTTTTTCGCCCAAAATCGCCGCAAAATGCGCCTCATGATGTTGCACGGCGTGCAGGCGAGCCGCAGGAAAACGTTGTTGCAGTGGTTCAATGGCCTGCCTGCTTTGGTAGAGCGGGTGCAGGTCGTGCACGATAACATCAGGCTTTAGGCTAAAGGTTTCCGCGTAGCTGCTCAAAGTGGCCTCAAAACGCTGGAAAGTTTCATAATTTCCCAAATCGCCTAAATATTCGCTTGTGTAACTGTGGCTGTTGGGTTGCAGGGAAACACTGCTTTTCAGGTCACTACCCAAACACAAAATTTTGGTGTTATCTACCTTATTTTGTGTGGGTTCAAAGTAATTGCTGGGTGCAAGGCCGCGCGCGCGACGATACACAAGTTTAATATCGTATTTTGGTGTAAATCTAATAACGGAGTCATCTTGCGAATGCCTCACGGGTAAATCGTGGTGTATGAATAAGTCGGCGATGCCGCTTAGTTTTTCAAATGCTTCTGGCGCGTCGGCGCACACGGGCGAGCCATGCAAATTGCCGCTGGTAGCCACCAAAGGGCGGTTGAGTTGGGTGGCCAAAAGTTTCAGAATCCCCGAATACGGCAACATACAACCCAGCGTGTCCATATTTGGCGCAACTTCTTGCAAAGCAATTGCCCCTTTGTTTTTCACTTCTGCCACCACAATCGGAGCTTCTGCCGAGCCGATGTGTGCGGCTGCTTTTTCACTCAAATAAACGTGCTGGCGCAATTGCGCAAGGTCTGGAAACAGCACCGCCAACGGTTTGGTTGGGCGGCGTTTGCGCTCTCGGAGCTGCTGTACGGCCTGCACGGAAGTCGCATCGCATAGCAGCAAATAACCCGACGTGTTTTTGACGGCCAAAATTTTTCCTTCGCTCAAAGCCTTTGCCGCCTGCCCAAAAACTTCCTGATTTTCTTGGGTTAATATTTTACCAAAATTATCTGTAAGCCAAAACTTTATGCCACAATCGGGGCAAGAATTGGTTTGGGCATGAAAGCGTACATCTTCGGGACTGTCGTATTCGGTTTGGCAAGTGGCGCACATTTTGAATGTTGCCAGCGAAGTGTTTTCTCGTTCAAAAGGATATTTTTCAGTAATGGCGTAGCGCGTTCCGCATTGCGTGCAACACGTAAACGGATAAAAATACCGTCGGTCGTGTGGGTCAAGCATTTGCGCAGCACACTGGGCGCATTGCGCAAAATCAGGCGTGAGTGGCAAATTGATGTTTGGGGTAGTTTGAGTGGGCTTAATGCTAAAGCCTTCAAACTCGGCGGCGTGTTCCATTTCCCTAACCGAAACGGCCACAATTTGCGCCGCCGCAGGTTTTTGGGCTTGGATTTGGGTAACAAAATCCGTGAGCGCGTCGGCAGTGGCGCACACCACGATTTGCACACCCAAAGCATTGTTGGTAACAAAGCCCTTCATCTGCAACTTATTGGCTAAGTTATAGATAAAGGGCCTGAAACCTACGCCTTGTACGCGGCCATTGACAATGACCTCAAAACATTTATTCTGCGTGTACACTTTCCGTGCTTCGTATTTGCTGCGTAAGAGCCAAAACTTTTTCGGTAATTTCGGGCAAAGCGGCCTCTACGGCAGGCGATAATTCCATACACATAGGTTCCATCTTGCTGATAGTAACCGTAAAAAGATAAATTTTTGGCATCGAACCGAACATCGTCAAGATTTCGACCATGTCTTTAAGCCCAAAATTATGCCCACTAAGTGCCGTCGGGAAATCGTTGCTAAACTTAGGTGTAAGCAACGTAATCGTTCCTTCGGGTTTGCCGTCCATCGTGGCATCTACAATAATGACGTGCTGATGACTTTCGATATAGGGTACGAGGGTGAAACCTCCCGTCCCGCCGTCCAAAAAAGTAATGTTGGAGGCAAAACGGGAAGTATCTAATTTTTTTACAAAATGTACGCCTATACCTTCATCGCCCATCAGGTAGTTACCAATGCCCAACACCAATATATCATTGCCGTCGGAATGGAACGTATCGGGGGTATATGAAAAAGTATCTTGCATTATGCTGTTTTTTTCTCTGCGTTGGCAGCTTCTTCGTCCTTAATACTTTCGGTGCGCACAAACTTGTAGCCACTGAACATGGCAGAAGTTTCGCCGCGACCTTCGAGCCAGTCGTGGAAGAACACCAAATACACGTGTACCACCACAAACAAGATGAAAGCCCACATACTATAATGGTGTACGGTGCGCGTCACAAAATCGCCGCCCAAAAATGCAGGTACCCATTCAAACATTCTTGGCAAAAACCAAGTAGAAGTAGGCGCGTACAATCCGAAACCCGTAAACACCATCACCACTGCCAAAATGAACATAATAAAGTAACTGAATGCTGCTACGGCGTTGTGGCCTGTGCTAATATTCTTGAAGTTGTACTCCTTTTCGTTTTGAAGCAACAAATCGTACTTAATTACGTGCCACATTTTGCTAAAGCCCGATTTGCTCAAAGGCAACATTACACGCCAGTTGGCATAGCGATTGCCAAAAAAGGCGTAGTAAAGGCGCAACACCATCACGGCAACCATCAGGTAGGCACTGATAAAATGGATTTGTCGTACATAACCAAACCAAAATTGCTCAGATGCCTCTTTGTTGGACATCAGCGCGGGCGGATTGGCAATAATAAAACCCGTAATAATCAGTATCGTAATGGAAAAGGCATTAATCCAGTGGAAAAGACGCACGGGAAGTTGCCATACATAAGCTCGTTTAAATGTAGAAGATTCCATAAATGCTGTCTTTTAGGATTAGATACCGCACACGGAAATATTGCTAACTTCTTTGATAATCTCGCCTTTTTCGTCGTACAAGTGTACCGCGCAAGCAATACAAGGGTCGAACGAGTGAATAGTTCTGATGATTTCCAAAGGAAGTTCAGGATCAGCCACAGGCGTGTTGAGCAAAGTATGTTCGTAAGGCGAACGTTGGCCTTTCGGGTCGCGTGGAGAGGCGTTCCAAGTCGAAGGTACTACTTGTTGGTAGTTTTCTACTTTGCCGTCTTTTATCACAATCCAGTGGCTTAGTGCACCGCGTGGAGCTTCTGTAAGACCTACGCCTTTGGCTTCTTTTGGCCAAGTGGCAGGATCCCATTTTTCCATATTGGCCATGCGTGTATCGCCATTTTTGATATTGTTTACCAAAATATCGAAAAATTCCAGATTCCATTTGGCTACCAATTGGCTTTCCAAAGCACGTGCCGCCGTTCTGCCCAAAGTAGAGAATAAAGCCGTTGCAGGCACTTGCAATTTAGCCAATGCACCATCAATGATTTCTTTAAACTCTTCTCTACCAGCCGCATAACCCACCAACAAACGCGCCAATGGCCCTACTTCTACGGCCTGACCTTTCCAGCGTGGCGTTTTGATAAAGCTGTATTTTTGGTTAATGTCCAAATGCGTGTACGGAGGTTTAGGCCCTGTGTAATTGATGTTGGTTTGGCCTGCCCAAGGTTGAAGTCCCGCGTTTACATCACCACCTGCATAATCATACCAAGAGTGATTTACGTGTTCTTCTACCGTTTTCAGGTCGCGAATGTCCAAGCTATGCAACTTGCTCAAATCGCGGCCAAGAATCACACCCGACGGGAATTTGAATGTGTTAGGGTTGGTGTTGTGGTGTCCTTGCATCGGGAAATCACCGAAAGCCATGAAGTTATCAAAGCCACCGATTGAACCCCAATCTTTATAGAAACTTGCAATTGCCATTACATCTGGCACATATACTTGCTCCACAAAACGTTGTCCTTCTTCTAACAATTGTCTTACGAAAGCCAAACGTTCGGCGTTCAAGCCGCTGGCATCATCGGTATTTACGGCGCAAGCCATACCACCCACCAAAAAGTTAGGGTGAGGGTTTTTACCACCGAAAATAGCATGAACTTTCACGATTTCTTTTTGCCATTCCAAGGCCTCAAGGTAGTGCGCCGTGGCCATCAAGTTGGCTTCTGGTGGCAATTTCATGGCTGGGTGTCCCCAATAACCATTGGCAAAAATGCCCAACTGTCCGCTTGCTACAAACTTTTTGAGTCTGGTCTGGAGGTCAGAGAAATAACCTGGAGAACTTTTTGGCCAGTTAGAAATAGACTGCGCCAACTGCGACGTTTTCACGGGGTCTGCGCTTAGGCCACTCACCACGTCCACCCAGTCGAAGGCGTGTAAGTGATAAAAGTGTACTACGTGGTCGTGCAGATACAACGCGCCTTGCATGATGTTGCGCACCATTTCTGCATTTGGCGGAACTACAATGCCCAAAGCATCTTCCACCGCACGCACCGAAGTCGTGGCGTGAGTGCCCGTACAAACGCCACAAGTACGTTGCACGAAAGCCCAAACATCTTTCGGGTTTCTTCCTTTTACAATATTTTCAAGTCCCCTTACCATCGTAGATGACAAAAATGCGTCTTTGATAGTGCCGTCCGAAATCTCTACTTCGGCTCTCAAGTGCCCTTCTATACGGGTAATGGGGTCAACTACAATTCTATCAGCCATTTTAATTTGTTGTATTTGTGTGATAACCAGATTATTCTTCGTCCAATTTTTTCTCTGTTTCGATGGCCGCACCGATTCGGCGGTCAAGGTCACGTTTTTTAGAGAAGTTAGACACCAAAGCGTGCGCAGCCAAGCCCGCACCTACTGCACCAAGTGCGTATTTGCCTACAGTGTCGGCTGTGGCTTCTATACTGCCGCCGATGGCTTTGTCGCGGTCGTAGAAACTGCCAGCATCCCAGAAGTTCTTTTCGCTACAACCAATACAGCCGTGTCCCGATTGGATTGGGTAACTCACGCCACCGTTCCACTTCATGTTACCGCAAGCGTTGTAAGTAGATGGCCCTTTGCAACCCACTTTGTACAAGCAATAACCTTTTTGTGCGTTTTCGTCGTCGAAAGTTTCGGCAAAAAGACCCGCATCAAAATACGGTCTTCTGTAACAGCTATCGTGTACACGTTTAGAATAGAAGGCTTTCGGACGGCCTGCGTTGTCCAACTCAGGCAATTTGCCGAAGGCTACCACGTGCACGATAATACCCGCCATTACTTCCCCGATTGGCGGACAGCCCGGTACGTTAATAATTGGTTTATCAGTAATAATTTTGTCGATTGGCGTTGCTCCCGTTGGGTTTGGCTTAGCAGCTTGCACGCAACCCGTTGTAGCACAGCTTCCCCACGCAATAATTGCGGCAGCACCTTCAGCAGATTCTTTCAAAATATCCAGCGCAGAACGACCACCAATACAACAATACTGACCTTCCGCACCCATTGGCACAGAACCTTCTACACAAAGAATATATTTTCCTTTGTATTTGTCCATCGTTGCTTTTTTGGCGGCTTCGGCTTGGTGGCCAGATGCAGCCATCAGCGTAAGGGTATAATCAAGCGAAATTTTATCCAAAATAATATCAGCCACAATAGGATGGTCTGAACGGATAAACGATTCGCTACAACAGGTACACTCTTGGAAGTGTTCCCAAATAACTGGCAATCTTGGAGTTGTTTCAAGCGACTTAGCAATTTGACCAATTGCTGTGCTTTCCACACCCATATAAGCCCCAATAAACGCCACGAACTTCAAGAAATCCCGACGCTCGTAACCCTGCCGCTCAATGCTTTGCAGATAGGTTTCATTGTTGGTTTTATCTGGCATAATGTTTCTATTAGTTTTTTGTGTTTCGATAAAAATTTGCTACCTCTACACGCAGCGTACAGGCAACCTAAAAATTAAGTAAAAAATGGTGTTTTAAAATAAGACAAAAAGAATTTCGGAAAACATGATACACACCCATAGATTTACAGACTTTTGTCATGTTTAGCAAAAGATTTTATCAGTTGCTTTGTGGGTAAGTTTTCAGAATTTAGTAAAATGCACGAATTATCAGTTGTTACTTCTATTGTGGATACCGCCAGCCGTGAAACGGCTAAGATTCAGGGTGTTGCGGTACAAGAAATTTTTTTAGAAATTGGCAAACTTTCGGGTGTTGAGCTTGCTTCTTTCCATTTTGTATGGCCACAGTGTATCAAAGGAACGGTCTTGGAAAATGCTTTGTTACACATCGCAGAACCCGACGGGAAAGCCAGATGCGCCGAATGCGAGCAGTTTTTTCCCATAGAAAAACTCTACGACAGTTGTCCGCATTGTGGCAGCCCTTTCAAAGAAATTGTGGGCGGAAAAGAGCTCCGTATCAAAAAACTTATCATCAATTAAACCATTAAATTTATGTGCACTACTTGCGGTTGCAGTTCTACGCAGAACGGCATTACTTATCATAAAATAGACGCTCACGCACACGGCCAAGACGGTCATCATCATGATCACGACCATGCGCACGGCGAACATCATCACCACCATGACCACGAACACCCGCACGACCATAGTAACGGGCATCATCACCATCACGGACATGAGCATACGCATGACCACAGCCATTCACACGACGGTCATCATCATGACCACGACCATGCGCACACGCATCACCACCACGGACACGAAGTGAATATCGTGGAACTTGAAAAAGATATTTTGCATAAAAATCAACTCTCAGCCGAACGCAACAGAGGTTATTTTGAAGCACTCAATATATTTTGTTTGAATTTGGTAAGCTCACCAGGTTCGGGCAAAACTTCCTTTTTGGAAAAAACTATCGGCGACCTAAAAGGCAAAGTAGCGTTTTCGGTAATTGAAGGTGACCAACAAACCAGCAACGACGCGTTGCGCATTCACAACCTCAATGTGCCTGTGGTTCAAATCAATACGGGCAAAGGTTGCCACTTGGACAGCGACATGGTAGCCACTGCCGTAAAACAACTAAAGCCTGCTCAAAACTCGGTGCTAATGGTGGAAAATGTCGGCAATTTGGTTTGTCCTGCCATGTTTGACTTGGGCGAAGCCTCGCGCGTGGTGGTTATTTCCGTAACCGAAGGCGAAGACAAGCCGCTCAAATATCCTGATATGTTTTACAGCTCGCAGGTGTGTATTATCAACAAAATTGATTTGTTGCCGTACCTAAAATTTGACCTTGAAAAGCTGAAAGAAAGTGCTTTGAAAGTTAATCCGCGCCTCAAATTCTTTGAAGTATCGGCCACGACGGGCGAAGGCATGGAGGCTTGGTACGAGTTTTTACAACAATCTTTAAACAAATAATAGCGTATGTGTTTGGCCGTACCCGGTAAATTGGAGAAAATTGTGAGCGAACTCGACGAGATTTTCCGTATCGGAGAAGTTTCTTTTGAGGGGATTCGCAAAGAAGTAAATCTCGCGTTGGTGCCAGAAGCTGCCATCGGCGATTATGTATTGGTACACGTGGGGGCTGCCATTGGTGTAATTGATGAAGCAGAAGCGCATCGTACTATGCAGATACTCAAAGATATGGGCGAAGATTTGCCCCAGTAATTTTTTTATGAGCAAAAATACAGCAGCAGACATTATACATTTGCATCACGGTAGCGGCGGCCAACACATGACCGCCCTACTCAACGATGTGATTTTCAAACATCTGGACAACCCGACACTGGCCACGCGCCACGACGGGGCATTTCTGAATTTGGGCGGCGGCACGTTGGCATTCTCTACGGATAGTTACGTGATTAGCCCTATTTTTTTTAAAGGCGGCAACATCGGCGAACTGGCCGTAAACGGCACCGTGAACGACCTTTCGATGTGCGGCGCAGAACCCAAATACTTATCGTTGGCTTTTATTATCGAAGAAGGTTTGAGCCTTGCAGCGTTTGAGCAAATCGTTATTTCGATTAAAACAGCCGCACAAAAAGCAGGTGTACAGGTAGTTACGGGCGACACCAAAGTCGTAGAGCGCGGCAAAGGCGACAAAATTTATATCAATACGTCGGGCATTGGCGTGGTACGCCCTACGGCGGCCATTAGTTCGGCGCGTATTGCGGCGGGTGATGCGGTGTTGGTGAATGGCGCGTTGGCGGCGCACGGCATGGCCATTATGTCGCAGCGCGAAGGCTTGAGTTTCGAGAGCGAAATTTTGAGCGATACGACCAACCTCAATTTTGTAGTAAAAGAATTGATAGAAACCTTTGGCGACAAAATCAAGTTTTTGCGCGATGCCACACGCGGCGGCTTGGCTTCTGTGCTAAACGAAATAACGACAGATTGCCAACTGGGAATCAATTTGTTAGAAAAAAATATACACGTAGATACCGCCGTAAAAAGTGCCTGCGAGTTGCTTGGCCTCGACCCCGTGTATGTGGCCAACGAAGGCGTTTTTGTTTGCATCGCGGAGGCCTCGGTACAAGAAGAAGTCTTGGCGGTTTTGCGCAAATATCAGCCTGCGGCCATGATATTAGGCAATGTTACGGAAGAACATCCTTCCAAAGTAATTATGACGAGTGCTTTCGGTGGCAAACGCGTCGTAAATCCGTTGGTAGGCGAGCAGTTGCCGCGTATCTGCTGAAATATAACATCTCAGCAATAAAAAGCAATCAGTTATTTACAAGACCCCTCAATAACTGATTGCTTTTACTGAACACATAGAACATTTTTATTTATGTTATGTGTTGCAATGCTAAAATATTACAAGCTAAATGAACAAATTGCATAGAAAGCTACAAATATTGATTTTGACTTACATTATTTACTAACAATACTTAACAATTCCTTAACAAATATTTTACATTTAAAAAATAGCACTATATTTGCAGCAGTTTTCTAACTTAATTCTAATTTTATGAAATCTGACAAAAAAAATTACAAAGCATTAGTTGCTCAAATAGAAGCATCTGTCGCTAAGTTAATTGATGAATTGCACGCTGAAGCAGCTGGCCGTATGAAAAAAACGACCAAAACTGTTGCTAAAAAGTTGGCGGTCAAGCTTGAAAAAGTAAACAAAAAGCTCAACGCGAAAGCTGAAAAGCAAGAACGTAAAGCGAAAAAAAAGGCAACTAAAGTAGCTCCTAAGGTAGCGCAACCGACAGCAAAAGCGGCGGCAGCTCCTGCTAAAACTACGAAAGCAGAACCAACAAGCAATAAATAAAAAGAAGAATAAAGAAGAAATCTCATAACCAAATCATACGAAAAGCAGGTCAATATGTTTGACTTGCTTTTTTTTATTTCTAATAATATTAAATTTGTTTACGAAAAGTACAACATTGAATTTTAGGGCTTAATGGGCTAAGTTTTTCAGTATTTATACTTTAGCTTTGCCTATACATTATTACATTTTTAATGAAAAAATTTAACTTATCATGAACCGCCAGCTATTTGTAATAGAAGACAACAGAACGGAGGGAATGTTATTTAGAATTGCTTTAGGGGCAATTCCTAACCTTAATATTCGATATTTTGCAGACGGCAAAAGTCTCTTAGAAGCCATGCCTGAAAATCCTGCGATTGTATTAGCAGACTTAATGTTGCCTGATATTAACGGCTACGAATTAGTAAAAACAATTAGGGAACAATACCCTCAGTCTCGCGTCATTGTGGCCTCAGCCCAACGCGATATAGATTTAATTGCCAAAATCCAAGAATTAGGGGTATTTAATTATTTGGTTAAAAGTGAAGGGTGTCTGAACTATTTACAACAGGTGGTCAATGACTTACTAACGCTTCTCAACAACAAGCAATAACCACAAAACTCAAAACACATTCACGCTTTCTTAGACTAAAATAAATCAAACTTCATGGACACGAGTGATTATTTAACTACCCACCAATACCAAGCTGTGGTACTGGGTGGTTCGGCTGGCAGCATTAGGGTTGTTTGCGACATTCTCCGAAAATTACGTCCAGATTTCCAACTTCCGCTCATTATCGTATTGCATCGCTCGCCACAAAGCGAGTCGGGTTTAGGAAAAGTGTTTGAACCGCACAGCCCCCTGCCCATTATTGAGCCTAAAGTTAAAACGCGCATTGAGAATGGGAATGTTTATTTAGCCCCCGCCGATATGCACCTTTTTGTAGAATCAGCAGACTATTTGAATACAGACCAATCTGCCTTGGTGCAATATTCGCGCCCTTCGATAGATGTGTTATTTTTCTCTGCTTCAGAGATTTATCAAAATCAATTGCTGGGAATTTTGGTAACAGGAGCTAACAGAGATGGCGCAATGGGCATGAAACTAATAAAAGATGCGGGTGGCTACACCGTAGTACAAGACCCCGCCGAGGCGACCATCGACTATATGCCAAAATCTGCGATGGAACTTTCACCTATCGACCAAGTTTTGCGAGCTACCGAAATCGCGGAACTACTCAATAAACTCTAATGATAGGTTTTTCTTATATGTTTCTTTAAATTGCTTCATTGTTCTAACATATACCAAATTAGAAAATGAAGCAATTTTTTTGTTTAGGCCTCACCCTATTGATTGGCCTTTCGCTCCAAGCCCAAATGCTCAACGACCCCGTTTACGTGAATTGCACGTGGCAACCGCGTACAGACATCAAAAACGCCAATAGCACACTCTCGCAAGTGGCTTTAGAAATGGGCGTAACCATGCCGTTGCTTCAAAAAACGCAAACTAAATTATACCAAAGCGTGTATTATCGAAATTCGAATTTTTCGCATAAAAATATTGGTTTACAAGCATTTAGTACCATTCATGACGCACGTTATACGCTTACTTTGCGCCAACAACTGTACAAAAATTTTGATGTGTTGGTCATGCCACGCTTGCTATTGCGTAGCGATTTGCGTCAAAGCGTTTCGCATAAAGATTTGTTTTATGCGGGCGTTGTATCCGTAAACTATGCCGTATTGGGCAACCCGAATTTTAAAATTGGCGTGGGTGCAGCCCTCAACAACGACTTTAGGCATAATGCTATTATTTTGTTTGGTATGCTCACCTACTACGCTCCCAAATGGCGCGTAGAAATTACGCCCCTGACAGCAAATGTGGCCTACAAGCTCCAAAACAAATGGGAAGCAGGCTTATTTGTGCATATAGACGGAGCACTTTCGCACATCAAATCCGTGCCTTTGGCCGATGGTAGCGAAAGCCAATATTTGCGTAATTATCAGATTTTAGTTGCGCCTAACCTTACTTATCCCGTTTACAAAAACATCATGGGACATCTGAAAATTGGCGTTGCGCCATCGCGTAATTACCAATACGTCGATAACGATTTTGAAAAAATAGCCTCAACGCTTCAAAAAATGAATAATTCGTTTTTTGTGAAGGCTGGTTTTAGCTTCAGAATCAATAATTAGTCTTAAAAGTGCGTTAAAACCAAACAAATACTATTTGTGTTATGGGAATAGTATCGGATATTTGTGCGCTATTTATTATACTAATTGTCATCGAATAAATGAAATATATATTCTATTCTTTAATTACAGGATTATTATGGCTTACTTCTCAAAATAGTTTTGCTCAGATAAATATCAATACAAGCATTTCGGACAACGAATTAGTGCAAAGACTTGTAGGTCAAGGGGTAAGAGTTTCTAATATTCAGATAAATTGCCCTTCGGGAAAAGGAAAAGCCTACGGAGCTTTTACTGACAATACGGGTACGCTGGGGTTATCGGACGGCCTGATTATGACCACAGGCGCAGCCAATAATGCCCAAGGCCCCAATAACTCGGCTTCCAAATCCCAAGACAACGGCAACGGCAATTCATTTGATAATAACTTACAATCTTTAGTCCCTTTTGGCGACGAGTTGCGCGACATTTGTACGATTTCATTCAATATAGAAGTATTTTCAGATACATTGGTTTTCAATTATGTATTTGGTTCGGAAGAATATTTGGAGTTTGTGAAAGATTATCATGATGTATTTGGCTTCTTTATTAGCGGGCCAGGCATTTCGGGACAACGAAATATTGCGGTAGTGCCCAATACCCAAGACCCCGTATCGGTGGCCAACATTAACAATGATGTCAATTCTCAATATTATATCAGCAACGGAGCGGGAGGCACGCCTTTTATCAATTTACACGTACAATACGATGGTTTTACGCGCCGCCTACAAAGCCGCATTGCCGTGATTCCCTGCCAAACGTATCGCCTAAAAATGGCCATTGCCGACGTGAAAGACTCCGAATACGATTCAGGAATTTTCTTGGAAGGAAAAAGTTTGTCGTCCAACAGCCCGAAAGTAACCGTTAATTATCCGTTCAAACGTTTTGGCTACGGCATAGAAGGCTGCTATAACGGCGAATTTGTTTTTTCGAGAACCAGCCGCCTGAACGAGCCACTTACTTTGTTTTATAACATCACAGGCACGGCCATCAATGGCACAGATTATGGCCTGATAGGCAACAGCATTACGATTCCTGCGGGCAGCAAAACTGCCACATTGCCGATTACAGCTTTTGCTGATGGCATCGAGGAAGGCATCGAAAATATCAAAATCGAACTGATTAATAATTGCCCGAATCTGCCGCCACCCAGTTCGGCCATTATGACTATTCGCGACCGATACGATTATCAGGCCGAAGACGCGCAAGTTTGTCGCGGCGACAGCGTGCAATTACAGCCAAAAGCCTCGCGCCAATACCGTTTCCGATGGACTACACTCGAAGGAATGCCCGCGCAATATTTATCTTGCTACAATTGCGCCTCTCCGATGGCCTCCCCTCCTCAAGATACTGATTATAAACTAACTGTCATTGACACCCTGACGGGTTGCGTTACTTACGACACAGTGCACGTAACGGTGGCCGTGCGGCCTGTGGCAGATTTTTCGTCTGGCTATAACGATGAATACACCGCCATGGACATTGAATTTGAGAACCTTTCCACCAATGCCGAAAGCTATCTTTGGGACTTTGGCGACGGGCAAACTTCTTCCGAAACCAACCCGATTCACTTTTTCCAGTTGCCCGACGATGCCGACGAAAAAGAATATTTGGTGCGCCTGACGGCTTTCCGCCAAAACCCAAGTTGCTCCGATCAAGACAGCAGCACCGTGATAAAGCTCATTAAAAGAAGTTTTATTTTACCCAATGTGATTACACTCAAAAACCACGATGGCAAAAACGACCAACTTAAATTTGTGGGGATAAAAAATGGCGTTTGGAGTGTGGAGATTTATAATCGCTGGGGCAGACAAGTTTACAAAAACAATGCTTACAACAACGATTGGACAGCAGATTCCGAGTCCGCAGGCGTGTATTTTTATTTGCTCCAAAACCCTCGCAAAGACCGCAAGTTCAAAGGTTGGTTGGAAGTGATGAAATAAAAACAAGAAAGCAAAAGCCGCATTAAAAATACAAAGTTGTCGTATTTTTAATGCGGCTTTTTTATTTCAATTAAAAGCAAATCAACTATTTAGCACGTTGGCGCACGGCTTCAAAAAGCGCGATACCAGCCGCCACCGACACGTTAAGCGACGAAATTTGGCCAGTCATCGGGATTTGTACCAATTCATCGCACACACGAATCAGCTCATCGCTGATGCCGTCTTCCTCCGAACCCATCACGATTGCCACAGGATTACTAAAGTCGGCCTCGTAAAGAGCTTGCGTTCCTTTTTCGGTACAACCCACTACCCGAATGCCACTATCTTGCAGATATTGAACGGTTTTGAGCAAAGAACGTTCGCGGCACACAGGCAAAAAGTTGAGTGCTCCCGCCGAAGTTTTCATGGCATCGCTGTTGATTTGCGCACCGCCTTTTTGTGGAATAACGATAGCGTCCACACCTGCACATTCTGCCGAACGCGTTATCGCACCAAAATTACGTACGTCTGTTACACGATCAAGAATCAGCAAAAACGGCATACGGCCAGCATCAAAAGCCGCTTGAACCACGTTGTCCAGTGGTGCGTACTGAATCGGCGACACAAAGCAAATAACGCCCTGATGCACTTTGCGCGTAATACGATGCAGTTTTTCGATGGGCACGCGTTGAACGGGAATTTCGCGCTGTGTGGCAATGCGTTGTATTTCCAAAAGGCCTTCGCCGCTGATGTCTTTTTGCAAGAAAATACGCTCAATTTCTTTGCCTGCGCGTAGGGTTTCCAGTACGGCGTGCGTCCCGAAAATCATGTCGTTGCCGTGCTTGGCGTTGCTTCTTTCTCGCTCGCCCGACTCTGCGAAACGTGGTCTTTGATTAAATCGTCTGTTTTCCATTGAAATTGTTGGGTGGCTACTTTTAGCCACAAATAATAATAAATATTAAAGGCTCATTAGCTCTTTGAAGCGAATGGCTTGTCTTCTGGAGATTTCTATTTTGTCGCCGCCCTTGAGTCTGGCCAACAAACCGCCACTAAAATACGGCTCGATGGCTTCCACCATACGCAAATTGATGATGTGTTTGCGGTTGGCTCTAAAGAAAATGTGCGGGTCTAAACGTTCTTCTAAAGCATTGAGCGAACGCAAGATAAGCGGTTTTTGGTTGTCGAAATAAAGGCGCACATAGTTGCCGACCGACTCGAAAAGGCGCACATTACCCAAACGAATAAACCAACATTTATCGCCATCTTTTACAAAAACTTGGTCGTTTTCCGACAACACTTTATTGCTAAAACTGTTTGCCCCCGCGCCGTCACCCTCTGGAGCTACGCGTGGTTCGGACGATTCCAAACGCTTGATGGCTTCGGCCAAACGCTGTGGATCAATGGGTTTAAGCAAATAATCAGCGGCGTTAAACTCAAACGCTTTGAGTGCATACTCGTCGTAAGCTGTTGTAAAAATGACTTCTGGCACGTGGTCGTGCAAGGCACTGAGCACTTCAAAACCTGTTTTGCCAGGCATTTGAATATCCAAAAACAGCAAATCGGGTTGAAGCTCCGCGATTTTGGCCAGCGCATCATCGCCATTCACGGCTTCGCCAACAATATTGATATTGGTGAAAGGTTCGAGCAGACGGCGCAACTCATTGCGTGCAAGGCGTTCGTCATCAACAATTAGCGTATTGAGTGTAATCACAGTTTATAACGTTAAGTTTATAAGGTATCTAATTAAAAAAGTTTGTGTCTTTGGCAAATGTACGACGCTTAATCCGATTTTGCCAAATGCTCTAATCTACAAAAATAAAAGGAACACATCTATATGCTGGATGTGTTCCTTTTGAGCTATTAGTTTGATAGTCAAACCTTAATTTTCGTGGTGCGTATGCAACTCAGAGGCTAGCTCTTGATCAATGACATTAAATACTGAATTGTTGCTAATAAATTCAGGTAGCATTAGTTTCATGGTACGAACGATGGCCATTTCGTCATTGCCTTCCATCAGCCCAATGAGTTGGTCTGTTTTCTCGCGCACTTTATCGAACGGATATTGTCGCACCTTCGCCACCATGATTTTATGATGATGTGTGGGGATAATGTTTTCGCTTTTATTGAGTAATTCTTCTTCGATTTTTTCGCCAGGCCTAAGTCCTGTAAAGACAATCGGAATATCGCGATCTGGTACAAAGCCAGAAAGTTTAATCATTTTGCGAGCCAAATCCACGATTTTGATAGATTTACCCATATCAAAAATGAAAATTTCGCCACCTTTGCCCATTGCTCCCGCTTCTAACACCAATTGGCAAGCTTCTGGAATGGTCATAAAATAACGCGTAATATCTGGGTTGGTAACCGTTACAGGGCCGCCAGCTTCTATTTGTTTTTTGAAACGAGGAATTACAGAACCGTTAGAACCCAATACGTTACCGAAACGAGTAGTAATAAAACGAGTCCCCGTTGCCGTATCGGCTAGATGATTGCTCAAGGATTGGGCATATACTTCGGCCAAACGCTTTGATGCGCCCATAATATTGGTCGGGTTCACGGCTTTGTCCGTAGAAACCATCACAAATTTTTTAACATTGTATTTTACGGCCAAATCGGCTAAAGTTCTTGTTCCTTGTACGTTTACCTTAATGGCCTCATATACATTGTGTTCCATCATTGGCACGTGCTTGTAAGCCGCTGCATGGAAAATAATATCTGGGCGATGTGCCTTGAAAATATGTTCCATGCGCTTGAGCGACGAAACATCGGCTACAATTGGCACAGCTCTACGGAATTGCAATGTTTCTTCTACTTCCAACTGCAATTCTACCAATGGCGACTCGGCTTGATCTATCAAAATCAGTTTTTGCGGCGCAAAACGCGTGAGTTGGCGCACCATTTCGCTACCAATTGAGCCAGCAGCACCCGTAATCATCACAGTACGGCCATTAATCTGATTTCCAATATTTTCCATATCCAAAACGATAGGATCGCGCTCTAATAAGTCGCTGATATTAACGTTTCGAATTTGGTTTACGTTTAGCTCGCCTCCCAGCCATTTGCTTACCGCAGGCACGGCCATTACCGTTACATCGCATTCCAAACACAAATCAATAAATTCTTGTTTGCGCTGAGGAGAAAGCACTTGCATTGAAATAATAGCACGTTTCACGTTATGTTTTTCGACTACATCTCTGAACTCCTGCGCTGTATGGTATATCTTTACTCCGTCCATGAACTTGCCTTGTACACCAGCATTATCGTCCATGAATGCCACTACTTTCATATCTGTTGCGCCGTCTTCGTCTATAGCACGTTTAGTAATCAGGCCGCCTTGCCCTGCGCCAAAAACCACCGTCGCATAGCGATTGGTTTTGGGGCTTGGGATATTTCTAAACATTATCTTGTTGTACAACTGCTTGATTACAAGCCTATATGAAATACACAAGAACAATGCAATAAAGAAATCAATAATAACCACCGAGATTGGGAAAAAGAATGTATCCCTAATATGGCCAATGAAAATACTGAAAATACTGAAAATTACAGAGCCTCCTGCAATGGAATACAACACGCGCTTGGCATCTTGCATACCCGTATAGCGAATAATGCCTGAATACGTTTTGAAATAGCGGAAGAAAACAATTCGCGTAACTAATACGGCCAATAGTGTCGTTGGTAATACCGCGAATACGTCATCTGATATTTGAAAATTGAACCTAAGTGCCGTAGCCAAAAAAAACGAAATAAATGTACTGACTACGTCTAGACTTAAAATAATAATGCGAGATACATACGCGCGAGAGGTATATTTTTTGATATGTAGCATATGGAAAAAAGTTATACTTGCAACAAAAACACAAGTAGAATCTTATTATTCATTTGGTTTTTATACAATTATTTATTGTAAAGTAACTAAATATTTTTGATTTATACTAAAATAAAAATATTCTTTATAGTAATAAATTACTTATTTTTTGACTAACATATTTTAAATCAGACAATTGCAAATCGTTGCCCGATGGCAATGAAATACCTTTATTAAATAATTGCTCAGCAATATTATTTCCATAAAAAGCACATTGTTTGAAAATAGGCTGCAAGTGCAATGGTTTCCATAAAAAACGAGACTCAATACCGTTCAAAGTCAAAAAATCATAAAGTACAAAATTGTTCACTTTCTCTCCTTTGATAAGTGCAGAACTCAACCAACGAGAAGCATAACTATTTTCCGTTAATTCGGGCTGCCAATACAACATTTTTTCGTCTAAATTTTCTTGATAAAAATTAAAAATTTTACGTCGTTGTTTTACTCTTTTTTCCAATACTTCCAGTTGCGCAATGCCTAAGGCTGCTGCCATTACACCCATACGATAATTATATCCAACTGCTTCGTGCTGATAATAAGGCAGCCCCATTTCGCGAGATTGGCTTGCCCAATAGCGTATTTTTTCGATAATTTCGGGTTGGCTCGTGGTAAGTGCGCCGCCGCCGCCCGTACTGATTACCTTGTTGTTATTGAACGAATAAACCCCAATTTCGCCCCAAGTGCCAAGCATTTTGCCTTTATACGACGCGCCCAAAGCTTCGGCAGCATCTTCAATTACAGGGACTTGGTAGTGTTTACAGATTTCGCAAATACGGTCTATTTGAGCAGGCACGCCGTAGGCATGAACTACAATCACTGCTTTTGGCTTTTGACCGTTTTTTATTTCGGACTCAATGGCTTGTTCCAAATATTCGGGCGACATATTCCATGTTAGCGTTTCACTATCTACAAAAACAGGCTTGGCTTTCTCGTACAAAATCGGGTTGGCTGATGCCGCAAATGTAAAAGTGGAGCAAATTACCGTGTCATTTTCTTTTATTTCTAAGGCTTTGATGGCCAAATGAATAGCCCCAGTACAAGAAGAAAGTGCTACCACATTTTGACCTAATTTTGCTGCCAATTTTTCTTCAAAAATACCGACATTTTGATACGCTGTAGCCATGCCCGAACGCTCAAATAACGAAGAAATATATTCAATATCTGAAGACTCAAAATGCGGCTGCGACAACCAAATACGTGTAGGATTTTTTGCTTTAGACACTTAAATATAATGTTGGAATATTTGCGTAAAAAAAATATGGTTGCAAATATACTAAAACATTATATGAATGCGCCCAAAAAGAAAAAGACCGCACAAAAGCCTTAGCCTGTACGGTCTTTTTTTATTTAAAGAAATTAAAAATATTATTGAGTAATGTGATTGTAATCACCAACACTCAAATCCAAAGAGCGGCCTTCAAAGCCTGCATGGTTGCCGAGCATTGAGTTTGCCACGTTCGCGTTTTTAATTTTGCTGTGTTCCTGTACAATCGTGTTGCGAACCACCGAGTTGGTAACATGTGTTCCGTTACCGATAGACACGTGAGGACCAACTACGCTATTTTCTATCTTAACATTTTCGCCAATAAATACGGGCGGAATAATCACGGAATTAACCACCGAAGCCGAATCCGCTACCAGTTTCGTGTCTTTGATGTATTCCAAATAACGTTGGTTGGTGAAAACCGTAGAATCTTTGTTGCCGCAGTCGAGCCACTCAGTTACTTGACCTGGTACGAATACCATGCCTTTTTGTTTCATGTTCTCCAGCGCATTAGTGAGTTGATACTCACCTTTTTCCATAACGTCATTGTCTAGCAAATATTGAAGTTCTTGGCGCAAATATTCGCCATCATTGAAGTAGTAAATGCCGATAATAGCCAAGTCCGAAACGAATGTTTCGGGTTTTTCTACAAAATCCGTAATTTGGTTTTGAGCGTTAAGTTTCACCACGCCAAACGGACGCGGATCTTCTACGCGTTGCACCCAAATCGTGTTGTCTTTTTTGCCAGCGAGCGTAAAATCTGCTTTGAAAAGCGTATCAGCAAAGGCCACAACCAAATTTCCTGAAAGAGATGGTGTTGCACACAGAATAGCGTGCGCCGTGCCCAAGGCTTTTTCTTGGTAATAAATACTTCCTTTTGCGCCAACTGATTCGGCTATTTTCAGTAATTGTTTTTCTACTTCTTGGCCAAAATGCCCAATAATAAAGGCCACTTCTTCCACAGGTTCGCCGCAAACTTTGGCAATATCTTCTACTAAGCGTTGCACGATAGGTTTGCCAGCTATCGGAATAAGAGGTTTCGGAACTGTAAGAGTATGTGGGCGCATACGTTTGCCCATGCCTGCCATTGGTACTATAATTTTCATAGCGAATGGTGTTTCTTTTTGGATTAAAGTTTTAATGATACCGCAAGATAACGCTCGCGCAATGCACCGAGAGTTAAATTTTTATAGGAAAAATTTGCAGGCGTAAGGTATAAAAAAAGCCATACAGCACAAAATTTTAATTTTTATTACTTCAAAAATACTTGCTTACTTATATTTTTTGAGCAATAAAAATCATACGCTCCGAGCCATTGGCATCATAAGCCGAAAGGTCGTAGCCGCCAAGCACTTCTTTTAGTTTTAGCCCTGCGGCGGCGAAATAACGCTCAAAATCTGAGGGTAAAATAATTTTTACTTTTTCTTGAAAAAACTGGGCTTGCCCGTTACTGTCTGTAAAGCGTATATCTTTGAGAATAAAGCCATTTTCGGCACGCCGCTCAATCTGAAAAGTAGTGTTACCAACTGTTTTAGTTTCTTGCACCACCAAATTAGCCAACACTTTAGGCGTATTCATAAAGTCGATGAGCAATGTTCCGTTGGGGCGTAGCGTTTGAGCAAAAGCGTTCATGGCTTCTTGGTTTTCCGCATCACTCTCGAAGTACCCGAAGCTGGTAAACAAGTTCAGTACAAAGGCAAAATAATTAGGTTTATAAACTTGGCGCATGTCATGTACGGCAAAATGCAGTCGGTCGTTGGCGTGTTGTGTCGCCGCTGCGATGCTGTTAGGCGAAAGATCTATACCTTCCACCCAATACCCTAACTTATTGAGCTGTATAGCATAACGTCCTTTCCCACAAGCCAAATCCAGAATGGGAGCCTCTGCCGTAAAGTCTAATTTGCGGGTAAGGCTTTCCACGAAATTGGCGGCTTCAGCCTCGTTACGATTGCCATAAAGTAAATGGTAATAAGAAGAATTAAACCATTTTTCAAACCAAAGTTCTTCCATAAAAAGTGTTTATTAAAAAGTGTTTTTGTAAAGCAAAATGCCGTTTTGGACTCAAACGTAGTAAGAGTAACAATACTTAGAAAAAAAATATTTCATAAACCTTCTAATTTTTTTGCAAAAATGGTATATTCGCAACTTCAATAATACCCTCTATACTTATTTTCTTACTTTTAGCGTTCTAAGCCTATGAAATCATTGCTAACTTTTGTATTTGTATTGAGTGCTACACTCGCTTGGGCGGGCGTAAATACCGCGTGTTCGTCGGCGCAGGCTCAGCAGCCTTCGCAAACGTCTAAGCAATCTAAGCAAGTGTTGGCCTGCGCTCCTGCGCTCAAGGCTACCAAGGTGCAAAAAGAAAAGGGAAATGATAAAACTAAAAATAATGTGGAGGTAGCCCCAGTAGCCAACGAAAAACCTTTGGAATTTGAAATTCCAGAATTGCCAGTTCCTGCGGAAGCCAAACCACAAAAAAAACAGACTAGGAAATCACAACAACCTTCTATACTTCCATTGATGATGTGTTCGCCAGCCTTACTTAATAGGCTTTACACAGAAAAACCATCAGAAGGGTAAGTATTTGAAAATCTGTTAATTATTTTATAGTTTAAAATTTTTTTCAAAAAAAAGCTATAAAATTTGCATTTTTAAAAAAATAGACCTAGTTTTGCACCGCGTTAAACAACTAACGCCAACGGTTTGGTAGTTCAGTTGGTTAGAATGCCGCCCTGTCACGGCGGAGGTCGCGGGTTCGAGTCCCGTCCATACCGCAAAAAAAGCCTAACTCTTTTAGAATTAGGCTTTTTTGTTTACGCTTTTAACCAGCTTCTCTAATCTGTTTTTATATTAATACCGCGCTGTGCTTCATTTTATTTGGCGTAAATAAAAATCCACCTTTTCTCAGCAAATATCACCATCAGCAAAAACTAATGTGTTGGGGTATTTGCAAGTATAGGCTCGGCAAGCAGATACCCCGAATACGTTAGTGGTTTTAAAACTCAATTTTATAGCTTAAACTCGGCACTACCGTCACGCTGGCATCTTTGTCGATTCGGCTTTCTTTCAGATTGTATTTGTAGCCATAAAAATCGGGTTGGCCTGTCAGGTTCAGGATTTTAAGTGAAATCTCGCGCGAACTTTTAGCTTTATTAATTTTATAATTCACGGTCAAATAAACGTTTAGCACTGAGGCCGACTGCTGCGAAAATGCTTTGGTTTCGTCATATACCACGTCTTGCATCTGCTCAGAAGCCAGTTGATTGATAGGCGAATAACGGTTGCCACCCTGATAGCCTACGCGACCATTTACACTCAAAAGATTCTGTTTGTTTTTGCCAACTTTCCATTCTTTGCCCATCAAAAAATTGAATACAAAATTGCGATTGAAACGTGTATCACGCCATACGCCGTCACCGCCTTTGTATTTGGCCGCAAACACCGAAGCCGTCAGCAAATAGTAATAACCATTGGAAATGAATTTTTCCAGTGTAAAGTCTATGCCATAATTGCGGCCTTTGCCTGTGTTTTGGAGTTTTTCGGCAAAAAACCAATCATTTTGCATATTGATAAATGAAAATGAACTATCAGCCATCACGGGCACATCGTAAAGTTCCTGCAAATAAGGCTCTACGCGCAAATGCAGCAGCGGCGAAATCGTGTAATCATAGCTCAACACAAAATGATGTGCTTTGGTAAAATCCAAGTCTTTGTTCACGGCTTTTTCGCCTGTGGCCAACGAATTATTGAAGTAATAATTAATTTTCTCTAAGCGGCTGTGCAGTCCATACGCTATGCCAACAGCCTGATTTTCATTCAGTTTTTGTTTAAAACCAAGTCGCGGCTCTACGGTGTAATGCTTGTTGAGCGTAAATTGTTGGGCGTTAATACCTGCGTTCATGGTTAGGCTTGGGGTCAAATCTATCGCCGAACTGCTGTAGGCCGACACCACCGAACTAAAACCGTCGGTATTGACAATTTCGGTAGGCGACTGCTCGGCAGCTAATGACTTATTCAACAACATGCGATACGTCATTCCCGTCAGCAAAATCCCTGTTTTGTTGGTGTGTCTAGGGCTGATTTTTTTATTCACAAAAGCCGACACAATGTAGTTTTGGTTGGTGGCCGAAATCTTGCTGTAAGGCTGCAAAACACGTTCGCGGTTAAGAGCTTGCGTATTCCAGAGGTTATCGGTAATGGTGGTGGCCAGCGTGATGCTCACATAAGTATTTTGGTTGGGGAAAAATTTGTGATTGAAGCCCGCCGCACCCGTGTACTGTGTGATGTCGTTTTGTTGTTTGTCTTCTTTGTAAACCCATTTGGTGCTGTCGGTGCGTACTTTGGAGGTTGCGCCATCGCGCAGGCCAATTCCCCAAACCGAAAACACCCCAGCTTTTTGGGTTGGAAAATGAAGTTTGAAAGAAAGGTCTTGATATTTGATACTGCCCGCATCTTGTGGCAATAGCGGCGCAAGCAGTGCCAGCGTAGAATTTCGGTAGTTGAACAGGTACGACGATTGGCAGCCTCTTCGGAATGCACCTTCCGAAGAAGCATCTATGCCAATCACTCCAACCTGAAAAGTGTGTTCGCGGTGCATATTGTTGCCTTTGCGCATCGAAATATCAAAAACACCCGATAGCGCATTGTTGTATTCGGCAGGGAAAGCCCCCGTCGAGAAATCAGAATTGGCCAGCATTTGGCTACTCAGCCCTGTGAGTACGCCGCCGCCAAAAGTTTTGAGGTCGCCAAAATGGTTAGGGTTCGGTATTTCCACCCCTTCCATTTTCCATTGCAAATATTTGGGCGCGTTACCGCGTACAATGATGCCATTAATGTCGGTGTTGCCAGCCACCCCCGCAAAAGCAGAAGCCAAACGCGCAGGGTCGTCAAAACCGCCTGCATAGCGTTTAGCTTCCTCCACGCTCAACATTCTGGCGCTAACCGTTGCCATTGAGTTGAGTGCTTGACCTTTATTGATATGGGGTGTGATAATCACGTCACCGAGCGTCTGGGCGGCTTCCTTCATGCCTACGTTCACAATAGCCTGCTTTGCCGAAATGACAAGTAACTCACGCACAATAGTTTCCTCATAGCCTAAAAACGAGGCTTTAAGGTCATAACGACCCACTGGAACATTAGCAATCAGGAAGTTACCCTCCGCGTCGGTTGTCGTGCCCAGTAGCGGCGTAGTGTTCAGCAAAACCACATTAGCGAACGCAATCGGCGCATTAGAGGCTTTGTCTTGCACCACGCCGCGCACCGTCTGGGACAGTTGGGCAGATGATGATAGATGATTTAATAAAATAAAGAGATAGCAAAAGAAAATTCGTTTCATTATTGTTTGATGATTTAGACAATGCAAAATTGAGTCTAAACCACGCGCCCCGCAATACTGATTTATCAGTATTTTTTAGTCAATGAGTCCGAATTTTCCCGCAAATTCGACGGCCTCGAAAGAGTTGTTCGCGCCTAACTTCTCCAGCAAGCGTTGGCGGTGTGTATTCACGGTATGAATGCTGATAGAAAGTTTGTCGGCGATGTGTTTGCTCAAAAGTCCTTGTTTTACCAATTTCAGAATCTCCACTTCGCGGCGCGTGAGCTCTAAGGTTGGCTTTTGGGTTTCTTCAAACGGAATAAAATCCCCCGTCTTAAAATTCAGGAATTGACTTCGGGCAGGGCTGTTTTCATCTTGGTTGGGCGAAATGTCTATCACGCTCATCATCAACCAAATCTGGCCAGTTTTGTCCAGTTCCAAAATTTGATATTGCTCCACAAGCCTAATGTATTGGTTGTCGGCATTGAGCATTCGGTACTCGTGTATGACCTTGTGGCTGAGCTTGTCTTCTTGGGTAAAGGCATTAAATATTTTTAAGAAAGAGATTCCATTTTGCCCCAATTTAAGATTGTCTTCTGGATGTATTTTCGATTCAAAAAACTGATAATCAATATTTTGCGAATCCTTTAGCTCATAGCCCAACAGTTTGGCAAAATTGGGTTCGTAGAATGCAATTTGCGTTTTGGCTAAGTCAAAAATATGAATGCCCGAATTGCCGATTTCCGACAAAACCTTGAGCCTTTCGATGTGTTTGGGCAAAACCGTATAATCTAAGTTTTCGTCCTGAAACTTAAATTCCATCAAAAATTGAAAAAAAATCTTTTGAAGGTGGTTCAACTCTGCCATATTTTTTTGAAAAGTGCGTCAAATGATAAATTCTAGCGTACTCATTTCACAAATGTAACAAAGTAAACTAAATGACCTTGCGCTATACATTGGTAAAGTATGCACTCAAATCATATATTTGTTCTACCTTATCACATTCTGCCGTAGTAAGCCAATCAACCACAAACACACAGCACATTTACGAACTAACTAATCCATTGTTTTAAAAACTATTTTTTATGTTTAAACTTTTGCTCCGCAGCCTTTTGCTTATTTGGCTGGCCAGTCCCCTGCTTTTTGCCCAAAAACTCGAAAAACAACAATCCTTCACACTCAAAACACCGTTTACAGAACCCGACAACAGTCGTAAAATTCTGCCGCTTTCCGACCCCAATACGTTTGTGGCACTCTCCAAAGTGATTCATAACCAAAGTAACTATGGCGCAACTTACAGTTTGGAACGCTGGGACACCGAATTACAAAAACAATGGGCAACCGACTGGACTATTTCCGAAAATGAAGAACCTTTAGAGCTTTTCGAGAACAAGGCGCAAGCCCAAATCTATTTGTTTTCGTTGCTGCACCAGCCCAAGCAGCGCAAAGCATCCGTAAAAGTATATGCTTACGGTGCCGCTAACGGAACATTACAAAAAAGTATGGTGCTGGATTCGGTGATTGTCGGGGCGTGGAAAGATACTGCGGCCAAAGCAACCGTTAAAGAAACGCTGCTCGACCACATAGCCGCCTTTGCGCGTCCGCGTTTCATGCCCCAACACGACTACCGCTACACGTTTGCCGCCTCGCCCGATGGCGCGAAGCTGTTGTTTTATCTCTATGATTATAGCCTGAGCAAACTACACGTCCGATACGCCGTTTTCAATACTAAAAACCTTGAAAAACAAAGCGTTGGATTAGTGGGATTGGATGAAATGCACGTAAATTTTGGGGTTTATCTCAACAACAAAGGCGAACTTTTTATGCCTACCACTCAACCCAACACGGGGGCTGTGGTGATGTGGCGATACCAACCCGCCACCCACGATTTTTCTAAAATAGGCTTGCCTTTCAGCCAATACTCGCGCGACGATTTGAAGTTGCAAATCCTTTCGGACAATATTTGCAGCGTTTATGGAATGTTGCGCAACGATTCGGAAAAAATGGTGGGGCTTTTTGCGGTGAATTTTGATTTTGGGAAAATGACTTATGATAAATCAGAGTACATCGAACTGAACGACGAGTTCCGCGCCTACGTGGACTCGCTGCGCAACACGATGGGACAAATGTACAAACACAACGAAGATTGGCGCAATTTTGAAATTACGCATTTGCTCCCAACGCCGCAAGGTGGCAGGCTTGTGCTTTTGGAAAAACGCGAACCATTCGAGAGCAATTACAAATACGCTGGGTTGCAGGCACGCAAAGCCCCAAAAGAAATCAAAGAAGAAACCAAAATATCGTTACGTTGCGAATCGGTTTGGGCAGTCAATTTTGATGCGAATAACAAACCTCTTTGGCAACAATATTTACCAAAATTCCAAAGCAACACGGCCAGCGACGGACTACAAACCATTTCGTTTGTTCCTCATATTCAGGGCGATAAACTTAAACTTTTGTACGCAACAGCCAAAGTACAAGGAGCTCCGCTCCTACTGCTCAAAATACAGCAATTAGACCTTGCCACAGGCCAAAATAGCAGTGTTATTTCTATGCCTAACGATAGCAAAATGACATTGGTGCGCCCTTTTGCGTTCTTCCTACCAAACGGGAAACTTATTGCCGTAGGCCGCACGGGCATGCTTTCCAACCAATCTAATATTTACCGTTATACCGCCGAATAGTTTTCTAGGAAAAATTTATTGGCCTAAATACTTTTTCACGGTATCCTGTCGGGCAACTTTGTCGGTGGCCGTACGCTGAAAAACAGGCACAAAAACAAATTCTTTCGGCATTTCGTAAACTGAAAGCGAAAGGCCAAGAGCCGTTTTGAGAGCCATTATTTGCGGTTGGGAAAGTGCGGGACTCAGTTCCAAAAAAGCGGTCACGCACTCTCCCAAAATCGCATGAGGCAAACCCACCACAAAGCATTCGCACGACAATTGCAGCGTTTGCAAGGTTTGTTGCAAGGCCTTTTCTACTTTTTCGGCTTGCACTTTCACGCCTCCCGAATTGATAATGTTATCGGCACGCCCCAACCAAACAAAATGCTTTCCGTCTGCCGAAAGCTCTACTATATCATTTGTAATCAACTCTTTATAGTCAGTAGTCGGCGCACTAATACACAAACAACTTCTTTCACCCAAACGTAAAATCACATTGGGCAAAGCCTCAAACATTTGGCTGGCCTGTGTGCCATTGAGTCGGCGCAAGGCGATGTGCGAGACGGTTTCGGTCATGCCGTAGGTGTGCAACCATCTCGGCGAGGTCATGGCCACCAACTCACTTTCGAGGGCTTGGTCGATGGCCGTGCCGCCTACCAAAATATTAGCGTGGCTTTGTTGCAAAATGTTGCGGGCGTGCGCGTCGGTGAGCATCGCGCGGACTTGTAGTGGCACGAGCGCGGCAAAATCAAACCTAAAATCTGCGTCAAAATCAGCCAACGGATTGCTTGACGGTGGCACAACATACATTTCCATACCCACTTCCAAACAGCGCACGAGCATCATTGTACCCGCAATGTAAGCAGTGTTAAGACAAACGAAGGCTTTTTGTTGAGGTTTCAGGCCAACGTATTGCGCCGTCATGGAAACGCTGGCTTGCATGGCTTTGCGCGAAATTTGCCAAGCCTTCGGCTGTCCCGTAGAGCCTGACGTATGCAAAGTATATATTTCTTTTCCCGACAGCCAGTCCCGACAAAACCGCAATGTATTTTGTTCGTAATCAGTGTATTGACTCAAATCCAACTGCTCAATTTCTGCAAAAGCAATCGGCTTTTTTTTATTGAAATGAATAAACATAGTTCTACCTTTTCTCTCATAAAAAAATCCCTGCCAACAGTACGCGACAGGGATTTGTATGTTTTGTTATGATTGCTGTGCTGCCACTTGTTCGGCCAGTATCGCGATGCCTTCTCGGAACGTGTGCGGCGCGTAACCCAACACGGTTTTTGCTTTGGTAATGTCAAAACCTGTGCGCGGCGGGCGTTTGGCAGGCTGCGTAAATTTGCTTGAATCGGTGCGTATCATCGTGTCGGTACTCAAGCCAAAAAACGCGGCGGTTTGCTGTGCCATTTCGTATGGCGTAAGCAATTCTTCACCCGAAATATTGAAAATACCTTCGGCTTTGTGCTTGACTATCAACCAACAACCCATCGCCAAATCTTCGGCCAGCGTGGGCGTGCGCCATTGGTCATCCACTACCTGAATGGTTTTGCCGTCTTCCAAACTTTTCTTCACCCAAAGCACAATGTTACTGCGGCTCATGTCCTGCGCAATGCCGTACACCAAAATCGTGCGAGCGATAGCCCACTGTAAACCAGCTTGTTGTATTACGACTTGTTCGGCATCGGCTTTGCTTTGGCCATAAAAACTAATTGGGCTGGCGGGAACGTCTTCTTTGTAAGGACCTGCCGTGCCATCAAAAATAAAGTCGGTGGACAGGTGCAACAAAAATACGCCATGTTTGGCGCAAGAGTCAGCCAAATAACGAACCGCCTCCACATTGAGTTGGCGACATTCGGCTTGCTTGCTTTCGCATTCGTCCACATTGGTCATGGCGGCGGTATGAATCACAGCATCGGGGCGCATTTCGGACACGATGGCTTCTACGGCCTGCGCGTCGGTTACGTCCAGACTTCTATACTCAAAATTCGCAAAATCTCCTTTTAGGCGATTTTGGCCGCGAGCCGTCCCGATTACCTGACAATTTTCTTGAGCGGTAAGTAATGTAATGAGTTTTTGGCCTAATAATCCATTAGAACCAGTTACAAGTATTTTCATTTGAAAAATTAGAGAGGATAAATGTATTATTAGTTAGAAGGCTGATTATCAAAATCATAATTATAGCGTTCCGCTATTTTTTTGCGACGCATCTTCTGTACTTTTACTTTCATAGTGATGTCTTTGAGTGGACGGTCGGACATACCTTTAGGCTGCTCGGCTATCTTATGAATCACGTCAATGCCCATGACCGTTTGGCCAAAAACCGTGTAGTTGCTATCCAAAAAGTGTGTTCCCGAAGGGTTTTCTACCAAATAAAACTGCGAACCACTCGACTCTTTCTTAGGGTTTACATTGTCGCCCATACGTGCGGCAGCCAACGCGCCTAGTACGTGCTTGCGATTCGGCAAAAATTCGGCTGGAACAGTATAACCCGGTCCACCTGCGCCATCGTCATTTGCATTGCTATTTTTGGAGTTGGGGTCGCCGCCCTGAATCATAAAATTTTTGATAATGCGGTGAAACGTCGTGCCATCATAAAAACCGCTTTTCGCCAATTTCAAGAAGTTTTCTTTGTGCTGAGGCGTTTCGTCGAACAACACCAATTCTATATTTCCAAAAGCAGTTTCGATAGTGATCAGATAGTCGCGACCTTTGGGTTTAGCTTTTTTTTCTTGAGCAATAGCCATTGGCGAAGCCAACAACAATAATAGAAAGAGAATAAATGTATTTTTCATAAATTTTCAGAAAACTGATTTGTATTGTTTTTAGGGCTAAAATTATTCTGTATCGTCGTCGGCAAGCAAATCCAACAACATTTTGATTTCGTTCACTTTATCATCTTCGTTGTTTCGCGTGAAGGAAACCACCAAATTGCGCAAAACTCTGAAAATAATATCCACGTGCGAGCATGGTTCGAAGAAAATATCCAAAGGTTCAAGATTGAGCTTAGAAATATAGTTGTCTATGTCTGCTTTGGATAGAATTACACCTCTACTAAAGGCATTGATATAGAACTGTGTATGTTCTTTTTTGTAAGTCAGGACAAATAAGTTAGGCAAATTTACGCCGTACACAGGCATTTTAAGTTTCTGAGCCACAAGCATATATACCGCACAAAGTGTAATTGGATTGCCTTTTTTGGTATCAAGCACCAAGTTGATCATGGAGTTGGCAGGCGAATGGAAATTGGTAGTATTGGCCGCAAATTTTAGTTTACCAAAAATAACAGAATTGACCACTTTTACTTGATCTAAAGGATGCATCTCATTTTCCAATTGCAGCCAAACTTCATAATAAAGCTGTTCAATTTGGGCTTTGATGGTTTCAAATTGCAAATCTGGATACTGATACGTAGCCACCAACCAAAGGCCTTCGAGAAGGTCTTGGCCGCCTGCTTTTTTCCAATTCAAAAGCCTTTCTTGAAGCTGTTGTTGTTGGAGCAAATGGATGAGTTGTTCTATTCGGAGTTGAACATCGGGGTCAAGGCTTTTTTCCCATTCTGCTTCCAGCAACGGGATTATTTCGCTTCCCAGCTCCAAAATTTTGGTTTCTACATGGCTGACCACTTCGCGGTCTTCGTCGCTAATCAGCGAAACGAGTGCTTGCAATTCATTGTTTTGCATAGTCTAAGGCAATTGACTCAATACATAAGGCTTTCAGATGACTTGCTAAATAACAAATAAATTTTGTCAATAAACACAAAAATCCGTTGCCATTTGACACGACAACGGATTTATTATTGATAATCAATATTTTGCAGCAATTACGCCAACAAAGTTTCTACGTCTGTCAATGGCAAGCCCCAAGCATCTGCCACACCTTTGTAAACCACTTTGTCGCCAATCACGTTCAAGCCCAATTTCAATTCGGCGTTTTCGCGGCAAGCCTTCGCCCAACCTTTGTTGGCCAATTGCAACGCATACGGCAAAGTAGCGTTCGTAAGAGCCAACGTAGAAGTGTAAGGCACAGCACCTGGCATATTGGCTACGCAATAGTGTACCACGTCGTCGATGATATACGTTGGGTTTTCGTGCGTAGTCGGCTTACAAGTTTCAATACAACCGCCTTGATCCACGGCCACGTCCACAAGCACCGTACCAGGGTTCATATCTTTGAGCATATCTCTTGTGATAAGGTGTGGAGCTTTCGCACCAGGGATAAGTACCGCACCCACAATCAACGAGGCGT
The DNA here is from genome assembly GCF_900112255.1 of Flexibacter flexilis DSM 6793. Classification (NCBI taxonomy): domain Bacteria; kingdom Pseudomonadati; phylum Bacteroidota; class Cytophagia; order Cytophagales; family Flexibacteraceae; genus Flexibacter; species Flexibacter flexilis. The sequence continues at coordinate 288,427 of NZ_FOLE01000004.1, forward strand.
GTTTGATGTGTTCGCGAATGTTATATTCGTTTGAATAAACCGTATTAACATTGGCAGGCATAATTTCGTTGAGGTAACGCAAACGCGGCAAACTCACGTCCATAATCGTTACGTTAGCACCCAAGCCAGCCGCCATGCGAGCCGCTTGCATACCAACCACACCGCCACCAAGCACCAACACGTTAGCAGGACGCACACCTGGTACGCCTCCCAACAAAATACCTCTGCCTTTTAATGGTTTTTCGAGGTATTTCGCGCCTTCGTGAATCGCCATACGGCCAGCCACTTCCGACATCGGCACCAGCAACGGTAACGAACGGTCTGCTTTTTCTACCGTTTCGTAAGCCAAACAAATCGCCTTGCGGCTAATCATAGCGTGCGTAAGCGGCTCAGAAGAAGCAAAGTGGAAATACGTGAAGAGTAATTGATTTTCTTTGATGAGTGTGTACTCCGACTCGATTGGCTCTTTTACCTTAATAATCATCTCGGCGATTTCATACACCGCCTCAATGCTTGGCAAAATCGTTGCGCCAGCTTTTTCATACTCAGCATCAGCAAAACCACTGCCTTCGCCTGCACTGGTTTGTACATAAACCGTATGGCCGTGTTTTTTAAATTCTGTAACACCAGCAGGCGTAAGAGCTACGCGATTTTCATTGTTTTTGATTTCCTTCGGAACACCTATAATCATGGCTTCTTCTGTTTTTGGGGAATAATTTTGTTTGTTATTTTGGTTGGTAATTTGGTGGGCAAAACTATGAAAAGTTGTAAGTGTTTGGTACTATTTCTAAAGAAAAATTTTGCAAAGGCCTTTCACTGCACGCCTATTCAGAATATAATTTCGTTTTTCTTTTTTTTTCTTTTTTCATAAAAACAAAAAACGCATTATACTACACCAAAATTTGCTTCAAGGCTTCTTGCACTGAAGCCACAGGCTGTTGGCACGCGTGATTTTTGCATACATACACCAAGGTTTGCCCTTCCACCAACCTATTTTCCAACAAAGGCAAATCACTTCCTTGCACCGAACCGGCCACTACTTTATTAGGAATATACACTTTGTCTAAATCGCGGCGCAAACGCTGTGCATTTTTGCCGACGATGGCCACTTCCGCCACCGATTTGGCCGCGCACAAATACAAACTTGCCCAATTGGACACATATTGCAAATCCGTTTCAAGCATTTTTACCACGCTCGAAAGCATGGTTTCGGCTTTTTGCACGTAGTCAGGAATGTACAACAGCGTGCCAAGCGCGTACAGGTTATGCGCCATAATTGAGTTGGAAGCAGGAATTACGCTATCGAACAACTCTTTTTTGTCGGCGATGAGCCGCTCGGCGTTGCGTGCCGTGAAGAAAAAGAATTTGTCTGTTTCGTCGTAAAATTCCTGTACCGCAAAAGCCATCAGGTTTTTGGCCTCCAACAACCACGTTTCATCAAAAGTAGCCTGATACAGTGCCACATAGCCCTGAATCACGGCGGCGTAATCTTCCAAAAAGCCCTTGATGCTCGTTTTTCCGTTTTTGTAGCTATGGAAAAGTTGCTGGCCATCGGTCATTTTTTCTTTCAGGAAACGGGCATTATCCAAGGCCATTTTGAGCATAAGCGGCTCATCAAAAGCGCGATACGCATCTACCAAACCTTTGAGCATGAGGCCATTCCACGAAGCCAAAATCTTGTCGTCGAGCGAAGGACGCACACGCGAGGCGCGATGTTGAAGCAGAATTTTGCTGCAAGCCGACACGTGTGCAAACAAATCCGATTTGCTTACGCCATGCAACTGCGCAAACATCGAGTCGGGCAAGCGACGATGCAAAATATTTTTGCCGTGTTCCCAATTGCCTTCTTCATCCACATTATAATATTCCAAGAAAAGCTGCGCATCATTTCCCAATATTTGTTCTATTTCTGCCTGCTCCCAAACATAAAATTTACCCTCCTCTCCTTCCGAATCAGCGTCTAAGGCCGAATAAAAACCGCCTTCCGAACTCATCAATTCTCTTTTTACAAAATTGATAGTTTCAAAAACCACGCCTCTGTACAGCTTGTCCGATGTAACCGTAAAGGCCTCCGAATACAAGCTAATGAGTTGGGCATTATCGTACAGCATTTTTTCAAAATGGGGAACAAACCACTGGCTATCAACAGAATAACGAGCAAATCCACCACCCAAATGGTCATAAATTCCACCGTAAGCCATTTCCGTCAGGGTCGTGTTTAGGTGTTGAAAGGCTTGTTTGTCGTCGGTAAAAGCAAAGTATCGGAGCAAAAACAAGTACAGCGACGGCATCGGGAATTTGTTGGCGGCGCGTTGCAAACCGCCATGCTGGTGATCGAACTGCTGCGCCAATCGCTCAAACGGAGCTTTTAGCGTCGCTATATCAAATGTCGGATTTTCTTGGGCAAAGAGCTTGTATTTTTCCGTTTCGGTGCGCTGCAAACCTTCCGTAAAGGCTTCCGCCGAACGTAATAATTCTGCTTTGTTATGGCGGTAGGCTTTGGCTATTTCGCGCAAAACTTGATGCCATTGTTCGGGTCTGAAATACGTGCCGCCCCAAAACGGTTTGGTTTCGGGCGTAAGGAACACGTTGAGCGGCCAGCCGCCATGTACGCCCATTTGTTGTACGGCATCCATGTAGATTTGATCGAGGTCGGGGCGTTCTTCGCGGTCTATTTTGATACAAACAAACCACTCGTTCATGATGTCGGCAATATCATGATTTTCAAAAGATTCTTTTTCCATTACATGACACCAATGGCAAGCAGCATAGCCGATACTTACCAAAATGGGTTTGTCCTGCGAAGCGGCCAAGTCAAGGGCTTCTTTTCCCCACGGATACCATTGTACGGGGTTATAGGCGTGTTGCAGCAAATACGGACTGCTCTCGTTGATAAGGCGATTGGGCGTGTGTTTCATACAGCTCAGAAAGATTTATCTCGCAAATTATAGGATTTTGATCAAGATACAACCAAAACTCTTCAGAGAACGCATATCTATTTGAATCAAATTCTAATTCACTAACTCGTAAGACAGTATAAAATCTTCTTTTTGTAACGGTACACATGGAAAAAATAAATATCTAGTGTGGTTAATTATTCGAATTTTATTTCTTTATTTTAAACCTAATTTTTCGATTTTTTTTCCTATAGCTACCTCTTTCATTTCGGCTTCCAATATAGGAAAGTCCGCTTTTAGAACAGACTTTACAAAACATCCGTTACTCAATAAATGTATTTCATCGCAGGTATTACTCAAGGTAGAAAATATATGAGATGAAATAATGACTATTTTATCGAGTTTTTTTAGTTGATGAATTATTTCTGTAATTACAATATTACTTTGTATATCTACTCCATTAAAGGGTTCGTCAAATATGAAATACTCATTATTTTGCAATAAAATAGCAGTCAGTGCTAGCTTCTTTTGCATTCCCGTAGAATACGTAACAGCATATTGATTTAATGGTAAATCAAAAACATTTTTACTTTCTATATCAGCTATTTTTATGCTCCTTGCGTTGCAAAGCAATTGTATATATTCCTTGCCCGTAATTTTTGGGAAAAAGAAAAGCTCTGTTAGTAACAAACCTAGGTTATTTTTAATTGGTTTAAGACTTGAACTTATTTCACCCTCATAGCTTTCCAAATCGGCAATACATCTAAATAAAGTTGTTTTTCCTGCGCCATTTTCACCAACGATTCCATATACTTTTCCGTTATCAAATTGTATATTGATATTTTTAAGAACTTCATTAGTTCCATATTTTTTAGACAAATCTCTGATTACTATCATTTTAATAAATACTTAAGGCGATTTTCTGCTTTTTTAAAAAGATAAGGAATTACAAGAATTAATATCGGAGGAAACCAAATACAAAGAGCAAAAAAGATACCTTGAGGTATATTCATTTCATCAGGGTACGCAGAATACTTAGCGGCTATTATGCTAATTAAAAAAGCCCAACCAATCAATAATAAAAGTAAAATTATTCCCACATTTTGAGGATAATAAATTAAAAGAATGACTATAATTGGCAATACAATCAAAGTTGAAAAAAAAATGGATATTTTAATTTTTTGAAGTATAAAATTTCTAGAATTTCCATTGAAAATCCAAACATAATACTCATTTTCAGGTTTTGTATAATAACTTAATGTAGTTAAAAAAACAAGTAAAATTGAAAAAGCTCCAAGATTAAAATTATTTATATAAACAGCAACAATTCCTAAAATATATGCTATAAAAAACAAATAAAAAGTATTTCGAAACCCTATTATAAACTCAAATGGTTGCTTTGAAAATGGAGTCCAAATGACAAAATTAAAAGTTGTACGAAAATTTACAAAAGGTAAAAATATTGTCGATATAAACAAGATAAATGCCAAAAGAAAAAACTGTTTATATAATAGAAACAACAGAAATGGAAATGAACAAATGATATTCTCTATTATTCTTATTTTTTTTAGTTTTACGTTCCCAAAGCAAAGCTTTAAAAATTCAGTTCTTCGGATTTCTGAAAGTTTGCCGATAAGTACCAGCGCATAAAACACATAAATATATTGTGCAAATTCCGTTTTGCTAAACAAATAAAGAGAAAAAACAATAAACCCAACTATCAACATAAGGTATGCCAATAATGGTACAAAGACCGCGTCTTTTAATCTGCGGTTTATCATATTATATTGCAATTTAAAATATTCGATCATTTTTTGTTTATACATTTTCGTTTGTTCACAATTATAAAATAATACTGCTGAATCAAATTGAAGTGTTAAAATTTTAGTTCATAACAATTAAGCAAAATTTCATAAATTCATTTACTTTGTTTTACCATTATTAATATAAATTAATTCAATTATTTATTTCAATAAATATAATTCTTTTTGTAAATTTTCTTTTGCTTGATTTTCTAGTTTAGAATTAAAAAATTCTGTTTTAAAAATTCGATCCATCGACAAAAAATGATGCAACACTTTTTTTCGACCTGAATTATAAATAATGTCTGGATAAATAATATATTCTTTTCTTACATTTTTGTAATATATTTCGTATATATTCCATGATTGGCCTAATACAGAAAGGTCAGCATCTGTAAAATAATTGGTATCATTATCAGCAGATTGGGCATGCGATTGCGTCGCCATAATTTGCATTTTACAAATGTTTATTATTTGGTTATCTACCCCAATTTGTAGCATTCTTTTTTCAGCAAGTGCCGCGCTTCTTTGCTCGTTATCAGATTTTAATACATTGTAAATAGCGTCGTGATAGTAAATTGAAAATAAAATAATATTCCAATTTTGTATTTTTTCTTTTACTTCCACTAATTGCACTAAAAGGTTTTCTAGATGTTGTAATGTATGATAATATCGTCTATGATTGGAATAGTTTTTTTCTATTTCATTCCATAAATAATTGATCGTATTTTCATTATCTGTATAATTTCTTATAAGATCAAAAAAAAAATCTTTTAACATAGTAATTTTTGTGTAAAACATGAATTATTTTCAACTATCAAAACCCGTTCAATTAAGTCGCTGAATAGTTCTGATTGATACGTTTTAATATTGATTAATGTCGTTTTTTTTAATTGCACATCATATTTTAATATTTGGGAAAGTGGAGGAAATTAAAGTACAAAAGTTGAATCAAATAATTAATGTCGTACTTGCGTCAATACCTTATTAGTTTCAGTTTTTTTCTTTCGTTAATATGTCCAATTTTTTTAGCAAATCAGGTATTCTATTTTGCCCTTTCATTTGTTCTATTAACCTTGCCGCTTCTCTAACATCCATGCCAATAGAAGTAATATAAAGTGGTTTAATGCTTTTCCCTCTTAAAATTTGCTGCTTGTTTTTATCAATTGTTGCAAAATTAGTCTTAGCTACTCCAATAATCGGTATTTTTCCGCCAAGTGCGTCAAATAAATGCCCTCCCAAGCCAAATTTTTCGTTGTCATCTAAATAGACATAGCCGTCTATAATAATAAATTCAATATTCTTAAATGTATTTTTTTTAAGTAGCGACAATATACAAGGGAGTTCTCTTTTATAAAATTGTCCTGATTGATAATCTCCAGCGATTTCAGTTAATTCTGAATATACATCAAAGTTCTCTTCGTTTGTCCAATTGTCAAATGCTACGCAAATAGTTTTGGCTTTGGTATCAAAATAATATGTGTCAAATGCTAAAATCATTATTAAATATTTTTTGGGTTTTGGGGATATAAAACATCACCTAAACTAATTGTAAAATTAAAAAAAGGATAATGATAATTTAAACTTTTATTTTCTTCTCCTCTATGCTTAAAAAACAACTTTTCTTGCTCTTCATTGGCTAATATTAATTGTTCACCATTTGAAAAAAAAGGGAAATTATTTTTAAAATGAATATACGTTTTTGAAGTTCTAAACGTTATTCCTAACCACCTATTATCAATTACTGGTTTCTTTATTTTCGGGTTAGCATCTAAAACAATTTTGTGTTGATATTTCATATTGGTTTCAGTCGAAAAAAGAATTACAGAATTGTGGGTTAAAGAAATATCAAATTCATCATTTGTTACTTTATCTTTAATTTTTAGTTTTCTTATATTTTGTTCAGATATATCATCTGGATATTCATAACAAGAGAATAAACCAATATATGAATTATCTTCTAAATCCAAATTTTGGTCTGAATGATAATTCATTTTTGAATACTTCAGATCATAAATTTCAATCAGGGCATTATTAAAATATTGAATAGGAATTTCAGTAAGATTCTTTTTTATAGTTTGATTAATCTTATTGATAATTAAAAGATGAACATCTGCAAAATTTTGCGCAGGAATACTATACTTGCTTGTAGTTCTTACAATTGGAATTGATCCATTGGCAATATTAACTAATTGATTAGCAACTCTTCCATTGGTTATATTTTCAAACTCAACTGAATTAGACAACTCATTGAATAAGTTGTGTTCAAATGGAACCAAAATTTTATAAAATCCTAAATCAGTTATCATACTCATTTAATAAATAGGTTTTTCATAATCTCCCAAATTCATACTGAAATGAACTTTCCCATACTCAACAATATTTTCTGTTTTATTTTCCTCAATATAAGATGCTCTTAAGTTTTCAATAGCATTTAATGTCATTGGTTCAAGTTTTATTAAATTGCCGTTTTCTATAATAAATGTTTGGTTATTTATGTATTTGGCTTCAACATTTGAGCAGCGAACCACATAGCCCATTCTCACGGGTATTCGTTCTACATTGAGTATGGATGGTCTTATTTCATGAGTGTATAATCTATTTGTAGAAAGCGGTATTATGAACGCCGAGTTAGGGTATAATATTACACTAAATTCTTTTTCTAAACGTTCATCTTTTACAGTATTTTTCAACTTAAAATGAAGTTTTGTTAACCCTGTAATCTCTTTATAGCACAAGTCAAATTTATCATTTTTAGAGGGACTTAAATCAGTAAATTCTGTTCGGTCATAAAAAGTACAAAAAGCCATAAGTCCTTCTTTTGGCATATCTTTAGTCTTATCAGAATGTGCTTTAATTTTTGCCTTTATTTCCCTTGTACTTTCTTTTGATTTTTTAGTATTTTCATATATTTGAGCTAAAACATGATTAAATTTTATTTCCTTTTCAAAAGTATATTTTACAGACTCATTTAATTTATTTATGATAAAATGGTCTGTTGTTCTGAAATTATCGGTTGAACCCGTAAAATTACTTGAGCACCGTAATAAATGAAAGCTTAGTATTTCTGTATCATTTTCAATTTCTCTCAAAATTTCTGTTATATAAATACCCGTTCTGAATGCTTTAGATTCTTTATTAGATTCGGTTAATTTTTGAAATTCGTGTTCAGATTTAATTTTATTAAAATATTTTTTTTCTGAAAAAAGATTTCTAAAATAAACACCTGAACTACTAACAATAATTGGGACTTCTCCTAGTGATACTAATTGCACTTTCTCATTCAGTAGATTTTCATAGTTTGTAGATACCTCTTGAATGATATAGAACGCTATTTCCACATTTTCAACTACAGAAAAATCACCACAAATATATATTTTAATGCCGTTATTTTCTTTCTGTATTTCAGAAAAATTATTTTTTACTGTACCACAAAAATTGTCAATTAAATATAAAAGTTCAGTATTATTTTCTTCATTTTTATTTAAAACAACAAGAACATTTTTATCTTTACAAATTTTATTTTCAAATTGAGATACTATCATTTTATTTATTTTTATGCAGTGTAAAATTTAGACATTTTTTGTTTTATTTCTGAAAGTATTATCTTTTTTTTTGCAAAGTATTTTTATTGACTTTTCTCTAATCTTTGGGTTTGTATTATTAATTAGGTGTCAATTTCTTTTTTAATGATAGGATCAGGATAATAATCGTTATTACTATTATTTCTGTCTGTTCCTGTTTTTAAAATATAATCAAGATATTGATAGGTTCTTTTTTATATTAATAAAGGAATTGCTATCGACCTGATAGCCATTTATCACTTTTTCTCCGCCTATTTGAGTCCCAAAATGGCCGTAATTCAATTATTAAATAAATAGATGTTTTTGAATCAATATTTTTTAAGTTCATTATTTAATTTATCAAGAAACTGTTGCTGTTTTTTATTGTTTTTATAGGATCGTTGATAAGGCCCACAACTATAAATATCAGAAATATTCTCAATGTTAAAACTCCAATCATTTTTATTTTTTATTAAAACAGATAATCTTTCATTACAACTTTGACACAATTCAGTAAATGTTGTCTTATTCTTTAATTGATTAAAATCAATAGAAATTGAAAAACCTTTTGTATTAGAACCATCAATAAAATCTCCCGTAGCATTAAATTTAGTTACGGGAATACCTCCCCAATCTATCGTTTTACCTTCGGGTAAATTTATAGCGTCGATATTATTTTCTTTCAACATTATATCTTGCTGACCTTCTGCAAAAGGGCTTAAAATATATTGTAATGTTGTTCCTTTTGGGACGGTTATATTTTTTACAACTGTTGGTTCTTTTGTAATAAAATAAGGTACAGGTGAGTAGTATCCACCCGATGTACTTCCAATATTTCCAAATCCATTTAACATTGTTTTGAATATTTTTATTACTATAATAATAGCACCTATTCCTATCGTAAAATAAGTTATTTTTTTCATTTTGATCTTGCCTTTGTAAGGTCAATTTTGCAAAATTACCGCTAACAGTTGGGGGCTTGGCGATGGTGGGTTTCAGAGCACAAAGCTTAAGTTTGCACGTCAGCCCGCCATATTGCCAAACCGATGTTAGCGGCTGTTATTCTTTAAGGTAAAGAGTCTCGTTACCAAAGTCAATAATAGCCTTATGTTCTACTAAAAAATCTGCCCCTAATATTCCACCAATATTTTCAGATTTTTCTTTTGTTCTTGTCTCTTTTATATAAGCATACATATCTTCAATAGTTAGCTTGTTAATTTTATACCTATGATTTACCAAGCTAAATATCAATGGTATTGTATTTTCGTAAACAAAACCTACAGAACCAGTAGGTCCACCATAGCTATTGCCAGTATTCTTTATCTTCAATGAAAGGTCAACGGCAAAAACGGAATCAATTGTGGTGAAGGCTACAGTACTTAAAGTGAAGTTCCTTGTCAATCCACCAATTTCAATTTTCACTAAATACCGTTGTCTTACACTATCAAATTTTATTGGGATACTAATGTATTTTTCTTTACTTAATTTAGCTTTCAAGCATTCCAAGGTTTCAATTTTAGGATTTAAGAAAAATTTTTTCTTTTTATAATCTATTACTATACGATTGGTTTTAATCCAGTCTACTCCAGCCATTCCAGCATTTATTTCGCCATCAGGTACTTCAAAAATGGATGCAGGTACATTTTTTAATTGATTGATCCCAACCTGCAAGAGGCTTACATTAGCGCTGTCTCGTCCAAGTTCGCTTACTTTACCAGGTTTAGAAATTCCAAAACTTCCATTTGATACCAAACTATCAATGCCGACTTGTGAAGCAAAAGCGTGATTCAGTTGTAAATAAAAGGAAGCGTTTGAATGAAACATTAAATTGGCAGGAAAGCCATTAACAGAAGCTTTGAAAATAGGCCGTTTTCCTGCGATTTTCTTCATTTCAAAAGGAACTCCATTTTTTTCTTGACACTGTGATAAAGTTCTATTCGTTATACAAAGACAAATAATTATTGCAAATAAAATTCTAGTGTTCATATCTTTTGTAATATTAAGGTTTTTTGCTTTAATAGCCGCTAACGTTGAAGCATTGGCGTTGTTGGGGTAATCAAGGCTCATCCTTCCCCGTGGTCTGTGTCCTCACAGACCACATACGTTTATCGTCTTTTATGATTTGTGAAGACACAAACCATGGAGGAGAATTATTTTTTCTCGCATATTTTTTCAATATTCTCAATAATCTGATTCACTCTTTTCTCAATAGGATCAGGATCTACCATATTTAACCAAAAAATTGCTTGGTTATCTCTCATCTTTTTTAAGTGTCTATTAATTTCATCGTCACTCATCTTCGTACCTTGTCTTGGCCAGTAAACATTACCAAGCTTATGGGCCGCTAAAAAAATATCCTTAAGAACGTTGTCTAAATCCTCGAATGGTACGATTGATTCTTGACCGAAAGCAGCTCTAAATTTATATTTTAATTTTGAAAGTTGAATAAATACATCTTTTTCCTTTTCATATCTTTCGTAAACAACATATGCTCTATTTAATAGTTCTGTAATTTCTTCTCTTTCATTAGGTGCTTTCTCTCTTGTTGAACCTTCATTAATAGACGAGTATGGACTTCTAATTCTTTTAATACTCTCAGCTGAGCTATAAAACAGATATAATACTTCCTCACTAAGTTCATATCTGCGCTTCCATTTTGCCTCTCTTCGCCATGAATCAATGCCCCAAATTGCTACAATCGATGTTACTATAACACCAACACTTTCAACTATATCAAAATAGTCTTTAATTGTCAAACAAAGAAAAATCATATCTAATTACAAAAAAAATAAATATTCCAATTAAAAGTAAATTTGCCAAAAGTGTATTACAGCTAACATCTTTATAAACGCAACCTTTGCGTTCATTTTGTAGAAACTTGTGTTTATTTCTGATTTATCTGAGGCTTTGGCAAGCATAATCAAAATAGCTCTCCAATTTATATAAAAATATTTTTAAAAAAAACAAAAAGCCGCCCCTTGAGGAGACGGCCTTTGTGCAAAAATGTATGAGCAAGACGAAAACTAAACTAATTTAGCACCTGCTACGATGTCTTCTACTACCGTTGGGTCGAGTAGCGTAGAGGTATCGCCCAAGTTAGAAATGTCGCCTTCTGCTACTTTACGCAGGATGCGGCGCATAATCTTACCCGAACGCGTTTTTGGTAAACCTTTCACTATCTGAATTTTATCAGGTTTAGCGATTGGCCCAATAATTTTGCTTACCGTCGCGATAATCTCGGACTTGAGCAAACTGCTTTCCATTGGCACGTGTGTATCACAAATCACGAAAGCATAAATGCCTTGTCCTTTGATGTCGTGCGGATAGCCTACTACCGCCGATTCCACTACGGCCAAATGTTCGTTGATGGCGTTTTCTACTTCTGCCGTACCCATGCGGTGGCCAGACACGTTGATTACGTCGTCCACGCGGCCTAAGATGCGGTAATAACCGTCCTCGTCGCGGCGGCAGCCGTCACCCGTGAAATACATTCCTGCATAAGTAGAGAAGTAATTCAAGCGACAACGCTCATGGTCTCCGTAGGTTGTACGAATCATCGAAGGCCAAGGGAATTTGATACACAAATTGCCTTCTACGCCATTGCCTACCAATTCTTCGCCTTTTTCGTCCACCAAAACAGGCTGAATACCTGGCAATGGCAAAGTAGCAAAAGATGGTTTGGTTGGCGTAACACCCGCCAAAGGCGCAATCATGATGCCACCTGTCTCGGTTTGCCACCAAGTATCCGTGATAGGACAGTGGCCTTTGCCGATGTGGTCATGGTACCAGTGCCAAGCCTCTTCGTTGATAGGCTCGCCCACCGAACCCAACACACGCAAAGAGCTAAGATCGTGGCCTTCTACATATTCCAAACCAAAGCCTTGCAATGAACGGATAGCGGTAGGAGCTGTATAGAAAATATTAACTTTATGTTTTTCAATTACTTTCCAGAAACGGCTTGCGTCTGGATAAGTCGGGATGCCTTCAAACATAACGGTTGTTGCACCGTTGAGCAATGGGCCATATACCAAGTATGAGTGACCAGTAATCCAACCCACATCGGCAGTACACCAATATACGTCACCGTCGTTGTATTGGAACACGTTGGCGAAAGTATAACCCGCGTACACCATGTAACCAGCCGTCGTATGTACTACGCCTTTAGGCTTGCCTGTAGAGCCAGAAGTATAAAGGATGAAAAGCATATCTTCTGCTTCCATTGGTTCTGCTTCACAAATAGCACTTGCTTTGGCTTCTTCTTCGTGCCACCAAATATCGCGGCCTTCTGTGAATGTTACAGGCGTATTGGCATAACGCAAAACAATAGAACGCTTTACGGTTGGGCTTTTAGCCAAAGCCTCATCCACGATTCCTTTAATATCAATGCTTTTATTGCCACGATACGCACCGTCCGAAGTAAGCACTACGGTTGCTTCGGCATCGTTGAGGCGGTCGGCTAATGAAGAAGCCGAAAAACCTGCAAAAACTACAGAGTGGATAGCACCAATACGCGCACAAGCCAACACCGAAACAGCTAACTCAGGCACCATTGGCATATAAATACAAACGCGATCGCCTTTTTTTACGCCATTGTTTTTTAAAATATTGGCCGCTTTACATACGCGCTCATGAAGCTCTTTGTAAGTGATATGTTGAGCCGCTTGAGTAGGATCGTTCGGTTCCCAAATAATGGCGGTTTGATTGCCACGCGTGAACAAATGACGGTCTAAACAGTTTTCCGTAATGTTGTGCAAACTTCCTCCATACCATTTTACACTTGGTTCTTCGAAGTTCCATTCCAACACCGAATCCCATTTTTTTCTCCAGAAGAAAGATTCGGCCTGATTTGCCCAAAATTGCTCTGGGTTTTGCACGCTTTCATTGTATGCACTCCAATATTCTCCAAAAGAGTTAATTCGGTTAATCATAGTTTTAGCAGAATAAAATATGTATAATGATTGAATTGTATTAAAAACGTTTTAAAGTTATACACTATTTGCAAATCAATGTATGACAATTGTCAGGCCGTTTTTACGTTCAAACCTCATATTGCAATTCGACTAACAAAAAAGCCAAAGTCTTGAAAACTTTGGCTTAAAATGCATTAAATTTTGCTTTTATCGAAAAAACTTACGCGCAAAATTCTTCAAAAACTTGTCCTAAATGTTGGGCAATCATCTCTGCCGAACGGCCTTCGATGTGATGACGCTCTACAAAATGGATCAGCTGATCACCTCTGAAAAGCGCAATAGCTGGCGAAGATGGCGGATACGGAACTGTATATTCACGCACTTTTTGCACAGCGTCTTTGTCCACACCCGCAAACACCGTTGTAAGGCGAGTTGGTTTTTTCTCGCTGCGTTGCAAAGCCAATTTCACCCCTGGGCGAGCCGCACCAGCTGCGCAACCGCACACCGAATTAATCACAACCAAAGTTGTACCTTCTTTTTCGGCCAAAGTGCTATCTACTTCGGCAGGTGTTTTGAGTTCTTGAAAACCTACCGCCACCAAATCTTGGCGCATAGGAGCTACTAAATGCTCTGGATACATAATCGTTATTTAGTTTTAAGATTGATTTTAATAAACAGGATATATTACATAAAGCCCAATTCCAAACGCGCAATTTCCGACATCATGTCTTGGCTGTAAGGCGGGTCAAAAGTAAGTTCAATTTGTACATCTTGCACCTCTGGCACGGCTCTAATGGCCATTTCCACTTCACCAGGCAGCGTTCCCGCCGACGGGCAAGAAGGCGAAGTGAGCGTCATGCGTACATAAACATTGTTGATGGGATAGACCTTGATCTCATAAATCAACCCCAATTCGTAAATGTCCACTGGGATTTCGGGGTCGTAAACGCTTTTGATGGCGGCTATAATTTGAGGGTCTAATTCGTGTTCGGTCGTTATCATGATTGAAGGAAAAAAGCTGGCCACAGGCCGCACTAAAGTATTTTTGATTGCAAACTTATCCTACAAAACTAATCTTTTTTGAGAAAAGTTGCACAGGCGCAGCCGCCAATATTATTTTCTATAAATATTGTTCGATGTCGCCTAAGCCCTGACGCACAATTTCGGGTTCGCCTTCGCTACAATCCACGATTGTAGAGGCCACGTTGTTGCCATAGCCGCCGTCTATGACCAGATCAACTAAGTGCTGATATTTTTCGTAAATCAACTCAGGGTCAGTGGAATACTCGATTACTTCGTCTTCATCGCGAATGGACGTAGTCAGAATCGGGTGCCCAAGTTCCTTGACGATTTGGCGCGGAACGTTATGGTCAGGAATCCTGATCCCAACGGTTTTCTTTTTGTTGTTCAGCAGCTTGGGCACTTTCGTATTTGCTTCCAAAATAAAAGTAAACGGGCCAGGCAAAGCCTTTTTCATTAACTTAAAAATAGGCGTGTCCACGCCTTTGGTATATTCCGAAAGGTGGCTCAAATCGTAGCAAATAAACGAGAAATTGGCCTTTTCGGGCTTGATACCTTTGATGCGTGCGATGCGCTCAATGGCGCGTTGGTTGTGTATGTCGCAACCCATACCGTACACCGTATCGGTGGGGTAAATGATTACGCCGCCTTCGCGCAGACAACGAACTACTTGCTCGATACGGCGCATGTCGGGGTTTTCGGGGTAGATTTTTATAAATTCAGCACTCATGTTCGTAAGTTGTATGCAATTGGGGCGCAAAGGTAGTGTTATATTCCTATTGTTCCCGCCTCAATTAGTGAGAAACTTTTATTTTCTGTTTCTATAAAAACAATATTTTCAGACCTTTGGTTTCGGAAATCATTGGGCAATAAAAAAGGCCGCTTGTACGAAACAAGCGGCCTTTGAGCAATGCTAAAAATAAAAAATCTTATTTGTAACCAACGGCGTACGCTACACACGATGCCTGTGTTTTGGCACTTGATGAAAATTTGAAGCGAATCGTATAGTCGCCTGTTTGGCTTGCCGAAAAGTCAAAATGCTTTACTGATTTTCCTTTGGCGTTGGTAAACAATTCTGTTTTGTCTGGGGCAATGATGGTAAATTCTACGTCTTCCGCAAAACCCGAACAAAGATTCACAATTCTATAATTTTCGCCTTCGTAAGCCGAGAACTCTGCTTCCAAATAATCTTTTTTAGCGAAAGTAGAATAGGGTTTGTAATCGGCAGTTTCAAATATGTAGTGTCCCAAACTGGTTTTGCAGTGTTTGCGGATAGATTTATCGTCGCATTGCGCAAAAGAAACATGGCCAGCCAACAAAAGCAACCAAAGCCACACGAACTTAGAAAAAAGACTGATTTTCATACCAAAGTTTTATTTTTTGCTTTGAAATAATTTTTGTTTAAAAAGCTCTGTACTGAGCTACCCAATTAGACAGTAGCAATTATTTTGCCACGAATTTGTTTTACCTGCTCAGAGAACTTTTTGAAGGTTGCCTCATCAATGTTGTCTTTGTTTGCATTGAGGCTATCGAGTGTAACTTTTACTTCATTAAGCTGCGCGATAAGGTCGGCTACCTGTGGTCTGTCTTTGTAATCTTCCAACAACTTAATCAGTTTGTTAAGCGTAAGATGTTGATGTACAATGCGTTTTACTAAAACAGGATTTTTTTCTTTGCTCACCAACGAAGTGGCAACGTACATACTTTCCACCCAAGCACCCGCGAACGACAAATACACTACGTCGCGGCGAGAAGTTTCTTTCAACAACAAATCAGATTCCATGTACATATCCGACATGATCGAAACAAGTGAATCTTGGTTGTTCAAATTTTTCTCAAAGCGAGGCAAAAGGCCGTTTTTGTCAAAAATGCTGGCCATGTTTAGTTTTTCGCCCAAGGTGCGCACGGCTTTGAAATACGAAATAGACACTTGACTCTTGTTGTTGAAAGTCGCGTAGGCCAAATCTGTGGTGTAAACACCCGTGTTAAGAGAGCTGCTAAACTCCGATTGATATTTGGATACGTTGTTCGGGTCGCTACCCAATCCGTCTATGTATTTGAGGCCTGCTCTTTTGAACAAATGCGCAATGTGGATAGGAGAAGGAAGACTCAAGAAAAAATCTTCTGCCTTTTCTTCTTTCAATGTTGTATCTGGTGTAGCGGAAACGGTGGCAGTGGCCGCACTGTCTTTGTTAGTTTTTTCTCCCTCTTTAGGAGCTGGCGAGCAGCCATAAGCCAAAATTGCCGTAGAAAGCAACAATCCTGATGCGTGTTTGCGTAACGAAAACTTGTGAGACATACGATACTAATTTTGTTTTAATTTCTTACTAAACAATAATGCAAAGCCTAACTCAGACCCATAGGCCATAAGCCTCAAAGGCATTGACCAAAATCTCCCAAAGGTAATTTTTTTTTTGGATTCTCCATTGTTAAAGCTATGTTTTTAACTTAAAAATCCCTTTAATTCACTTTTTTATTATTTGCCCAAGAAAAATGCTTTTTTCTGACCGTTCAAATCCAAGACCAACAAGAATGGTTCGTCGTGTTCGGTGGAGGCAAAATGCAACTGGGCAGCAGTTTTCGGCTGTGTTATCTGATAAATATTTTCGCTTACATTCAAATAATTGCCGTCTATTTTCAAATAATTTTTATACACACTCAAATGCCCTTGCAGCGTATAATGTGGCTCTAAGTCCTTGTTACTAATTTGTTTTTCGGCTACATACGTCGTAACAACTTTCTTTTTGTTTTGACGAATGGCCTTGCGCAAAGGATCGTATTTTCGCGCAAATTGTTTGTACGAAAACCACAAAGCCGCCGCCGCCGCCAAAGCGGGCAGCAAGTCCGAAGCCCATGCCCAACGTCCTTCGGGGCTGTTGTCGGCCAAAAAACGAACGATAATTTTAATCACAAAAAACGTAAGCACGCCCCACAACAAAGCCGCAATCAAGTTTTGATTGAGAATCAATTGTTTTTGTTTTTCCAAAAAATCTTTGTCCGTTGGTGTAAGCGGCTCGGTGTGCGTGTGCCTTGAAATGGCAGCTTTGGGGTTTTCGGTTTGTGTTGCTGCTGTTGCGTTTGGATTGGCCTCCGAAGGCTCGGCAGTTGCCAATGGTTCGGCTGCCGTTACCGACAAAATTTGTTTGCTTTTGGGTAAAATAGCCACGCAAGCCCATTGCCCAACCTTGAAATTGGCCGCGTGCGCCGCCCCAATTATGATTTTTTCTTCTCCCAAAATCCAAACAGCACCTTTGCTGTGTGGCTCAATGGCCGTAATTTGGCCTATAACAACGCGTTTGGTTTGTTGTTGGCTATCTGCGAGCGTTTTATTTACCCACAAAAACAAGGCCATCGCCACCGCACTCAACCCGAAGGCGGCCATGCCTTTTACAAACATGGCAACGGGCAAACCAGCCACAAAAAAATATCCCACAGAAGCCACCAATGCATAAGCCACCAATGCGATGTAGGCTTTACGTTGTTGGGCGGCTAAGGCTTCTTTTTCGGCCTGTGATAGCGGCACTAACTCTTCTTTAAATGTCATTTTTTATTTTGTTTAAAATCTGATTAACAGACTTTTACTTGCGTTTTAGTTCTTTGATTTTTTTCTTGGCAAACTTATAACATTCATGATCGGAGTCGGCATCGTCCTTGATGGTTTCGTAATAATCTCTGGCCAACGAATAATTTTTTTCTTCTTCGGCAGCCTGCGCCAAATATTGCAAAGCGTACAAATAATAACCCGTTTCGGTGGATTTGGTGTCTTTGGCAAAATTGATCGCCATCTGGAAATATTCTTTGGATTTGGCCGCGTTGCGGTAGCGATATTTGAAAATATAACCCAAGAAAAACGAAGCATAACGCCCACTGGTGGACTCATAACCTGGCATTTTCTTTTGAATTTTATCCAAAATATCCAGCGAAGTTTTTTCACATTTGTCTATGTGGCCTTGCGAGTACGTGATACGCGCGTAAAGCCTTTGGAAATAGGCATTGTCGGGGAAAGTCGCAGCCAAATATTCCAAAATAGGCAAAGCCTTTTCGGGTTGATTTTCGTCGTTATAATAAATGCGTGCCAAATAATATTGAGCTTCCACACGCGTATAAAACGCGTTACGCGATACAGTTTCCAACTGCTTTATGCCCAACTCTTTATTCCCGTTCGGAAAAAAAGAAAGCACAGGGCGCAACCAACGGTAGTTGTCGTGTATCCATACGGCATAATAATTGAAAAGCGCATCACCAAATAAGAACTCAGAACCAAAAGTAGCTGCACTGTCTTCGCGGTTTTTTTGCAAATAATTCAATGCGTTGCGGCCTGCG
Source organism: Flexibacter flexilis DSM 6793 (assembly GCF_900112255.1). Taxonomy (NCBI): domain Bacteria; kingdom Pseudomonadati; phylum Bacteroidota; class Cytophagia; order Cytophagales; family Flexibacteraceae; genus Flexibacter; species Flexibacter flexilis. The sequence continues at coordinate 306,942 of NZ_FOLE01000004.1, forward strand.
TTGGTGGCTCTGCTCCAGTTGTGACGTTCGGAATGCAGGCGGCCTTTGAAGCCATGCGCCGCCGACAAAAAGAAACAAGCTTCTACATTTTTGTTGGTTTTGGACTGGTCAAGCATTACTTCTGCTTTGGAAATGGTCGTGTCCATGTACGCAAAAAACGCATCGTCATGGGTTTCGTCGTTAGGATTGGGCATAATTTTCCACCATTCGGCCAGCCCCAACAAAAAATACGGCATTGGGTGCTCTGGGTATTTGAATTTGAGCCAACGAAAATCGCGGTCGGCCTTTTCAAATTTAAAATTGTATAACGCGTTCACGGCGTTGGTGGCATCTATTTTAACTTGTGGGTCGGTGAGCAACATTTTTTGTTGGGCGTTGGCCGCGATTGCTCCAAAAAGTCCGACGATAATTAACAAATGTCTGATATTCATGCGGATATAGATTTTGTATTTGTTTGTTGATGACAAAACTACCAAAAACAATGCCAATTCAGGCATTTTTATATTCTGTTTTGATACAAATACGAATGGATTGTAACCCTTTGGCAAGACTTTTGTAGAGAGAAAAGAAACGCCGCCGAAAAATATTTTTAAGATAAATACTTTAGAAAATAAATTTCTGGCACGGTGTTTGATAAAGTACAGTTAACAAAGCAATTACTGAAAGTAATTATCTCACAAACAAAGACTTACACTTAATAAACTTCTTATAGCCATGAAAAAGTTAGTCCTATCATTCGTTTTAGTTTTGGCCGCTTTACAAATATTTGCGATGCCAGCTTCTGCCACATTTTCTTCTAACGGAGGGCAATTATTGCATGTATATTTTGATGGCAAATTGCTCAACTCAGCCGCTGCGCCTTTCGTGCGTACGCCAATAGTAAGAGACGGGCAACACAACGTAACCTTACGCATTTATGCAGCCAACGGCAGCGTAGGAGACTACCAAACCAGCGTAATGCTTGAAGGTGGTTTTGAAACTAATTTTTATGCACGCAAAACTGGCCGTAGAGGTTTTGAATTTGTAAAAACAGACATGGTAGCCCTTGCGCCTCCAACGCCAACTCCACAACCTCCACACAACGGCGGACACGGCGGTGGTCATCACGGACATGACGGCAATAATAACGGTGGCGGTTACAATAATGGCGGCGGCTATGGTAATAATAATGGAAATGGCGGCGGTGGTTACAATAATGGCGGCGGTTATGGCAATAACAATGGAAATGGTGGTGGCTATCACAATACCAATGGTGGTGGCTATGGCAATAATAACGGTGGTGGCTATAACAATTCGCCTAACATTATGCCAGCTCAAACGTTGCAAGCCTTACAGAATAGCATTCAGCATGAGTCTTTCGACAATACAAAACTTTTGGTAGCACAACAGGCTTTGCGCGGCGGCTACTTGATTTATACGCAAGATGTTAAGTCGATTATGAATCAATTTACTTTTGAAAAAACACGCCTTGAGTTTGCAAAATTTGCGTATGCTTATACTTACGACCGCCAAAACTATTTTCAAGTAAACGATGCTTTTCAGTTTTCGTCAAGCGTTAGAGACCTGAATCGTTTTTTGGAAGGACGCTAAGAAAAAGAATTAAAATTTGATAGTTGACTAGAAGTTTCAAAACGAGATGCTTATTTTAGGTATCTCGTTTTTTTATTGTAGAAAAAACACTTCTACCAGCATTACATAAAATAAAAAACCGACAAACAATCAATGTGTTTATCGGTTTTTTATATTTTGACAGAGGCAATACAACTGCTTAGCATTTTTTTGCATCAACAGTTTTAACTTCTTGCTTAATTACATTTTTGGAATAAGTAGGGCAAGTGCGCAAACCGCAAGATTGCATAGACAAAGCTCCTAACAAAAGGATTGCACCTAACTTGATTAACTGAACGGTAGGGTTAGCGATAGCTCTCATATTTGAATGTCGTTTAAGATTCTACTTAACTGCATTACAAATGTAGTAGATGCATTGTTAGTAAATTATTGATTTAATAGCAAATCCTTGTATGTGTTTGATTTGCAAAAAAAAACAACAAAAAATAATAGTATATTCTGCTGTTTAATCAAAAAACAAAACATACTATTGAAAATAACTAAAAATACAGCATCAAATTACAGCCTCTAACATCACTATTATCTAAACGACCAAGCACTCTAAATGTAAGGTTTTGATCGTATTCGCCCATATCTTTTGTCTCTATAAAGCAGCATGAGTCTATATTGGCCAAATCAACCACATTAATGCCTCCGCGTTTGCGCGAAATATTCATATCGAAGGGGTCATTAGGGTCGCGAAGAAGGATTTTTAGCCAAGGCGGCGTTGTAAAAATCCCATTTCCTGCGGAGTAGCCTTGCGAAAAAAGCTCAGTCATCCCGTACTCAGAGTGAATAGTTGATATATGAAATTTACGACAAAGAAATGCATGTAATTCTTCGCGAATCATTTCTTGACGGCGGCCTTTCATTCCACCTGTTTCAACCACTATCACACCTTCCAAATCCAAATCGTGCTGTTCGGCCAAGTCGAGCAAAGCAAAAGTTACACCCCAAAGCATCACTTTTTTGCCTGCGTATTTTGCTGCTTTCAGATTCAGTATTAATTCGTCTATATTATGAAGATAAAACCCCGAATATTCCGCCCCTTTTTGGATAAAATAATCCATCATACACACCAACGACGAGCCGTCTCGCTCCAGATACGAGGGCAGCAACGCCAAAAACGTAAAATCTGATAATTTGCCGTAATGTTGCTGAAAAATCTGCTCGCAGGTACGCAAATAAAAAGCGGTATCGGTTACAAAATGTTTGCTCCTCACCTGCCCCGTCGTGCCGCTGCTCTCAAAAATTTGTTCGATGGGCGCATGAGTACTCAAAACCCTATGGTTTTTAAAAAACTCAATGGGCATAAACGGAATTTGCGGCACATTGTTCACGCACTGCGGCTCGACTCCCAGATACGAAATAAACTGCTGATAAACCGCATTATGTTTTGCCTGAAATCTAAACGCTTCTAAGGCGCGTTGCTCGAAGTTTTTGGGAGTAGTCTCGAACAAACGCGCCTTAAAGTCACGGATAAAATCTTGTGGATTTTGCATTAAAAAAAATCAAAAAAGAAATTACTTTTTATGGTTGAGAATGGCCATCGTAATGCGACTAATGCACACGAGTTTGCCCGTTTCGGTCGTGATACGAATCTCCCAAATATGCGTAGAGCCACCAATATGTACCGCCGAAGCCTTGCCATACACATAGCCATCGCGTACGCCGCTCACGTGGTTGGCATTGATTTCCAAGCCTACGCAATATTGCTTTTCAGGATTCAGGCAGCACATAGCCCCGACACTGCCAAGTGTTTCGGCCAACACCACCGACGCGCCACCATGCAACAAGCCCATCGGCTGATGTGTGCGATGATCAACTGGCATTTTGGCGCAAAGATGGTGCGTGCCAATTTCCGTAAATTCAAGGCCTAAATGTTCGCCCATATTGCCTTTGCTCATGGCGTTGAGTTGTTCGATAGTTATGTTTGGGTTAATCATGCGTATTTTTTTTGGGTTGAAGATATTATTTACTTTACTATTTTTTTGAAACCTTTTACTATCGGACCCAATATTCCAAAAACCAAGGGGCTCGCATAAATAGATTTAATTTTTTTGATAAGCTCTCGTTTCTTATACTCTTTAAGAGACAAATTGGTGAAGTATTTATAATAATAGGCAATTTTCTGAGCCATTTCTTTATCTTCCACGGGAGCCAAATACTCGACCTTTGCCTCACGGCACAGCGGGTCGTAGTGATAATATATGTCCGTAGCACCTTCATGTTCACCAGAACTATCAGTGCCTATATTCTGTACAAAAGACTGTCTGGGGTTCAAACACAATCCATTGTTTAGAAAAATTGCAGCGTGCCAAAAAATAGCCCATGTATTCAATTGACCTGTTAAGTTAAATTGTACTTGGCTGTATAAGTATCCCGAATTATCATAATCAAACTCGCGAACCTGCCCCCTACTCAATAACTTGTTACTGATATCGGCAGCATCTTTTTTATAATATTTCCAAGCCCTACTCCATGTTGCCCAACCCCAACAATGCATCATTTTAGCAAAATAAAAGTTAGAAGAAGGTGTACTATCTGCCTTAATCGGATAAGTATAGCCGCTGACGTGCATAACCTTCTCATTGTCCTGATAAAGGGTTAAAGCATTGTTCATGTACGCCAGAAACGCATCCGACGTAACTATATCGTCTTCCAACACTATTACCTTACCATACTGATTTACAATGCGTGTAACGCCCTCTATAATATTCTGAGCCAGTCCCTTATTCGTCTCCGACTCCACGATATGTACTTGCCCACACCATTGCTTTTCACGAATAACTTCGCGTGTTTGGCGTACTTTTTCTAATTGCTCCGCCGAAGCAGTCGGCTTAGCACCATCAGCAAAAATATACAGAACGCTTTCTTTGGCTAAGTCGTTTTGGAATAAAGCCTCCAGCGTTTGGCGCGTATGCGCAGGCCGCCCGTACACAAACAATACGATAGGGGCAAGTGTTGAATTAATCATTGTTTCGTCAATTATTTTTTCTTCGGCGTAGCAGTTGCCTTATCGGTTGTTTTGGTTTTAGGTTGGGACTTTTTCAATACCTCCAAATTATTTTTGGCCAACACAAAATCTGGATAAACTTTCAACGCCTCTTCATAATTAGAAATAGCGGCACTATATTCTTTCAAATCACCCGCAATCACGCCACGCAAATTGTACGCTGCGGCCTTCATTGGCACTTTTTGGCTTTGCCCTTGCCCTGCCGAAATCGAAATAGTTTGTTTGGTGGCTTCTTCGTTGTTCAAAATAGCGGATACCGTCGTATTACATTCCCCAAAACGCTTAAGTTGGTATTGCAACGTCGCGATTTCGTACAAATACGATATGTTTTTGGTTTTGCCATACACTTTTTCATAATCGGCCAAAGATTCGCGATACAAACCCAAATTCTGTTCGGCTATTGCCTTTATTTCTAAGATGTTATCATTATTTTCGTTAGCCGAAAGAATATCACGACACACCAACACACATTCCGCATTGCGGTTCAAATTGAAATACAAAATGGCCAAAGAATCTTTTAAAGATACCATTTCAGGGTTTTGCACCATCATCGAAAACAAAGCATTTTTGGCTGCATCGCCATCGCTGTATTTGAGAGCTGCTCTAAAGATTTTTTCTTGCAATTGATACTCTGACGTGGTCAAAGCACCTGCCGTTTTGGGCGTTGCGGCAGGCGTTGCCACCGCGTCTTTTGTTTCTTTCTTTTGCGCATAAGCCCCAAAACTCAGAGCTGCCAACAATGTAAGTGTGAATACTTTTTTCATGATTTGAAAAATAAAACGGCCTAATTTCAATTTAAACCCTGTTTTTCGGACGAACCGAAAAATAGTAGGTAAGTTTAGTGGGCAAATTTTTTAGGCCTCCGCCTCTGTATTTTTTTTCCACACTAAGGGTCTAATAAACTTACCTACGAAATGCTTTCCCATTAATTCTGCAATTATTTGGTCTTTGGCCTCAATCTGACCTTTTAGCCTTGCATTCTCGTCTTTAAGTTCTTGTATTGTTAGATTCTCGTTAAGTGTTGTATTGTGAGGTGGATTGTCTCCTAATATAGATACAACATCAACCCCTATTACGTCGGCGTATTTCTGTAAGGTTTTATTGGTAAAGTTATTTCTACCAAAATCTTTGTAAACATTTTGCCGAGTTTTACCCAATTTATTGGAAAGCTCCTGTACGGTTATGTTTTTTTCCTTACATAACGTTTTGATTTTCAACCCTATATGTTCCATGTGTCTGTTTTTTTTAAAAAAAATCACCCATAAAGTTTGTTTTGTATCCTTTTAGGGATAATATTTGCAATACAAAAAGATACAATGTAATACAAATACAGTGTATTGAATTACAAATGTAACAACAATTATTATACCAAAAAAGCGTATGGCACAAGATACATTTAACGTAACAATTTCTTTGCCAAAGGCAATAGAATTGGATTACAAAAAATTAAAAAAGCAAAAAAGGTTAGCATTGAGTCAGCTCGTAACCGAATCGCTACGAAATCAGTACCCCGAAATCAAAGAAGCGTTGGAAGCTAAACAGGTGTAGCCATGTCAATAAATCTTTTAAAGGCTTTGGACGGCGAGGACTGGAAAGAGCAAGACGGGTGCAGCAGTTGCACCAATTGCCCGAAATCGAAACGACAGCAAGACCAGAGCAAGGAGGTAATAGTTCGCATTGTCTCAAATGCTGTGTTTGGCTTTTTTGCCTTTGTTGGTGGATTAATCATAGTGTTTTTTATGGTCAATGGTTCGAGAGAAAAAAGCCGATTAGATTATAAGTTGGATTCGATGAAAATTGTAAAAGGCATACCGACGGAGCTACCAGATGAGCGAGTTCGCCAAAGTTTTGTCTTGGATTCTATTTTAATCGCCAAAGGGTTACGAAACCATCGCTAAGAATTTTCACAACGGTAAAGACTATGGAAAACAAAGAAAAACCCGCCTACACGGAATCGGAAAAGCTACTCAGATTAGAGTGTTTGAAATTGGCACGGGTTGAGTATAGCGGACAATCCTCACTACCAAGCCCACGGATAGCAGAAGAATTTTACGAATGGGTAACTAATCCAGCCTACGAACACCCGAATCAACCAACTGTAACGGACTGGATAAACGGAGTTAAGCCGTATGGAGAAAGAGCCTAAAGGCCGTAAGCCCAAAAAGGAAGAAAGTAGCCGCGTTATATCTGTTAGTCGTTGGTATTTTACTTCTACTGATTACAGTGTCCCAAATCAGATTTTGGCCTATAAAGTCAAAAAACAACGCCGAAAATCAATTTTCACTTTTTAAAATACAAAATCATGACTGATGAATCAATGCTAAATATGCTTGGTGTTCTACAACAAGTGAGTGGTGTTTACAAAAGAATCGCAGACGACAGTAAGTCGAACGACGACATCGGATTGCGGCTTAAGTGCTTAGAAATTGCAGCAAGCGCGAATGGTGTTAGTAATAAAGTGCACGAAGCCCAAATTATGTACAACTGGATTGTTAAGGCCAGAGAAAAAAAGGCAATCGCACAAAACGCCCCGACCTCTGACGAAGAATTTCCAGACCTCAAAATCAAACGCCTACCTGTATCGTATTCCGATGCCATAGGAGAAGCGCAAAGCCTAAGGAACGCTCTTGTAGGTTTAAAAAATGATTCGCACAACGCATTTAGTGCGCTTATCCAAACTATAGAGCAAGTGGCTTCTGACAGAGAGAAAGATAGTGGATTAGAGCAAAATCAGATTGATTGGCTTGTGCGCGAAATTGAGTCTATCAAAAAACAAATCATTGAATCTGCGGATAATTTTTTGGAGAAAGTAGCCGATGAATAAAAATAAACTACCTGTTAATCTGACAACAAAGCAACTTAGGGCTTTTTTCGATGCACGCCTTGTGGCTACTGGAGAAGATGAACGCGACACATTAACTGTGATAGCATCAAGAGATGCAATTAAAGTGGCTTTAGGCTCTTTTTGTAGACGATACGCAGCCATAGCATTGTCAAGCAATAACGAACAGATTAATGAAGTTCGCTTTTCTTATTCGGAAATTATACACGCACTTGTTATGTGTCAATTTTCCTTAGCGTGGTACACAACTCAGGATTTACGCGCTTCATTGCTTTTGGCTATCCAACACGCCGAAGACGTTAAGTATAGCGAATTTAAAAAACTTTTATCTAAAGTAAATTTACTATGCCAAGAATCAACAAAGCCGCAGTAATTGAGTATTTGCGAACATTGCCTAATTCGCTAAAGACAGAGGTAGCAAGTTTGTACGCTACACAATTTAAGACGACACCAGAGGCATATAAAACAAGCCTAAGCAGGGCGAGTTTTGGAAATTTAGAGCTTGAATTTTTGGTAAAGTATTTAATAGAATACGGGGCAGACGAGGAGCGTATTTGCCCACCACCGCCACCAAAAATACAGCTATCCCCCGAACTTTCGAGGTATTTTATTTTAAAATCAATACCCAAATCGTTATTGGAAAATAACTAAATCATCTCATAAATGCAAAATCAATCTAAAATCCCCAGCCCGAACCGCCCGCCTTAGTAGTGGCTACTGTGTGCCTGCAAAATCAAAGTATAGTTATTCAGGCACGCGGAGTATATCAGGTTTCTAATATTTTACGCACACGTGCATTTTTTTAAGTGCACTTGTGTAAAAAAAAGCCCGAATACAGACGTAAACGGGCTTTAAATAAAATCTATAAATTGGTAATTTTAATTCTATTTTTTTAAATGCAAAGCAAAGGTAAAAATTTTTCTCTTGACCTGCAAAAAATGAGTCAAGAAAAAGCCAAAGAATTGGCTATTTGTTTGGTGAAACGTGGTTTTATGGTTGAATTTGTTAATGTAAATTGATATGGCAAAAGTATTATTAGCACTGGATTACACCGATGCACTGGTTTTGCAAAATCACATCAACGAAATACTTAATACAGAAGTCGAAGACTTGGAGTGTTTGAATCGTGTTTTGTTGGATTTGAAAACAGGAATTGCGGTAGAGCAGAAACACAATCGCAGCAAATTTTGTCAAGAAATGCGCGAATTATTAAGCGACTTAACCGACCAAGAGCCATGACTCAATTTATATTTTCAACTAAAGAAGTTGATTTTTTCCGAGCCTCATTATTGCCAAAAATAAAGGAATTGGGCGCAAGTATTTTGTATCGCAAACTTAACGATAATTGTTTAATTTCCCTAACGGAAGAAGAAATTAATTATCTCAAAAATGTAGCCGAAACGGAGTATTTGGAAAGGTCAAAAGGCCGCGCGTTTGAATTGCGTTATACGCAAACCACGACTTTACGCAAGATAGCCATGATGGCAGCCAATGACACAGAAAAACAGGCTTTAGTAAAATTAACCAACATTCAATTTTCACTTTTTTAGTCATGCAAATAACTACACGCCCAAGCCTGCTACACGCGCCAATTATTGGCAATGCTGCTAATGTAATTTGTAATAATACAATTGGTAATAATACGGCTGTTTTTCGGGCTAAAAAAAGCCCAAAAACAGCCGTAACAGAAATGTTTAACTTGCTAAAAGCGCGCATCGCCGAGTATAATTTTACTTGCAAATTATTGCGTCATACAATCAGAGGTACATTTTTAGCGGCCATCAAAAATGTAGTTAATCTTTTTGCGCCTTCTTATTCGCAATTGCAGGATTATTACGTCGAATTTAGTACGGCCATGTTAGCGGGTGCGATGAATCAGAGCACCGACAGTGCAGCAAGGCACATCAAAAAAATGTTAGTGTTAGGCTTTTTGCAAGAAACGGACATTGCGCCAACGCATAAGCATTTTGCACGATTCAACACAGTGTATCGTGTGGACTTGACGGCCATCAATAGCGAGGCCATCGCAAAACTCATAGAGCAGGAAAAGGAAGACGACATCAACCCTAATCTTGGACTACTGAAAAAGCACAGGAAGCCACGCAAGCAGGTACAGGCCGAGCCAGTGGAAGGAGAGCCAGCGCAGGCAGTTGAAGCAATCGCAGTAGAAGCAACCACAACAGAAGGCCAACAACCCGCCGAACTCGTGGAAGACGTGGAAGCGGAAGTAGTATTTGTTGAAGCAGGAGACGACGGCGACGGCCAAAGCCTGTACGAGTGCTATATGACAGACGAGGAGGCCGCCCAAAGTCCATACGTTAGCCCCGCGAAATTTGAGGCATCAAATCTAAGCCCTTGTATTGCCGTTCCTGTGTACTGTGTTATGCCATTCTATGCGAATTTAACACAGCTTAACCGAAAAATTACCAACATCACTAATCAACTGAAAATCAACGACACTTCTTTTTGCATATACCGCAATTTGCGGCACATATTTAATAGTAACTTTTCAATAGTAAAAGGTATTACATATAAAAAACTATTTAAAAGTAACTAAGCTGTGAATATGTGGATAAGTCCCCGTACTGCTAAAAAACTGTTAAAAAACTGAAATGAAAATTGCCCTTTAACGGCTCAAAGTTTAATATTTTGCAGTGTTATGAATTGAGTTTTGCGACTAAGGACTTTTTTACAAAAAAAAATAACAGGGGGCGGGGCGCGGCGGCCACAGACAGCAAAAACAATGCGTACGGCGTAATGTTTTATTAAACTCGTCGGTTACAGAGGCCAAAGGGCAAATGCGTGTAACGCTGCAATTATAGCCCTTTTTGGTGGTTTCTCCAAATTTTAATTCCAATCCTATGCAAATTTCCGATAAAAAAGCAGGGCGCGTGTTATTGCCGTCCAGCGGGAGCGATTCCCTTTTTGTAATGCAATTGTATTATAACGAGAATCATTATAAGAGTAAAACGCAAAATATTGCCCGTTTCTGGTCTATGGACTTTGAGGACGAAAGAAACGGAACAGTGCAATACGAAACGCTCAACGAGTACAATGGCTATATTAAGTTTATCGAATATATCCAAAAACTCAATGTTTCGGGCAGGCTTTGGAGAGCTTTTATATACTACAATACAATTTTAGACGGTAGCGGCAAACCCGAACTAATAACAGGCTTTGCAGGTACGAAGCCCAAGAATTTTTTAACGCAAGCCGAAGCGTACAGCGGCCTGACAATGGAGCAGGTGCAAACGAGCCGCACGATATGCACCGACGCACCAGCCGCCCCGATTGAATTAGATTTTGGTCAAAAGGCAGTGCAGCCGCCACAGGCAGTCGAGGCCATCACACGCACGATTAATCAATTTCAAAACCATTATTAGCCATGTGGAATCTTACTGAGCATCAAAAGCCAAGCACCCGCCAAGATTTGCAGGTGTTAGTATCAATTCGAGATACAATAGAATACGCTACACATTGTACTTATGCAGGCTCTTTTATTAATCAATTCAAAATTGATTTGTCCGAAATTCCACGCAGTAATAATTTTTCGGCAGACCTGATGTATAAGGCCATCGCACCAAATCAAGACGAATACAGTAATACGGTTGAAATTTGGAAACTGAAAGCTAACGGAGATTTTAAAACCAAACTATATACGCTTATTTATGCAAAATCCACTAAATAAAATCAATCTACTAAGTATGCAAGCTGCCTTTTGTTGTGGCTTGTTCTTAGGCGCAAGCATCGCATTTTTTGCAACACTTTTATTTACCGATTATTTCAAATTTTAATTCTTTTTTATGCAAAATCAAATAGTAACAGACGTCTACGAAAACGCACCAACCGCCGCACAAGGTGTGGCTGTTTTGAATAAAATCATCCCTGTATTGCGTGCTTTTCAAAAAAAAACGCAAAAGGATATTGATACTCATTTTGAGTATTTTACGCATAGCGATATTGCTAAAAATTGGAAAGGAGACGTAATGTATATATCGGAAAAATTTCGTCAAAACAAAAAAGAAATAGCTAATTTTTATTGTAATTTGGATTATGGTAATCAAGTTAATTTCTTTCGTATGTTGAACTTACCATTATCCGAACCCTTGCAAGATATATCCGAATGGAACGAAGACCCCGAACTTGGAAAGGTGTTTGCCTTTTACGATGAAAACGCAAAGCAGCCGTACAAATACAGGCCAATAGAAACGGTTTTGTTACATAAGTTTTGCCTCTTTTCGCTCAATCATAGTAGCGTTTCTTCTTTGTATCATTTAAGTTCCGTACACAAGGATTTAGGCTACGAAAAACCTTGTATTAATTTCAAAGGTTGGGCGGATTATTGGATATGGCTACAAAAAAACGAATGCACAGCCGCGACAGGCGCACAGGAAGAATTTGTTCATTACTTAATTAATTATAAATAAAACCCATGACAGCAAAAGACGTATTGGACAGGCTTAACAGTAATGATTTTTGGATAAAACAGATAAGCAAAGACCGCTTTCCTTTTATCTCAAAAATGGCAACACCGCCAGCCTTTTCTTTGTACAAAGAGGTAACGGTAAGAATTGATACCGATGAAATTACGCGGTTTGGAAAACCTAAACCGCAACGAAGGCGGTTTGATGCAATTGCACTTGTGAAGCCTCATTATAAGGCTTACGGAGACGAATTATTTACAATTGGAATCGAAATAAAAGTAAGCAAATCCGATTTAACCAGCGATATTAAATATACTGATTATATCGGTTACGCCAATTATAATTTCTTTGCCGTGCCTACTGCTTTAGTTTCAGCTGCACGCGAAAAATTAAAGAACACAAAAGAGTTTGGTATTATCAATATTGATTTCAATGAAATTGTTAAAATGCCTGAATTTCAAAATGTAGCAGTTTCCAATTCAGAGGCTTTATTTCGTGAAATTATTTTCAACAAAATTATAAAATCATGTACACACCCGAAGAATTAAATTTCCTTTCAAAGGAAAGAAGCAACCAGCAAATAACAGGTTGTTTGACATGTGAGTACGGACACAGTCAATGTACTTGCAGCCAATACGACGAAGAAGAAGACGACGAGGAGGAACCGTGTACAACATGGTATCTTTTAGAGCTCACAAACGACGACGGTTCAAGGACAAAAGAATCTTTAATTATTGTTGTGGGTACGTTTGAGGAATGCGAAAGTAAATTTAATCCAGGCGAAAATACGATTCTTTCGGAATCTGAATTTAAGTATTTGTAACCACAAAAAAAGCACCCGTAACAGGGTGTTTTTTTTAACCTTACAGGAAATGAAAAACAATAATATATACAGGACAGCCGAAGAAATGGCAAACGCTTTTCGGCAGCGAAGGAGAGCCGCGCCAACAGGCTATCCTAATGGACTGCATGGACTATATGCGAGCATTGCCCGATAAGGCTTTTGATTTGGCCGTTTGCGACCCGCCTTATTTTTCAGGGCCAGAAGAACGCGGGTTTTATGGCAATGAATATTCTAAAGACGGGATTAAACGAATAGATTACCCTGTTACTAATACGTGGCAAGTACCACAGGAAGAATATTTTAGGGAATTGTTCCGCGTATCGGAACATCAGATTATTTGGGGTTGTAACTACTATGATTATAAGTTTGGTTCGGGTAGGATAATTTGGGATAAAGTTAATTACAATAGTAGTTATTCTGATTGTGAAATTGCCTATTGCAGCCTTCACGATTCTGTTAGACTGTTTCGGTATATGTGGAACGGCATGATGCAAGGCAAAAGTATTACAGAAGGTCATATAGCACAGGGGAATAAAAAGCTCAATGAGAAGCGAATACACCCGACCCAAAAGCCAGTCAATTTATATAAGTGGGTTTTTAGTAAGTATGCCAAAACAGGATACAAAATCCTTGATACGCACTTAGGAAGTGGAAGCTCCAGAATTGCAGCCTATGATTTGGATTTTAAATTTGTTGGTGTTGAATTAGACTACACACATTACAGGAATCAACAAACCCGATTTGCCCAGCATACAGCCCAATACCCTATCCGATTTGCCAGCTAAGGCACTAAACAAAAAAGCCCCAAAAACGGGGCTTTTTTTATGCTACAAACTCTCCGAGTTCGTCCACTATATCTTTTACTTGCTTTGGCGTGAATAGTTTTTTACGACCAATGTTTACGATGTGCTTTATTCGCTTGTTAAGTGTCTTCACGGTTATTTGATAGGCGTTTGCTACCTGACCTTTGGACATGGTCTTGAATTGGGTACGGTTCATAATTTTTGTTAGGTAAATCTTTAAACGGAAAAAAACGGAACGAAACGGAAAAAAACGGCACAAAAGCGAACGAAACCGACCGAAACGGAAAGTGTTATTTTTTCGTAAAATACATTTGTGTCCACAAAGCACGACAAAACAAAGATACAAGTTTCACTTAAAAAAAGCATTCACAATATGAAAAATAATTAAGACAATGGCAAAAGATATTGTCGGTAAAATATTAGGGCTTGGATTGATAATAGCCTTATTAATGGCAGTTTGGGAATACCTGCAAAAAGCATTTCGCGCCGACCAATTAAAGCCGCTTATTTCGAGTTTTTCGGTGGGTAAATTAGGGTTTTCATCAATCCAAAGTTTGCCACTAAAAGTAGTAATGGCTATTTCTAATTTCTCCCCTACTTTATATAATTTACAACAAATTCAAGTAGAGATTTATGATAAAGACGGGACTAAATTATTAGCAAGCCAAGATGTACCACTTACGCAAGGCGTTAGCTTGCAACCAAATGCTCAAACATTAATACCTGAGCTAAATTTTAGCGTATCTAACGCCAATGTGGTACAATATCTATTTTCGGGAGATAAGATAAAAGCAGCCGAAACCATGCTAAAATTAGCGGTAGGAGAAAAGGCAGGTTTGACGCTAAGGGTAAAAGGATTTATCAGAGCCGAAGGCCTTAAAATACCACTAAACGAGGAGGTTAGTATATGACAAATGTAACTAACAATCCTTCAAAAGTGAGTAAACCTTCAGGTTTGGCCATCAAATTAAGCGATAGAGCAGACGCAGGGCAAACAGTAGGATTTTTGTTTGAGGACATTGAAAAAAACGCCGAACAATTGCGGCCATTATTGGCCAATGTAGCGGTTTACGATGCAAACGGAATTTTGCTTTTAGATAAAACTTTGCGCAAAATTTGGAACTTTTGTAGGCGAGAAATCAAATATAAATTTGACCCAAAAAACCAAGAGGTTATTTATTCGCCGCGCCGAATTTGGGAACAGAAATTTGGTGATTGTGATGACCAAACGAAGTTTTTACTTTGCTTTTTATTTATGCTCAAAATTCCGTTTAAAATTCGGATTGTAGGCTACAATAAAAACAGAGGATTTGCGCACGTTTTCCCCGTTTCGTGGCTTGAAAATGGCAAAGAAATTATCTTGGATTATGTACCCGAATGCCAATATTTTGGCCACACGCCACCCTATTTATTTTACAAAGACTTTCACAAAAA